>CBFHLA010000001.1:0-62432 GCA_965656575.1 Gammaproteobacteria bacterium
GGGAGCAGTTTTTGTAGGGGGTTCACATAATGCAAAACACACAAATTTTGCAGGGCCGGGAGGGGGACATAAAAAGTTTCTACTGATTGGGGGGACATGTTCTGAGTCAAAAATTTTTATAAGTTTAGGAAATTGCATATATTGTTTATATAGATGCAGTAAAATTAAATCAAAGAAATATGTCAAATTGGAATGACAATGAAAATGAAGAGTTAGGTGGGGGCTTGAGTGAAATTGAGCAAATGCAAGCTGAAGCTATTATGTTAGACACAGCTTTTAATAACTCTTATTTAATTCTTACTAATCAGATTACCTTTTCTGAGTTATTAGGTAGGAGATTTGATACCGGGGAGGACGCTGTGATGGCACATGATCCGGAAGTTGGACCGAAAAAAGATGAGCTATTAAATATGCTTGATCATTATGTTGAACTTGAAGAATATGAAAGATGTGCTAAAATTAAACAGATTTTAGATCAAAGTTATTCCGTGTAAAAAAAGAATCGTGGCAACAAAAAAGAAAAGTACAGTAAATAGTTCAGGTAATTATACTAAACCGACACTTCGTAAAAGATTATTTAATCAAATTAAAGCAGGAAGTAAAGGTGGTAGACCAGGACAATGGTCAGCACGTAAAGCTCAAATGCTTGCTAAAAAATATAAAGCTGCTGGTGGAGGTTATAAAAGTAAAAAATAATGGCTAAAACTAAGCAACAAAAAAGTCTAGATAGATGGACAAGACAAAAGTGGAGAACTCCTTCTGGTAAAAAAAGTTCGGAGACCGGTGAAGTATATGCTCCATCTCGTACAATATCTAAACTTAAAAGTACCAAAAAAGGTAGAGCTAAGCTTGCTGCCGCAAATAAAAAGAAAAGAGCTGCAACAAAAAAAGGTAAACAACACGCAAAACACGGATTGCATAAAGGTAAAAAAAGATAATGGGAAATATATTACAAGATATGATGGGATTATTATCCCGTAAGAAAGTGGTTAAAGAAGCTGAACCAACTGATTTTATTTTATTAGGTAGAACACCTAATCCAGAAGATAGCATGTTTGTTGTTCCAAAAATGAATAATCAACTTATAAGTGTTAAAGATTTAAAAGCGGATATAGGTACTTCTATAACTCTAGAAACAAATAACTCATCTGGACCTGCAACATTAATAGACGGAGTTTTAAATGTACCTAATTATACAGGTATTGTTGGACCTCCTGGTCCGGCAGGTGTAGATGGTGCAGATGGAGCAAACGGCACAAACGGTACTAATGGAACAAATGGAATTGATGGAATTGATGGACAAGACGGAGCCCAAGGGCCTCCAGGTGCTGACGGTACTTCTATAAATATACTTGGTACAGTAGCTAATTGCTCAGGTTTACCAACTAGCGGTAATACAGCAGGAGACTTGTACATATTAGACGTTGATGATCCAGGTTGTTCTTATGGAGCAGGTACTGCAGGAGACGGTTATGTTTGGACATCTCAAAATACTTGGTTAAACATTGGACCATTAAGAGGACCTCAAGGAATACAAGGAATACAAGGTGCTCAAGGTCCTGTCGGAGCTAATGGTACTAACGGAGTTGATGGGACGGATGGTACAGATGGAGCTCCTGGAGCTATAGGTCCGCAAGGTCCAATAGGACCACAAGGTCCAATAGGGCCGGTAGGTGCTACAGGTGCAACGGGTGCCACAGGTGCAGTAGGCGCTACTGGTGCTACTGGTGCTACAGGATCACAAGGACCAGCAGGTGCGGTAGGACCAGCAGGACTTAACTGGCAAGGTGCTTGGGTTTCCGGAAGTAACTATGTAGAAGATGATGCTGTAGCTTACAATGGAGCATCATATTTTTGTATATCTGATGTTTCAGGAGGAACAACTACACCAGATATAGCTACTAGTAATTGGGCTCTTTTAGCAGCTCAAGGTGCTGAAGGACCTCAAGGACCAACAGGACCTCAAGGACCAACGGGACCAGCAGGTGCAGTTGGAGCTATAGGACCTACAGGAGCAACGGGACCAGAAGGTCCACAAGGACCAGCGGGAGGCGTAAACTCAGTTACAGCAGGTGATAATATAGTTGTATCACCAACAACAGGAGATGTTATTGTTTCTGCACCTAATTCAATTGTAAACACCACTGATTCATACACATCAACACCTAAAGTAACAAATATTACATCTTTAACTCAAACGGAATATGATGGTTTAGTATCTGGTGGAACAATAGATGCTAATACATTATATATAATATTATAAGATGGCAGATTTCAAACTAAATAATGTTACACCAGCTGTTGGTAAAATAAAGGTGGGTGATACTGACGTACAGAAAATATATCAAGGTGAAACGCTTGTTTGGCCTATGTCAACTCCCCCTGGGCCATGCACGGGTTACTTATTTGCGGATAAAGCTGAATTACAAACAGCAGTAAATCTATGGTATTTGTATCCAACTTACGCAGAAAGTGTTTATGGTGAAATAAATACTTGGTGTACTCAAAATGTTACCGATATGTCAGAATTATTTTTGGATAAAACTGACTTTAATGATGACATTTCAAACTGGGATGTAAGTAATGTTACTAACATGTTTAAGATGTTTTGGGAGGCGGAATCTTTTAATCAAGATATAAGTTCTTGGAATGTTAGTAATGTGATTAATTTTGAATATATGTTTTTTAGAGCTTTTGATTTTAATCAAGACATTTCCTCTTGGGATGTAAGTAATGCTACTAATATGACCAGAATGTTTCAAAATGCACAATCATTTAACCAAAACATTAATTCTTGGGATGTAAGTAATGTGATTACTATGGATGAAATGTTTTTTGGCACTTTTTCATTTAATCAACCTCTTAATAACTGGAATACTAGCAATGTAAATAATATGCGATTTATGTTTAATTCATCTGGTTTTAATCAACCTATTGGAAATTGGAATACTTCTAATGTTACTAATATGAGATTTATGTTTGCTAACACACCGGCATTTAACCAACCTATTGGAAATTGGGATGTAAGTAATGTAACTGATATGATTGCCATGTTTTCTGGTGCTAATTCATTTAACCAAGATCTAACAAATTGGTGTGTTACAAATATTACATCGGAGCCAAGTAACTTTAGTGCTAATTGCCCACTAACAGAACAAAATAAACCTATTTGGGGAACTTGCCCTCCATGATAAAAACGCGTTTAAAAAATATATAATATGAGTACTATATTACAAGACATGATGGGAATGCTTCGTAGAAAGCAAATTAAACAACCAAAATCAGATGATGTTGTTACTGTTGCTAGATATGAATCCCCACAAGAAAGATTGAAACCTCAACCTAAAGTGCAAACAGAACTTGTATCTTTGAGTAGTTTAAAATCATTTATTAATTCTGGTTCAAAAGCAAATGGTCAGGGTTGGGCAAGATATGATGATACATTCTGGACTGAATCAAATAAATTTCCATTGCTTAATGGAGCATCAGTTGAAATGCCAAATAATGCAGGTGCCATTTATACAAGCGGTAGCAACATAGAATATTATAATGGTACATCTAATAGAGTTTTAGCAGACAACGCGAATGATGTATATATCATGACTGTTGTATTTAAATACCAAGCGCCTAACGCAAACCAAACTCATTTAGATATAGCATTTGAAGGTGTAAATGGAACACCATATGATAGAATTACAGCTGAAGCAATATTTCCAAAAGGTAATGACGCAGTACATAATTTTCACCAAGTATTTCAATATTATGCTGATTCTAGTTTTGTAGAGAACGGATCTTTTTGGCAGATAACAGCTAATGGCGGGGATGCACTTATATGGGATATAATTTATTTTATACAAAAAACCTATAATGCAAAATAATTATGGCAACTAAGAAAAAAGATAGTAGATTAGCAAGAGCCGGAGTGTCTGGTTATAATAAACCTAAACGTACACCGAATCATCCTAAAAAGTCACATATTGTTGTAGCTAAAGAAGGTAATAAAGTAAAAACAATTAGATTTGGTGAACAAGGTGCTAAAACTGCGGGTAAACCAAAAGCAGGTGAGTCAGCAAAGATGAAAAAGAAACGTGCAAGTTTTAAAGCAAGACATGCCAAAAATATCAAAAAGGGTAAAATGTCTGCAGCATATTGGGCTAATAAAGTAAAATGGTAGAGCAATTATTAAAAAGTGCATCAGAACACGGTCAAAAAAGCAAATTGATAAAAGAAGTTAATAAACTAAAAATTAATAATCCAGATAAGTCAAATGATACTTTGTATAGTTTAGCTTATCAAATAGTTATGAAGACATGACAGAATCTAATATTAAAAAATTAGGCTTTGAAAGAATAGATGTTACTGCGGAAGAGTCAGGTGACGTTGCTTTTTATTACTATGGATACAAAATAGGTCATATTGATTTGATATCTAATAGCAATGATAATACTCAAGAAGGTAAATGGATTGTAGAAATATTAGAAGGTGATATACAATTTCATGACTACATTGAACTTAAAAATGCCATTAACATTTTAGAGAGGAATAAAATAAGTTAAAATAACCCAGCTTTTATATCTATTCTTGCCATATCTGATTGATCTAATTTAGCCCACCATTCTTCATTCATATCTTTCAAACGCACACCTTCTTTTGTGTCACCACAATAATTATTTATACATTCATAAACCGTGCATGTTGATTCATCAATAAACGAGTTAACAGATTTAAGATATTTCATTTTAATATTTATTAGTTAAATATATAAAAATACTTTTAAAGTTTAAACTATTTTTATATATTTGTTATTAAGTTAAATTTTAAAATCAACAAAATGGCAAAATTAAAAAAAATAAACTCTGATTTACAAGATAAAGACCCTCAGCTTTCAGAAGAACAACTTAAAGAACGCAGAGAAGAAATTACAAAATTTTACAAAGATAATATTCCGCATTTAACTGTTCAAGCAGAATATGAAAATTTACTTGCTGAAATAGATAAAGCTAGAGCAGAGAGATTGCAAGCTCAAATTTTTATGGCTCAAGCTACAGCACAACAAAATGCAAGTGAAGGACCATCTGATGAAGAAAAAGCTTTTAAAGAAGCAATGGAAAAAGCTTCAAAAAATATTGAATAAAATGAAAGTTATTAAAAAAGGAGATAAAGGTTTAGATGTAAAAACTTTACAACAAAAACTTAAAATTACACCTGATGGTGATTTTGGTCCTATGACTGAAAAACATGTAATTAGATTTCAACTAATGCATGGTATAACTGCAGATGGAATAGTTGGATCTGATACATGGTCTCTTATTTTAACTCTTAAAGATTGTGCTACAGAAGAAATTGATGAAGATAATGATACATCAAGTCAATATTTTACAACACCATGGAATCAAGTTATTCATAAACACTATTTACCAAAAGGTGAGTATATAGAAGGCCCTATAAAAAATGATTATATATTTTTACATCATACTGCAGGAAATTCTAATCCATATGCATGTATTGATTATTGGGGTAGAGATGACAGAGGTAGAGTAGCAACAGAATTTGTTTTAGGTGGTATTAACCATAGAAATGGTAATGATGAATATGATGGTGTAATGCTTCAAGCATTTCCAACAGGTGCACAAGGTTGGCATTTAGGAAAAACGGGTTCAGGACACATGAATAGACATTCTGTAGGTATTGAGTTATGTAATATGGGTCATCTTGATTCTGAATATAAAACGTATGTAGGATCATCTTGTTTACCAACACAAGTTGTACAATTATCTGAAGCATTTAAAGGTAAATTACACTGGCATTCTTACTCAGAAAAACAGATTAAAGAAACTGAGAAATGGATAAGATGGGTGGGAGAAAGAGATGGTATAGATATAAGAATAGGTTTAAAACAATTTATCAAAAAGTATGGTCCAACAAAAGGCTTTGATTTTCAAGAAGAAGCTTATTATGGAAAAGTAAAAGGTTTATTAGTACACGGTAATGTACGTACTGGTAAATCAGATTGCTATCCTCATCCAGACTTTGTTGATATGATAATGAGTTTATAATGGCACTAGTAAAAAAAGTAGATTTAAAATTAAAAGTAAATATTGATACCTCAATAAAGTATCAAATACTTACGTATTGTTTTTTCAATGATATATTATTGAATAATTCTGACTTAAAATTTTTGTGTGAACTTGCTAAGAATAATGGTGTAGAACTAACAAAGTTTTGTCTTGATTTAGTAAAACAAGAAATATTTAAAAGCCCACAATCAGCTAGAAATGCAATTACAAAAGCTGAAAAAAAAGGTTTGTTAAATAAAAAGGGAACTAATAAAAAAACAATATCAATTAATCCAAGCATAAATGTTCAAAATGAAGGTTTAGTTTTATTAGATTATAAAGTTTTAGGTAATGCATCCGAGATCACACAAGGAGTTTAGTAAAGATATAGCAGATGAGGTAGGGGTTCATCCTCAAGTAGTTGATGATTTTATAACATTTTACTATGGAAAGCTAAGAAAAAAACTTTCAACTTTATCTTTTCCAAGAATATATGTAGAAGGTTTAGGTACATTTGAGCTAAGAAAAAATAAATTAGAAAAAGCAATACTTAAGAATAAAAGTTTGCTTGGTAATATTGCTAAAAGAACTTATAACGGTTATGCTAAAAGTGAGAATATTGCAAAAGATATTTTACAAATGGAGGCAGCTTTGGAAAAAATAATTGATGAAATATTAAATAAAAAGAAATTTAGAGATGGTAAATAAATGGAAAAAATATGTAGATGCATTTAAGAATATTGATAAGATAGCTGAAGGTATTAAAAACAATATTTTTAAAAAAGAACATATAGAAGCTGTAGCTACCGATAGATTTCAAATATGTGTCAAATGTTCATTGTTTGATGCAAAAGGTGATGATTGTGTAGCACCAGGATCACAACCATGTTGTTCTGATTGTGGTTGTAGTCTTGCATTCAAAGTCAGATCGTTATCATCTGAATGCCCAAAAGGATATTGGGATGCTCTAGTAACAGAAGAGCAAGAAGATATAATAAATAAACAAATAAATTTATAATGATGAAAAAAACAGCAATAGATATAGTTTTAGAAGGGGTATCTAATAGTAGTATTTCTAAAGAGGATGCAAAAATACTACTAGATGCAATAAACCAAAAAGGCAGTACACAATTTATACCTGTACCTTATGAAAGCCCTAATACACATCACTCTCCTTATAGACCAGGAGATATTTGGTATACGACAAATACACACACATCTGGGTATTCTCAAGTAGAAGGAACTACAGATAATCAACCAAAAACAACATTAACAACAAATACCTCATCAAAAATTGAAACAGAAGAATAATGGCAATTATATTTAAAGAAGAAGGTCATGTTTACGAGAGTAATGATAATGATAACATAGAATGGACTAGCGTTACTTCTTTAGTTGGTAAATTTAAACCTAAATTTGACAGAGAAGGACAAGCTAAAAAGTCTTCAAAAAACAAAAGATCTAAGTGGTATGGTATGACTCCAAAAGAAATACTTGCTGCATGGGATGGTGAAACTGAAAGGGCAATTAAGCTTGGTAACTTTTATCATAATCAGCGTGAAGCTGATATATGTGATTTAGATACATTATCAAGACAAGGTGTTGAATTACCAATCATTCGACCACTTAACAATGAAGATACTGGTGTAAAAATTGCACCAGATCAAAAAATTAAAGAAGGAATATATCCTGAGCATTTAGTTTATTTAAAATCTTTAGGCATATGTGGTCAGGCTGATTTAGTTGAAGTTGTAAATGGATATATTAATATAACTGATTATAAAACAAATAAAGAAATCAAAGACAAAGGTTTTACTAATTGGGAGGGTATTACAAAAAAAATGTATAAACCAATTAGTCATTTGGATGATTGTAATTTAAACCATTATAATTTACAACTCAGTATTTATGCGTATATTATTAAAAAGCACAACCCTAAACTTAAAATAGGTAAATTAGTAATTCAGCATGTAAAATTTAAAAAAGTTGGAGAAGATAAAAATGGATATCCAATAAATGAACATGTTAATGGGGAACCAGTAATTGAAGAAATAAAAATTTATGAATTACCATATTTGAAAGATGAAGTAATATCTATGATGATGTGGTTAAAAGACAACCAATAATAATGAAAGAATTTATAACAACAGTAGCAGTTCAATCTAAACATTCTAAAGTACCAACAGACTTTAGGTTTGAAAAAACAAAGGTGATGATTGATCTAAGCAAAGTAATATTTTTTAGAGAATATTATCATCCAGGAACAGAAAAGTTTATGGATAGTCACGTAGAAGTAGTTGTACATGGTCAACAAGTTCCATTATACTTAGAAATAAGTTATAAAGATTTTAAAAAAGAAATGGAAAATCATTTTAATCCCAATGCATTATGATAGTAAAATTATTTGATATACAGAACAATAATTTAATTTTGACAGAGCATTGTTATGCATTACCTTTTTTAAAGAAAGTAATGGATGAGTATCCGGATACACATTTAGATGTTTATAAATATGTATTTTATATGAGCTGTCCTAATCCAGATTTAAATCCATTTTTTAATTTACCTGAAAATGAAAAAGAAGATATTATAATTGAAGAAGTAGGTTTAGAAGAATCTGTTGAAGATGGTACTATTAGATATGCATTGGATATGTGTAAAAAACTATATGAGACACCAACTTATAGAGCATACGTAGGTATAAAATCTATGTTAGATAGATTAGCTAAATACATGGAAGTTACAGCAATAGAACACGGAAGAGATGGAAATATAAATTCAATGGTAAATGCTGCTGCTAAATTTGAATCAATAAGGCAATCATATAAAGGTGCATTTAGTGATATGAAACAAGAACAAGAAAGTTCTGTGCGTGGTGGTGCAGGGCTTGCATATGATCAAATGTAATGTGCAAACCAATTATTCAATGTAGCCGTTGTAATGAAACATTTTGTAATGGATATGATTACAGATGGCACTTTGATAAACACATTGATGATTGGTACAAAAGTGAAAATAAAAACGAATACATAAAAAAAACAACATTAAATTATGAAACAAATCATCATACCGGTAGGAAAAAGATTATTAATTAAAAGACATAAAGCTGAAAGCAAAACAGCAAGTGGAATTATTATTCCGGAAATAGCACAGAAAAAAGAGTTTAAAGGAACTGTTGTTGGAGTTGGTGCAGAAGTTGAAGAAATAAACATAGGTGATGTTGTACAATATGCAGAGCACGCAATGCCTACACCAATGGAACATGAAGGTGAGGAACATTTACTACTCCAAGCTGGTGATGTTTTTGCTATTTTAAGATATGAGTAGAGTTATACCTACATATGAGAATAACAAGTGGTCTGAAACTAAATTTGATACAGATTTAGAATTTAGAGAATATTTAGAAAGTATTTTTAAAGAACCAGGTGAATATGATTTTGATCATACAGCTTGGAGATTTAATGATGAAGCATCTAAATTTAACAAAGATGGTTATTATTGTAATTCACCTTTTAGATCAAAAGATTATATAGCTTATTGGAATGATCAAAAGAATAAATGTAGAAATGGTATCATATACAAAAATAAAGGTAAAGAATGGTATTTGACTA
Source organism: Gammaproteobacteria bacterium (assembly GCA_965656575.1). Classification (GTDB taxonomy): domain Bacteria; phylum Pseudomonadota; class Gammaproteobacteria; genus CACLCV01. The sequence goes on from CBFHLA010000001.1 coordinate 9,668, forward strand.
GAGATTATTACATGTGGTTAAACTTCTTACCCATTTTTGATAAAGAGGAAAAAAAATACGGTTTTGCAAAAGTACGTGATGCACAATACCATATGGCCTTATATGAGCTTCTTGCAGAGTTAAACAATCAACATTCGGCCATATTAAAGAAAAGACAGATTGCATCATCTTATTTTCATATGGCAAAAATTGTAAATCAATATTGGTTTGAAGAAGGTTCTATATGTAAGATTGGTGCATCATTAAAAGACTATATTAATGATAAGGGATCTTGGAAATTTTTAGAGGAATACAAAACATTTTTGAATGAACATACAGCTTGGTATAGACCTAGTAATCCAGAAAAGGTTTTATTATGGCAACAACAAATTGAAGTAAAAGTTGGTAATAGAAAAACATCAAGAGGTTTAAAATCAAAAATACAAGGGGCATCTTTTGAAAAAAATGCAACAACAGGTGTAGGTGGACCTTGTACATACTTTTTTCATGAAGAAGCCGGTATTGCACCAAAAATGATGGAGACTTATGAGTATCTTCGTCCAGCAATGTCATCTGGTATGGTAACTACCGGAATGTTTATAGCTGCTGGATCTGTTGGTGATCTTGAACAATGTAATCCTTTGAAGGATATGATTATGAATCCCGGTGCTAATGATATTTATGCTGTAGAAACTAATTTAATGGATGCTGATGGTACAATTGGTATGGCAGGTCTATTTATTCCAGAACAGTGGTCTATGCCGCCTTATATTGATAAATACGGCAATTCACAAATAGAAGAAGCATTAGAAGCAATAAATGCTGAAAGAGAAAGATGGAAGAATGATTTATCTCCTGAACAATATCAATTAAGAATATCTCAAAAACCTAAAAATATTGCGGAAGCATTTGCATATAGAAAAGCTTCTATATTTCCACAAGGTATACTTTCAAAACAACTTAAAAAAATTGAAGAAAAAGAATACTCATACGAGCTTATAGATTTAGAACGTGAACAAGAAGGTATTATAGCAAAAAGAACAAATAAATTACCAATATCACAATTTCCTGTAGACAAAAAAGCTACTGATAAAACAGGATCTATTGTTGTATGGGAAAGACCTGCTTCAAAGCGTCCTGATTTTGGTTCTTATTATGCATCTATTGATCCCGTGTCTGAAGGAAAAACAACCACATCTGATTCATTATGTAGCATATTTGTTTATAAAAATGCAGTAGAAGTAACAAGAGAAACACAAGGCGGTGGGGTTGAACAATTTATAGAAAAAGATAAAATTGTAGCTGCATGGTGTGGTAGATTTGATGATATTAATAAAACTCATGAAAGATTAGAATTAATTATTGAATGGTATAATGCATGGACAATTGTTGAAAATAACATATCATTATTTATTCAACATATGATTGCAAGAAAAAAACAAAAATATTTAGTTCCCAAACAACAAATACTTTTTCTAAAAGATCTTGGGTCAAACAGAACTGTATATCAAGAGTATGGTTGGAAAAATACAGGTACACTATTTAAAAGTCATCTTATATCATATGCAATAGAATACATAAGAGAAGTAATTAATGAAGATTTAGATGATGAGGGAGAAGTAATGACCCAAACTTTAGGTGTAGAAAGAATACCTGATCCAATGCTAATTAAAGAGATGCTTGCTTATTATCCCGGACTTAACGTAGATAGACTTGTAGCTTTTGGTGCACTTGTTGCATTTGTTAAAATTCAGCAATCTAATAGAGGTTATGCTAAAAGACGTGAAACAGAAAGTGATTCTTTGGTTAATTCAGAAAAAATCAGTAAATTAAAGTATACCAGTGCGTTTAAAAATTTAGGGCGTAATAGATCTGGTATGGGACCAAAAATTAGAAGATCTGGTTTTAAAAATATTAAATAGCCAAAACTTGTTTACATGAGAGTATTAAACGCAATGCAATTAAAAAATGGTGCTAAGGCTGAGGGAGGACCTACTTTTTCCAGTCTTACGCAACCAACTCAGTTTCTTCCTTATTCTAAAAAAACAGATGATTGGGCTGCTTGGAATCTTGATTGGCTAGAACTACAGGGTATTGAATTCTTACGCACAAATGCCCGAAGACTTTTAAAAAATTATAAGTTAGCAAAAGGTATAATTGATAAATCGGACTATATTGTTGAGCCTGACAATGATTACAAAGAATTAATGGATGTTTTAACTGAAGAAAATAATTCAGCATTAGAACTTAAATTTTATCCAATTATTCCAAATGTTGTTAATGTACTTACAGGTGAATTTGCAAAAAGATATTCTAAAGTACAGTTTAGAGCTGTTGATGATACTTCTTACAATGAAATGTTAGAGGAAAAAAGAATGCAAATTGAAGAGTCATTGCTGGCAGATGCTGAAAGAAACTTAGTTATGAAGATGATAGAAATGGGATTAGATCCTGCATCAGAAGAAGCTAAGCAACAACTTAACCCTGAAAACTTAAAAACTTTACCAGAGATAGAAGACTTCTTTAGCAAAAACTATAGAAGTATGGTAGAAGAATGGGCATCTCATCAACTTGCAGTAGATGAAGAAAGATTTCATATGCAAGAACTTGAGGAAAGAGCATTTAGAGATATGTTAATTTCTGATAGAGAATTTTGGCATTTTAGAATGTTAGAAGATGATTATGATGTAGAATTATGGAATCCGGTTCTTACTTTTTACCAAAAGTCACCTGATCAAAGATATATTTCTGATTCTAATTATGTTGGTAAAATTGATCTTATGACTGTTGCTGATGTAATAGATAGATATGGATATTTAATGGACGAAAAACAATTAAAGTCATTAGATAAAATATATCCTGCAAGATCAGCACAATATCAAGTGAATGGTTATCAAAATGATGGATCATACTATGATGCAACAAGATCTCATGAGTGGAATACAAATATGCCGGGGTTACCATATAGACAGTATACAAGTAACTATTGGGATAATCCAGCAGTAGGTGGTGATATTGTTAGTCAGATATTAGAAAATTCTGAAGATATGAAACCTCTTGATGAAGGAAATCTAATGAGAGTTTCTACTATTTATTGGAAGACTCAGAGAAAAATTGGTCATCTTACTAAAATAGAAATGGATGGTACAGTAATCCAAGAGATTATTGATGAAACATATAGAATAACAGAAAAAGCTGTTTATGATACATCCATCTTTAAAAATAAATCAAAAGAGACTTTGCTTCAAGGTGAGCATATTGATTGGATATGGATTAATGAAGTATGGGGAGGTGTTAAAATTGGACCAAATTTACCTGCTATGTGGCGGTCAACAATGGCTGATAATATTAACCCAATTTATATTGGTATAAATAGAACTAAACCTGGAAGAATACCATTTCAATTTAAAGGTAATAATACACTTTATGGTTGCAAGCTTCCTGTAGAAGGAAGGGTTTTTTCAGATAGAAATACCAGATCTACATCGCTTGTTGATTTAATGAAAGCATATCAAGTTGGTTATAATATGGTAAACAATCAAATTGCAGATATACTTATAGATGAGTTAGGTACTGTAATTATGTTTGATCAAAATGCACTACCAAGACATTCTATGGGTGAAGATTGGGGTAAAAATAATTATGCTAAAGCATTTGTAGCAATGAAAGATTTTCAGATGCTACCGCTTGATACTTCTATCACTAATACTGAAAACGCAACTAATTTCAATCATTATCAAACTCTAAACATGGAGCAAACTAATAGATTGATGTCAAGAATTAATTTAGCTAATTACTTTAAACAACAATGTTTTGAAGCTATAGGTGTAAATCAACAAAGACTAGGTGGTCCAGTTTCACAACAAACGGCAACAGGAGTTGTCCAAGCAATGCAACAATCTTATGCTCAAACTGAAATGTATTTTGTTCAGCATTCTGATCAGCTAATGCCAAGAGTTCATCAAATGAGAACTGATCTTGCTCAATATTACTATAGTACTAATCCAAGCATTAGATTAAGTTATATTTCTTCAGAAGCTGAAAAAGTAAATTTCATGATTAATGGTACAGATTTATTATTAAGAGATTTTAATATTTTTGCAACAACCAAAACAAATCATAGGGCTATTCTAGAAAACCTCAAACAAATGGCCCTAACAAATAACACTTCAGGTGCAAGTATTTATGAGTTAGGAAATATTGTAAAAGCAGACTCTATTGCTGAAGTACAGGATATACTTAAAGATTCACAAACTAGACTTGAAAAAGAAAGACAGCAAGAAATGCAGCAGCAACAAGAAATGCAGAAAGCACAAATTGAAGCTAAACAACGAGAAGAACAAATGAAACTTCAAGTTGAAATGCAAGAAAATGAAAAAGATAGACAAAATAATATCTTGCTTGCTGAAATTAGATCTGCAGGATACGGTTCAATGGTTGATATAAATCAAAATCAACAATCTGATTATCAAGATGCTATGGCAGATATTAGAGAATCACAAAGATATCAGGACCAATTAAGTCTCAAAAGAGAGGAGAACATTAGTAAAACTACTATGGAGAACAACAGATTGAGTGTTGAAAGAGAAAAAATTGCTGCACAAAAAAGCATTGCACAAACTAAATTAGATATAGCAAGAGAAAACAAAAACAAATATGATGTCCAAAGTTCAAAAGAAAATAAGGACAAAAAATAACTGTTAGCTATATACTGCAAAAAACTTTATTTTTTTTAAAATATTATAAGTTTATTCTTAAAGTTTATTCTTATATTATATATGTATAGAAAGTATTAATATTAAAACCAACAAATATTATGAGTAATAAAACTGAAACTGTGGATAGTAAAGTAGAAACTTTAGATATTAATTTAGATGAAATCTTTGATGCAGCACCAACTGCAGGAGATGTTACTTTACCAGAACAAAAAGGCAACAAAAATATTTTTGCCGGAACAGGGGAAAAAGCTGATATGTCATTTGCAGATCCAGACATTGATAATAAAGATGATCTAAATGCTAAATCAGAACAAAAAGAAAAAGAATCTACTGATAACGATGAAGTAGAAAAAACAGATGAAGTAAAATCTGAAAAATCTGAAGAAATAGATATTGATGATGTAATTAATTCTATAGACACAGAAGATGAAGGTGGAGAAAAAGAAGAAAAAAGAGGTAGAAAAAAGATTTCTGGAATAAGTGATGTATTTAACAAACTTATAAAAGATGATAAAATTGTACCATTTGATGATGACAAACCTTTAGAAGATTATACTGCTAAAGATTGGGAAGAATTAATTGAAGCTAATCTTGAAGAAAAAGCCAATCAAGTTAGAAGAGAAACTCCCAGACAGTTCTTTGAAAGTTTACCAAAAGAGTTGCAAATTGCAGCAAGATATGTGGCAGATGGTGGTCAAGATATTAAAGGTTTATTTTCAACACTAGCACAAGTTGAAGAAAACAAGAGTCTTGATATTAAAAAAGAAAGTGATCAGGAAAGAATTATTACTGAATACTTATCTGCAACAGGATATGGTACTGAGCAAGAGATTGCTGAAGAAATAGAGATTTGGAAAGACTTGGGTAAACTAGAAGCACAAGCTTCTAAGTTTAAGCCAAAGTTAGATAAGATGCAAGAAAAAGTTGTACAACAAAGACTTCAAGAGCAGCAGCTTAAGAAGAAACAACAAGAACAAGCATCACAACAATATATGAAAAACGTATATGAGACTTTAAAAGAAGGATCATTGGGTGATGTAAAGATAGATAAAAAGACACAAGCAATGTTATATAATGGTTTAGTACAACCATCATACCCATCTGTAAGTGGAAAAAATACAAATCTATTAGGTCACTTATTAGAAAAATATCAATTTGTTGAACCAAACTATAGTTTGATTTCTGAAGCATTATGGTTATTGCAAGATCCAGATGGATATAAATCAAAAATCATGGCGCAAGGAGCTCAAAAATCTGTAGAGCAAACGGTAAGAAAACTTAAAACTGAACAAGCTAACGCTGGTGGAACAACATCATTAGGTGTGAAAGATTCAGAACCAGTGGCAGAAAGAACAGCTAAAAGAAAAATACCAAGAGCCAACAATATTTTTAAAAGAATTTAATTAAGTAATTAAATAAATAGAGTAACAATTAACATTAACATTAACAATTAAAACAATCAAATTATGGCAACTCCAGTTTTAAATAATGGGATTTTCCTACGTGATACAAGCTATAAAGCAAGTTCACATGTTGATTCGTATCACCTTACCCAGATGCTTGGTTCTGCTGAGCCTATGGATATGGGACCAATTGATCTTTGGGCAATGACCCAAAAGGTAGAAATGCCTTTGTATCAAATGGCTTCTTTTGGTGGTAAGAATACAATTCTTGTGGATAATGCTAGAGGTGAGTACAAGTGGCAAACTCCTATTGCACAAGATCTTCCTTATATTGTAGCAGACATTGAGCCTGCAAATGCAACTAAAGGTGTAGATGGAACTACATTTAAGATTAAAATTAACAAAAGAACCTTTGGTCATGGTGACATTATTACTTATGATAAGTATAATGGAATTGAATTATACATCACTGCGGATGATATCATCCCTGCTGGTGACGGTTTTATTTACACTGTACAATTGGTTAACAACAACAATGCAGCTTCTTTAGATAACAAGTATCTTGCAAAAGGAACTAAATTCTTCAGAAAAGGTTCTGCACGTGGTGAGTATGGAGAAAGATTCTCTGATATTGAAACAGGTTCTGGTTTCCGTGAATTCTACAACTTTGTAGGAGGAGCAGAAGCACACGTACATTATTCAGTATCTTCTAGAGCAGATTTAATGATCAAAGGTGGACTTAACGCTGATGGTACAGTACCTGTAACAGAAATCTGGAGAAACTTTAATACAGATCCTAACAATCCATCAGTACCTAGTATTGAAGGACTAGTAGCATCAATGGGTAAAGCTGGTGCAAGAGAAGCATTTGAAAATGGAACTCTTACACGTACTTTCATTACTAATATGGAAGCAGCTCACCTTTCAAAAATTGCTACAGATATTGAAACTTACCTAATGTGGGGTAAAGGTGGTAGAATTAAACAAGATGGACCAGATGATATTCGTCTGTCTGTAGGTTTGTGGTCTCAGTTAGACAACTCATTTAAAAGAGTTTATAACAAGTCTTCATTCACTCTTGATATGTTTAAATCTGAACTTTACAACTTCTATCAAGGTAAAGTTGAATTTAAGGGGCCAGATCCACAAAGATCACTTGTTGTACAAACAGGTATTGGTGGTATGCAACTAATTAACAAAGCTATTGCTGATGAAGTATATGGTTCTGGATTAGTTCAAAATGCTTCTGAAATTGGTGCAGTAAAAGGACAAGGTATGGATTTGGATTATGGTTTTGCTTATACAAGCTTTACTATTCCTTTCCTTGCAAATGTTAAATTTGTTCTTAACCCTGCATTTGATAACTTGAACACTAATGATATTGAGAATCCATTGATTGATGGAAGACCTCTAAGTTCATATAGCTTTATTATTTTTGATGTAACTGATGAAGGAAATGATAACATTCACTTGTTAAAACTTTCTTGGGATAATCAACTTAAGTGGTTCTACCAAAATGGTACTATGGACTACATGGGAAGAACTCAAGGATTTGCTTCTTCTGGAAACTTCAATGGATATAGAGTATATATGACTCAGACTATGCCAGCTATTTGGGTTAAAGATCCAACTAAAGTTCTTAAAATTGTAATGAGAAACCCTGTTACAGGAGGATCATTCTAAGAACAACTTTAATAAAGGGGAGGTGGGTAAAACCTCCTCCCTTTTTATTTTTAACCTTTAAAACAAATGATCATGGCACTAGATATTAAAAGACAAAACAAAACGTATGAATTTTCTAATTCAGATGTTTCTAAAATACTTGCTTCTAAAGCAGTTGGTAAAGATGTCTTAGCAAGAGACCATGCAGATAATGCAGCAGCGTTAGCAGCAGGACTTGCAAAAGGTGACTTATATCATACATCAGGAGCTTTAAAAGTAGTTGTTTAATAGTCAAAAAACTTGAGCAAGGATAAAACCTTGCTTTAGAAATTAGTAATAATAAATTGTACATAATTATGTACTTTTGACTAAGAATAATAATTATTAATTAAAACCAAACAAAAATGGAAGATTACACTATTGTTGAAAAATACCAACAGGCAAAAAAACAAACTGTTGCAATACGTCCTTTTTTTAATCCTAATAAAGAAAACATGGGGTTAGAACAATACGGACTTGCATTACATGATGGAGTTTATCATGAAGAGTCATTAGCATGTCTAGAAATGAATGGAGTAAAAAGATATGTAACAGGTTTGAATGAATTTGCACCTGAAGTTAAAATGTTAGCACCAAAAGAAAAAAAGGCTAAGATTAAAGAAATAAGAAAAGTAGTTTCTGAACTTGAAGCTGAATTAGCAGCAAATGTTGTTGATCCGGATAGTCCAACTTTTTGGAATGATTTACAAATCATGCGTCCTGATAATTCTAAATTTTGGGATAAGATTTCAATTAAATGTGGTAATGATCCAGTTTTTTTAGATCCAGATTTAGATCCATATGATAAAATTAAAATCTATGCTATAAAAGCAGGAGGATTTTCAATTGTAGCTAAATCTCTTAAAGAGGCAAAATCAAGCCCAAAGGGTGTTAAGTTTTACTTGGATACATTAGAAGAAAGTTTAACTACTAGAACTGAGTTAACAAAAATTAGAAATAAAGCATTAGTAGAGCTACAAAAAATGTTTGATGAAAACACTACTAAATTAATGTACGTTTCTAAAATTTGTGATACAAACAGTTCACAATATACTAAGTCAACACCAAATGATATTTTATATGAAAATATGGATGATTATATTAATGGTGCTGGTACAGAGTCTAACAAACGAAGAGCTGCTCAAAACTTTTTAGATGTATCTACATTATCTATGGAAGAAATTAAAATAAGAGCGTTAATTAAAGATGCTTTGTTTTATAGATTTATTGCAACAAAAGCAGGTGGTTGGATTGAACCTTTAGACAGTGGTGTAAGAATGGGTAAATCACCATCAGAATGCTTAACATTTTTAATGGATCCAGAAAATGAAGAAACACTTCTTTCTATCCTTGACAAAGTTGAACCATATTGGAACTCATAAAGTAAAGTAAAATGGATAATAACACTCTTTTAATAAAGCTAAAACAAAGACTTAATAAACTTGATAGTCAAGATTATGATAATATTGAGTGTTGGCAATTTATTGAAGCTTTTAATAAAGCTCAATTAGAGTGGTGTAGAAGAAATTTGCATGGTGGAAATATGTATAAGGAAGGAGATGAACTATCTAAAAAAAGAATAGATGATCTCCAACCTTTACTTATTGAACATTCATTAACAGGAACTGTTACAGATGATTATTTTGAAACAAATAATTTTCCTGCAGAAGAATATCTTGAATTTAAAAAAGTTACTACAAAAGCAAAAGATGATTGTTGCAATCCAAGATCAATGACTGTATATTTAGCTGAAGAAGCTAATGTAGAATTAATAATGAGAGATCCTCTTAAAAATCCTAGTTTTGAATGGGGAGAAACATTTTGCACTATGATAAATAATACTATTAGGATTTACAGAAAAGATTTTGATATTGTACAGCCGGTATTAACTTATTATAGAAAACCAACATATATACAAATTGCAGATTGTGTTGACCCATACACAGGAAATGTTAGTACAGCTGATGTTGATTGTGAATTTAAAGATGATTTAGTAGAAGTAATCTTAGATGATACTGCTGCATTAATTGCTGGAGATATTGAAAATTTATATCAACAACAAAGAGGCATGCAATCAGCAGAAAGAAATAATTAATTATGGATCAAACAAGAACATTAGCAAAGAAAGTTTCTGGTACTAAACTTAAGAGAAAATCTACTTTAGAGAGTACGCAAACCAGGTCTGCTGAAATGCAAAAAATAGATGCTATGACAGCAAGTGTAGTTCAAGAATTAATGAATGCTTCAACAAGTTTTCATAAATTACATCTTCAAGTCAGAGGTGATGGTTCTTATGCTCAACATAAAGCTTTAAATGAAGTTTATGATGCTTTACCTGATTTAGCTGATACTATTGCTGAAGGATATCAAGGAGCATGTGAAGTTATTTTAGCTTATGAATCTGAAGGTCTTGCTATCCTTAATTCTGTTGATGATGCAATAGAATATATGAGAGAAATAAAAATGCAAGTTGATGAGTTACAAGCAGTGATGCCACACTCAGAAATTGTTAATAATTTAGATCTTGTAAAAGATGCAATTAACTCTGCAAAATACAAGTTATTATTTTTGAGTTAGTTTGTTTTTACAGATAAAAATTGTATATTATTATTGTAACACGTTGTTACACCAGAGTAAACTGTTTCAAATCAAATTATTTATTAACTAGCGGGGGTAATGGTCCCTGCATAAATTTTATTTATTATGGCTTATTTTAATCACGCGTTTAACAAAACGTTTATTGCAGACAGCACATTATTGACTGCTGGTACTGCTACAAATGCTTTGACTGCTGGTCAGTTGGCTTTGGTTGATGGAGCGGATTGGGAATCAGTAGCCCTTCCAGGTGGAGCAAATGTACCTGCACTTACAACTGGAGAGCTTGCTTACCTAGTTCAAGGTTCATTCTATTCTAAAGACACTATTGGAAACAATCCTGGACATGGCGGTTACAAAGAATCTGTAAAATCTAAAGGACTTAACCCTAGATATATTACAAGATTGTGGAAAACAAACTGTCTTACTGCAACTCAATCAACAGCTAGTCTTTCTTTGGCTTCTGATTGTGCTCCTTGTGGAAAAACACAATTTATGAGAATTGATGTGAAAGGTTCACCTGCACTTAGATTCTTAAATCACAACGCATACTCTATTGGAGATTCAGCAAATGTATGCTGCATTGATGGTCAAGAATTTATTGACCCTGCTGTAGTTGCTGCTACAATGTCTAAAATGGTATTAGCTAATCCGCTAATTAAACCTTTTGTTGCAGAAGCTGATCTTGATGCTGTTAAAACTTCAACACTTTCTGCTGCAGGTACAGGTTATGCTGTAGCTGATGCTGTTGCAACTACTGGTGGTACTGGTAGCGGATTTGCAATTAACGTTCTTACTCTAGGAACTAGTGATGCAATTGATACTTATTCTGTATCTGCTGCTGGATCTGGTTATGCTGCAGGAGATGTTCTTACTGTAGATGCAGGTAACGGAGATGCTGAAATTACTGTTGACACTGTTTCTGAAGGTGGTGTAATTATTTCTGTTACTACTGGAACTCAAGTTGTACAAGAAGTATATACTATTGAACAAACACTAGGTGAAGCTGCTTCTGGAAACTATACTCCTTCAACTGATCCAAATGGTACTTCTAAAGTAAGTGCAAAAGTAAACTATGTTGGAGCATATGTTGATACTGTATTTGGTAACTGTTCTTTTGATACTAGAGATCATTTTAATGCAGAGCCTGTTGAAATTATTGTATCTTTACTTGATGAGACTGGTAACCCATGTAATGATTGTGGTGTTGCAACAAACACTCCAGGTTCAATGCAACAAACTCAAGGTGAGCAAGTAATTAGAGATTTAATTCTTTCTGAAAGATACCGTCAAAGTCCTTTTAGTCAAGGAGCTAAAGATAGTTCAAGAATAAGAGAGATTGAAATGTCTTCTGAGATTCTTGCTGCTGTAGATAGAACTGCTACGTATAGAGCTTATTATGTACAACATTCTGTACCAAGATTCAACAACCCAACAGGTGTTTTTGATAATGATCAGTATGTTTACACGATCTATGTAAAATGTTCTGATACTGCTGCTCAAGGACAGCTAGATGATCTATTTGAAGGTCTTCAAGCATGGGCTGGAGACAATGGTAATAAGATTGCTATTGAAGATAACGCTGTTTGGTAATATAACAAACATTTAATTTTAAAAAGGGTAGGGTTAATCTCCTACCTTTTTTATTTTATATTCTCTAGTTTTTTTTGTATATTATTTATATAGTATTTATAAATTAAACTGAGATGGCAGATAGACATATATTAAGCTTAGAAATACCAACAGTATCTAATTGTAACCTATTATGTATAAAAGATACAAGTCAGTATTCTAAAGACTTAGCTGTTGACTGTGAGGAATTGTTAATAACTCTTCCTGGATATACTGTTCCGGTACTTATAAATGTAGATAAAGATTTTGACATGTGTTTGACAGCATGTACATTAGCTTTACAAAAAGAAAATTGTGGTACTAAACAAGAAAATATACCAGATGGTATTTATATTATAAGATATAGTGTATCACCAAACTCAAAGGTTTATGTGGAATATAATCATTTGAGAGTAACAAAACTACTTACACAGTATTATGAGGTTTTGTGTGATTTAGATGTAAAACCTTGCCAACCAGATACTGACAAAGCTACTCTTTTGGCAGAGATGCATTATATAAAAACTATGATTGATGCTGCAGTTTCAAATGTAGAATATTGTCAATCATCAGCACAAGGAATGCAAATTTATAATTATGCTAAAGAAAGATTAAATAAGATAACTTGTCCAACAGGTAACTGTGGTTCAAAAGAAAATTATTATGTAGTATAAATTAATTAAACCAACAAATTATGAGTAATTGTGTAAAATGCGGAAAAAGATTTACATGCGGCTGTCAAAAAACATATGATGAAAACGGTGCTGCAATATGTAAAACTTGCGTAACACCAAAACAAGAAGAAACTAGTAGAAGCTTAAATATGAATTTAGCTCAACAAAAAATAAATAGTTTGAAAAAATAAATAATGGGCAAACCTATAGAAATATCTAATCAGGAACAAGTAAAGCATGTTGCTTTGATGAAACAAATCAAAGTTGAACAAAACTTTGCTAACCAAGCTTATGCAAATTTTAAGTCATTAAAGTTTGGTATAGCTTCCTGTTGCTATACAGATTTTCAAAATGCTTTGTTACAAAAAGAACTTTGTGATTGGTTGAATAGTAAATCAGATCAAACAGTTGTTGCAACTGAAGAAGCTGGAATATTTGTAGAACCATTGGCAAGAATTAATACTTCAGCAAGTATATCTTGCCCAGCTACACCAACCAATGTTTGTACTGTCTTAGACTTAGAAGAAATATTAGCAAATGATGCAACATTTACAAAATGCTTTGAAAGTGCTGCACAAGTTTGGAATATAAATCATAATCTTGGAGAGTATCCATCTGTAACAGTAGTTGATTTAGATAATAATGTTGTAGTTGGTGAAGTAGATTATTTAAACACTAATCAAATACGTGTATCATTTAGCAGACCATTTGCTGGATGTGCATTTTTAAATTAATATGTATATATAAAACAAAAATAAAATGGCTTTACAATTTTTAACAGGGATAGATGTTGATGGTAATATTTCCTTATTAAACTCAGCAGAAATAAAAGCGGCTAGGATAGATAACCTTACCGGTGATCCTACTGGCACAAGTGGTAGAATTTATTTTAACACGGGTACAAGTAAATTGAGACTATATGATGGTTCTCAATGGGTTGATATTACTACTGGAGCAGATGATGATACAACTTATGATTTATCTGGATATGGTGGTGCTAATGGTGCATCAGGTATTCAATTGGTTGGCTCAGATGCTACTACAGATCAAGTTGCAATTACAGGTACAGGAAATACTACAGTTACAAGAAGTGGTAATACTCTTACAGTAAATAGTAGTGATTCATTTGTAGGTACAGTAACTTCTGTAAGTGGAGGTGATGGTATTGTTATTACAGGAACATCCACGGTTAATCCTACAGTAAATGTAGATTATGCGGGTGCAGATAACTTTATTTTAACAGCAGCTGGGGCTACTCCAGCATCTGGAAATTTTCTAGTTTTTTCTGATTCTAGTTCAAATGTTAAATCTGCCGCTACAACAAGTTTTACATTAAACATGTGGGGTGCTCCAACAGCTGATTTAAGCATTGGATCTCAAAAACTTACAAATGTTGCAACAGGTACAGCTGGAACAGATGGTGTTAACTTAGCACAAGTACAATCACTTGTAGCTGGAGTTGGTGTATTCCAAGGAGGATATGATGCAACAAATGATCCCGGAACACCAAATATTAGTGGAGCAAGTAACGTTGCTTTAACTACAGGTGACTTTTACGTTGTAACTGCAGATGGTGATATTACATTCAGTGATACAACAGTTACTGTAGAAGTGGGTGATTTAATATTTGCAAATTCAAATATTTCTGCAAACTCTAACCCTGCATCTACGGATTATACAATTGTAATTCAAGATCAAAATATTGCAGGTACAGGTGCAACTGATGGTGCAACAGAAAAAGGTGTTGCTGGATTTAGTAGTGCTTCATTTGATGCAACAGTAAATGGGTTTATTACAATTAAAGCCGGTGGTATTAGTGATGCACAGTTAGCAAGTACATTTAACAAAATTATTGGTACTGATTCAGATATTGATACAGACGGTATTACTGTTATTGATCAAATAAACATGACTGATGGTGTAATTCAATCATTCAGTACAAGATCATTACCGGATGCAACAACAACTACAAAAGGTGTAACTCAAATTGCTACTCAAGCTGAAGTAGATGCTGGAACAGATACATTTAAATATGTTACACCGGCAACATTAGCTGCTTCAGTTAATAGTCAAGGTTATAGTGAAACCTTTCCAAGTACAACAACTAATACACATTCAGTTAGTGCTGCAACACACGGACTAGGTACAGGGCCATTTATTGTACAGATTTATAATGCAACAACAGGTGTACAACTTTATTTAGATAATACAGCAAATCCATCTACAGGTGCTATTTCATTGTCATGGACAACATCTGTGGCTGCAAATACTTATAGAGTAAATATTCTAAAAGTAAATTAATTTTTGTAAATTTACGGGGAGATTTATTTTAGATAGATCTCCCCTTAAAATTTTATATTAGAAATATGGCAATTCAATTTGAATCTTCATTAGACGTTAACGGTAAATTTACACTAGGCAGCGCCTTTGTGCCCACATCAACAGAGCAAGAAAATCTGATAAATATAATTGTAGGCACAAATAGCAATGGTTCTCAAAACGGCATTGCTTTTTACGAAAATTCAGGTGGTTATGGAATGAAATTAGGCTATGATGGCGCAGGCAGTGGCGCCTCTAACGCTTTAAGAATTTACGATGCCAATGATGCCGCCTTCGTTACTTTTCAAAACGGTGGCAATGTTGGTATTGGAACACTTATTCCGGCTTACAAATTAGATGTAAACGGTGCTTTACATTCATCTAATATTACTATAGCAGATTATATTATACATGAGGGAGATACAACTACGTATGCGGGTTTTGGAGGAGCTGATTACTTTACGGTAGCAACAGACGGGACTGACAGACTGCAAGTTTATAATACAGGGGTATTTGTTAGTACACCTTTATACGTTGCTGACAAAATTGCACATACTGGCGATTCGAACACCTATATGTCATTTCCTTCTAATGATAACATTAGCTGGTATACTAATGGAAGTGCAAGAATGCACATTGATTCAAGCGGCAACGTAGGTATCGGGACGACTAACCCTGAGCAAAAATTACACGTGGCTGGTAATATGCGATTGCAAAATCAGCTGTATGATTCAACTAATTCTCAAGGAACATTGGGGCAAGTACTTTCTAAAGTATCAGCTGGTACACAATGGATTGATGGGTCAGCTATATCAGGCGTCCCAGATGGATCAGGTACTGCAAACTACACAGCTAGGTGGACAGATACAGACACACTGGGCACAGGTGTTTTATATGATAACGGAACAAACGTAGGGATCGGGACGACTAGTCCTAGTGCAACATTAGATGTTAATGGAGCTGGTAATTTTTCAGGAGGTACAGTTGTTTCTGGAATTGATACAACCACAAATGTAGGTTTAGCAATAGCAAAAGGAGATTATCTATATTCCAATGATGGAAATTATTTAAGAAGATTAATTGGACAACAATCAGGAGGGTCTATAGATATCGGCCAGCAAGGCACGGGTTTAATTGGTAATATAAACTTTTTCCCAGGAACAAGTGGTAATATTATATTTTATGCTAGCGGCTCTGAAAATATGCGTGTAGCCTCCTCAGGCAACGTAGGTATAGGAACAACTAATCCTACAGAAAAATTACATATTGCAGACACTAATGCTCCAACAATTAGATTGCAGGTTACAAGCCCAGGACAATATCCTGTCTACGGTAAAATAGACACGGGGAATGGGTTTTTAACATGGGCTAATGTTACTCTACCAGGTCAAATTATTGGTAGCAGATGGCAATTTACAGGTCCTCCACTTTCAGGAAGAGGTGATACTTATATAAATTTGCACGACACAAATGGCATTGATGTTATAGTAAAGGATTCCCAAGTAGTTAAAATTGAAGATGGAGGCAACGTAGGTATCGGAACAACGAGTCCTTCTGCTAAGTTAGATGTAAGCGGAACTGTTAACGCTTCTCAGGGTTATTCAACTAACAACACATCAAGAAAATATTTTTGGAAAACAGATAACACTGGTAATAGTGGTAATATTTGGAAAAAAATAGGTACATACAACTCAGATGGGCAGTCATCAAGAATAATGATTACAGCAACAGGTACAACCAGTTATGGTGCTGGAACTAAGCCTGGTAAAATGACTATCATTGCACAGGTAAATAATAATAATTTACTTGAAGGTTCTTTTTGGCAAGAAGGTATGGCTGGGCAGTATGGCGATGTTGGATTTGTTTCTAATAGTGCTACAAGTCACGATATTTATTATCAAGTAGGTTCATACGCAGAGTATGCTTATGAAGCTATTGTTTCAGACGGTACATTCACAACGGATAGTACAACAGTATCTACACCTTCATTTACACATCAACCAGAAAGGAATTGGAACGTTAATAATAATTTACTTGTTAATTCATCAGGTAACGTTGGTATTGGAACAACTAATCCTAGTTACACTTTAGACGTTAACGGTTCATTACATTCAACAAACCTTACTATAGCTGACGCTATTTACCACGAAGGAGATGGTAACACTTACATTCAATTTGTAGCTAATGATACAATAAGATGGGTTACAAGTGGTGCGGAGAGAATGAGATTAAATTCCTCTGGCAACGTTGGGATTGGGACAACGAATCCTGATAGTAAGCTTCATGTTTTAGACACTCTACCTAAATTTGAAATCCAATCTGACAACCTTTATCCTGACGCGTATATTGATTTTACGAGCAGCTTAGGTAATAACGTTAGTAGAATATACAGCTATTCTAACCCAGGTGGCTCTGGATTAGATCTTTCATATGAAGGTTTTGGAATAACATCAAATTCCTCTAGAATACAGCTAAAAAATGGGTTTATGTATTTTTCAACAGCAGGATCTATTAGGGCAGCTATATTATCTAACGGTAACGTAGGAATAGGAACAACTAATCCTACTACAAAGTTGCATGTTGAAGGCAACGTGTTGTTTAGTAGTAATTTACGCATTGGTGGTAGCAACACTTTTAAATCTTGTACTTATGGAGCTCAAAACGGTTTAGTTGTTGGGCAAAATAATGTATTAGGGGGAATTGCCAATGGGATTGTAGGTGTTGGCAACACTATAGAATGTACAGCAGAACCCTGGAACTCTTTTGGTGGTAATTTTGTTGCTGGAAGAAACAATACTATAAACAATCAGTATTCGCATGCAAATGCTGTGTTTGGGCAAGATAATACAGTTGGTGACCCAACCAATAGTATGAATAATGTTGCTGGTACTTTAGTAAGCGGTATTTTTCATTCTACATTTGGAGATAATTCTTTTGCTTTTGGAGAATCTTGTTTTACAGATATTTATGCGGATCGTTCATTGACAGGTGGTTATGATTCAAACAACTTTGGTGGATTTGGTAGTGTAGCAATAGGTGCTGGAGCAACTGCAAGTACAGGTAATAACCAATACGCTTTTGGTACAGGTGTTACAACACCAACAACCGGTTCATCTGCTTATGGGTCAGACCAGTTTGTGGTTGGTAAATTTAATGAATACACAAATTTAGCCGGTAGACCGCATAGGTTTGCTGTTGGTAATGGAGCTAGTGATGCTTCAAGAGATACGCCTTTCTGTGTAATAGGAAGTGGAACATATACAAACGGGCAGGTTAGTATAAATGATGCTGATGGATATCAATATACAAGTGTTCCGTATTCTATATTTCATGTTAATGGAAGAGCCACTAGTTCTTATAGCTCTACTTTTACTACTACTTCAGATGAAAGAGTTAAAAAGAATATAGTAGATTACAGTAAAGGGTTGGCAGAAATAATCCAAGTACAACCTAAGTCATACGCGTTTAATGGAAAAGGAAATACCATAGAAGACGTAGAGTCTATAGGCGTGTTGGCACAAGAGATTAAAGATGTTTTCCCAGAAACTGTTGGGACAGTAAATAAAAAATTAAACCCTGAAGATGAGCAGGAAACTGAATTATATACAGTTGATATAAGTCCTGTTACATATGCTTTAATAAACGCAATAAAAGAATTAAACGCAAAAGTAGAAGCTTTAGAGGCTAGAATACAAACCTTAGAAGAAAATTAATATGGAGTGGAATATAATGGACATAAAGGTAAGAACAGAAAATAACTATGTAGTTGAAGTTATGGCTTCATGCAAACATGCCGAAGGCCGTGGTAAATCTGTTGTTGTTCACTCATCAACTTTTGAAGGTGAACCTGATGAAAACTTTATACCTTTTGAAGAGTTAACTAAAGAACAAGTGCTAGACTGGGTCAAACAAGATTTAGGTCCAGATGAGGTAAGTAGAATAGAAACAAAAGTAGTATATGAAGCTACAGAAAGAAATAATTATCTTAATAATTTAACAATTCAATCTAAACAATTAAATACATAAAAATGGCAAATACATACACTTGGACAATTAATGCACTAGATGTACATCCAATAGAAGATACTTTAACTGATGTAGTATATAATGTGCATTGGGGAATGACAGTTACATCAGATCAGACAGATTCAGAAGGTAATCCTTATACAACAAATGCAATTGGAACTCAAATTGTTAGTTCACCAACTCCAGATCAATTTGTTGATTTTGATAGTTTAACACAAGATGATGTAGTATCTTGGTTAGAATCTAGTGATATGAATATTGAAGAAATTAAAACCGGTCTTGATAATAGAATTCAAGATTTAATTACTCCAACTAGCGTAACTAAAAATGTACCTTGGTAAAATTTTGAAAATAAAAAAAAAGATTATATATTTGAATTATAAATTATAATTTAAAAACCAAATACAATGGCAAAAAGTAAAACTAAAAAGGCTAAAAAACTTACAGCCAAAGAATTAGAAGAAGTTAAAAATCTTCAAAATCAAATTAATACTGTAGTATTAAATATTGGTAACCAAGAATTGATTAAAAATCAGTTAGCAAGTAGACATACTGAGCTTCAAGCTGAGTGGAAAGACATGACTATTTCTTTAGAGGAAAAGTACGGTTCTGTAAACATTAGTTTAGAAGATGGAGCTATTACTGAAGTTGAAGAAAAAGAAGAAGAAACAACTCTAGCATAGTAGAGTTTTATTCCCATAATACTTATTTTATTAAAAAATTTTAAAGCCAAGCATTTCTTGTTTGGTTTTAAAATTTTTTGTATATTATTATTGTATAGTTTATTACTTAACAGTAAGATATATTTTTAAATTAAGTATCTATGATTCCAACAAGTTCAAGCGCCACAACTAATGGGTGTGATAATATATCATCTAATTGCGTAGTATGGCAGGGACCAGACATCGCTTGTATTGATTTATGTACAGGTGATACAATTAGTGATGTTACAGCAAAGCTAGCTCAACAAGTATGTGATATAATTACAGGTGGTGTAGTTGCTAATCCAGATCTTACTGGTTTAGACTTAACATGTTTAAATATACAAGGTGTAACACCTACAGAATTAGTGCCTGTTCTTCAGGCAATGGTTAATCAAATATGTATTAATGGTCAAGGTAGCGGGGGAACAAGTACACCTTTACCAATAATGACTTTGCCAGCATGCTTGCAGTATGATGATGCTCAAGGTAATCCTGTAACTCAACTTCCTTTAGATCAATTTGCAACTCTTATAGCAAATCAAGTTTGTACTAATTTACAAAGTATACAAACTATAAATGCAACATTATCTAATTATGATACAAGAATTTCAACATTAGAACAGTGTGTTTTACCATGTAACCAAGTTGTACCTGAAAAACAAGTTGTTCCTACATGTATAATTAATGTTGGTCAATTAACTGATGTATCAGTATTATTACTTGCATTAGAAACAAGATTTTGTGCATTAGAAATTGCCGTTGGTTCTCCTGCTTTAATAAATAATGCAATAAGCCAGACAACTATTCAAGGAAACACAGACATGCTTTCTACAAATGGAACTTATTCTAGTGTTACAGGATGGCAAAGCAATCCTAGTACATTAGCACAAAGTGTTCAAAATGCATGGTCAGTGATAGATGATTTATATGCAGCAATTGTTGAGATACAAAATAACTGTTGTCCAACAGGATGTGACTCTGTTACTTTTGCATATACAACTTCTAATGTATTAAATGCTGCTGGATTTATTGAAAGCATTAATTTTAATTTTACAGGATCAAGTATTCCGAGTACTTTTACTGAAGAGGCAGGTAAATCAATTATTTCTATTACAGATGCTGATGGAGTAACAGTTACAACACAAGTTCAAGTAACAACATTACAAAGTCAACCTGCAGGATTTACATTTACTTTACCCGCATCAATTAATCAATTTGGTAATTTAAATACTAGTGTTGAGTTTGGAGTTACAGATGGTTCAAGCACATGTGATGCAACAAAGTCTTCTGTAATATCAGGCATTATACCTTGTCCACCTTTAACACTAGCAGCAATAGGAGGAGATACTGTGACAGTTAATTTTAATAACAATTTTGGAACATCAGCTGTATTTACAATTGATGTAATTACAGTTAGTACGGGTCTTGTTGCGGCTACATATGTAATTAATAATCCAGGTACTTCTGTTTCACAAGTTGTAACAGGTCTTAGCCCAAATATAGATTATGAAGTAAGACTTACTATTGATATCAAAGGTCAAACAGAAGTTTGTTCAAATGTACCGTTTACTACTAGTTCTTTAGCTGCACCATGTACAGATGGTATGGATGTAGCATTTGTACTTGATTATACAGGTTCAATGGAAGATGAAATAGAAGATATAAAAACTAATTTTGCAACATTAGTTAATACTATAGACACTGCTTCTGGAGCAAATAATTATAGAATTGCAGTCACAACTGTAGATGAATATGACAATCCGTATTCAACACCGGCTTATGGAAGTTGTGCTGACTACACGGCATTACCATCTGGTCAAGTACTAGAAGTTAGCGGTATAAATCACACTGCTGTACTTACAACATGGGAGGTATTCTCAGATAATAATGGTGCATCAGCAACCACACAAGTTCAAAAATTAAATGGAGGTGTTGATGGTACTTGTATTAATATGGGTAGTGGAGGTGTAAGCGGTCCTGAACCAACCGATGTAGCAATAGAAGCAATTATAGGAGCTACTGAATTTGCAGGAACATTTAGACCCGGTGTTGCCAAATATGTAATTGTTGTAACAGATCAATTGCCAGGTGGAGCAGATGGCGCATTTACTTCAGTAGATTATGCAACTATTGGTCAATTAACCCAAACTGCTAATGCAAATGGAATTAAGATATTTGTTTGTGGTGCGGGTACTAACGGAGTTTATGATAACGGGGGTACTATAGTATATCCATGGAGAGAGTTAGCTATTAATACCGGAGGTAATTGGAATGCAAGTGAAGATGTAACAACAATTAGTAATGAAATAATTGCTGGTTGTTCAGCATAATAAAATAAAAGTTTAAAAGATGGCATGTAATTGTACAAAATGTAGTAGTAAATGTAGTTGTGCTGATACAGCATTAACCAATCCTTGTTCATACACTGATTGTAGTGTGGGTAGCGAAAGGTGTGATGATATACAGTGTGCTGCATGTGTAAGCTATTGTGGTACATCATTTCAAATAGGTGACCCAAGCTCACAAATAGTAATTAAATCTGGAGATAGACTTGATTCAATCATTCAAAAATTTGCTATGTTATTTGCTAATGGATTAGGTTCTTGTACATCTGAAGATACTCAACATGATCCATATAATGTTTTTGCAGGTACTATAACAAGTTCAACGGCAAGTATTTTATGGAATGGTGTTTATGGAAGTAGCACAGGGGTAAACATTTACTATGATACTCAAGTTGCTCCAAGCGGTTGGACATTGGCAAATGCAACGCCTATTGTTACAACGGTAAATAATTTTACAATAACTAATTTGTTATCTAGCACTGCTTATAAAGTAAAAGTAGTTGATGCTGGAAACTCTGCTGCATGTAAACCAATTGAAATATTATTTTCTACCCTGTCAGCATAATAAAATACAACATGAGCAAGTGGTTTGTTGGTTTTCTACTGCAAACGTTGGGAAGAGACTGGTTTGACCGGTCTCTTTTTTTTTGTATATTTATAAAATTTTATTTACAAAATCATGAATAATATTAAACAAAAAGTATTAGAATCATTAAAATGGAAAAAAAATTCTTCCATTTCTGCTGAAAGATGCGGTATTAGTGAAAAAGAGTATGTTAAGATTAAAAAAGAAATTTTAAATGAAAGAAAAAAACAAAGGAAAAAAAGTAGATTTTTTTCAAAAGCTGCTGAACAATCACAGCTTGTAGAGTCAATTGACTTAGATAAAGGTGAAGGTAAAATATCAGGAACCTTTGAACATGAACCAAAAAGTGCTGAAGAAATAATTCAACTTTTAAAAATAGATACAGATAAATGGAGATTATCTCAATATTGGAATAAACAAATGGGAGACCATTGGAGAGTATCAGCATTAATTACTCAAATTAAAAATCCAGAAGAAAAATTATTTGCAGAACTATTAGAAAATTGGAAACCAAAAAGTTATAAGTTACCTAAAGTAAATTTAAAAGATATAAAAAATAATGATCCTGTTTGTGGAGTTATGTCTTTACAAGATATACATTTTGGTAAAGAAGGTAATGATACTATAGATAAGGACTTTGAAGATACTATAAAGTATTTAATACAAAAAGCTGCACCAGTTAACTATATTGAACGAATGTATTTTGTTGTAGGTGGTGACTTAATAAACATGGATACATTTGAAGGTACAACAACAAGTGGTACTGGATTAGACAATTGTATGACAGCTACTGAAGCATATGTGCAAGCTTTTGATGCTATGCATTGGGCTATAAATTTTATAAAAGCATACTGCAAAGAATTAGTTATTGTTTATGTTCCGGGTAATCATGACAGACTATCTTCTTTTCATTTAGTTCATGCACTTTCAAAGTCTATTGAGAGTAATGAAATTATATGGGATATTAAATATGAAGAACGCAAAGTACATGTATGGCACAATAACTTTAATGCATTTGAACACGGTGATAAAAGAAGTAAAAATAATCCTTTAATATATGCTTCTGAGTATCCAAAAGAATGGGGTGCTACAACTAACCGTACTTTATTTAAAGGTCATATTCATACAGATAGAAAAGTTGAGTATATGACTTCAAATGAAACCGCAGGATTTATTGAGAAAACATTACCAAGTTTAGGTAAAACAGATTACTATCACTATAGTAATAAATATGTTGGTAATAGAAGATCTGGTAAATTAGAGATTCAACACCCAACTATGGGTAATATATGTGAATTAACCTATCAAGCTTTGTAAAGACCTTACTTTTAATTTCATAAAGTGAGGTTTTTTTTGTAAATTATAAATGTAGACTGTATGATTAATAATTTTAAAAAACCTAATTTAAATGCTGCTAGATATAGAGCAAAAAGATTGGGTTTATTAAATAAAGAAACATTTGATGAGTTCAAAGAAAAAAAACCTTTGTATTCAGAAATAGATAATAGTAAATTAAAATTAATAATTAAAACATATAATGAAAAATTATGGCAAGGTGTAATTGATAATAGAGGTGGTGTTGAGTTACCGGACTCTTTAGGATATTTATTTATAGGTACATGTCCAAAAGCAAATACGGTAAACACAGATTACGCATTATCATATAAATACGGTAAAGTCTTGCAAAACAAAAATTGGGAAACAGATGGTAATCTAGGAAAAATATTTTATACAAATTGGTCTGCCAAGTATAGATTTAAAAATAGAGAGCTTTGGAGATTTACAGCATGTAGAAAATTTAAAAGAGCAGTTGCACAGAGTTACCCAAAAAATTGGACAAAGTATGTAGTAATGAAAAATAAATATAGAGTGGCTCATTTATATGATGATACACCGGAGAAAACCAAACAGACTCTGAAAAATTATAATGAATTTGAAATGTAAATAGTATGTCAACAATAGCAGAAGCGGTATCAAGAATAAGGGGTCAAGTTAAAGCAGAAGTGCAAGACGCTTTTATTACTGATAGATACATATATAGTTTGATAGAAAAGTTTGCTCAAGTTTTAATGAGAAGACAAGACTATGCAAATAAGTTGATGAAGTTCAATTCAGTTTGGAAAACTCTTCCTTATATTGAAATGATTAATGTAGATAAAGTTGAAGCTGGTTGTTCTGGTATTACAAGCGGTTGTACAATTAAAAGAAGTAAAGTTAGGTTGCCTGATATGATAGAAGGATATTGGGGTCCTTTGATTAGAACGGTTAGTTCTATTGATGGATCTCAGGAATTACAAGCTACACAGCCTGGTACCTATACATCAATGACAAAAACAACAACATTTAAATATAATAAGACTTTATATTTTTGGTGGTTAGATGGGTATATTTATTGCCCTAATATTGCTTGGGATGCAATTAAAGTTGAAGGTGTATTTAGTGCTGATATTACAAAATGGAATTGTGATACACAAGATGATTGCACACCTAGATATGAACAACCTATCTATATTCCAGAAGCACTGTTTGCTGAGATAGAAATGCAAGTAATTCAAACAATGGTTGGAACTATGCAAATACCATCTGAAGATTCTGATAATAAACGCAATATAAATAGACAATAATGGGAGTATCAAATAAATATAGAACGTTTAGTCAGTTAATGGAAGATGTTTCTATTGACTTTTCAAACTATGCATTGGAAGGTATGATTGAACCTCAGCAATTAATAAAAGTTGCTACACGTGTAAATTATGATTTAGGACTACGTATTCATAGGACTAAGGAGGTTGTGTTAGATATTGAACATGGTAAAGCACAACTACCTATGGATTTTGCATATATTAATTATGCATTCAGATGTGGGTCATATAAAATTAATAATACAATGCCATCCGGAACACATGTTGAAACATTTAATGATGTACCATATGTTCCTGCACCAAGTGATAATGATGCATGCGATAATAAAACAGATTGTAAAGATGTTTGTGTAGTAAAAACATGCAATGATAAAAATGAATATCAACTTGTTCAAAGAATTGGTCCGGATCAATACAGACAATTTAGTAGTTGGACACAACTTAGAATTCAAAGTGTAAACACACCAACTTGTTTTTGCCCTGAACTAGGAGCTCAGGCATTAGATATTGCAGAAATTAAAGATGGATTTTTAATTACAACATTTAAAACTGGGAAGGTTTACATAAGCTATCAAGGTTCAATGGAAAATGCACAAGGTGATTTATTAGTTTTAGATCATCCATATTGTAATGAATATTATGAATATGCCATTAAACAAAGAATATTAGAAAATATGATTTGGCAGGGAGAAAATGTATCTAATCAGTTAGGTCTAGTTGAGCAAAGACTTAGAGCTGCTAGAAATAATGCTCTTGGTTTTATTAATACACCAGATTTTAGAGAAATGCAAAAAATATGGACCGTAAACAGGAGAGCTCAATATCATAATTACTATAATATGTTTTTAAGTTATGCACCTGCAAATCCAAGAATAGCTGGTCCAGCTGTTGTAACTAGTGATGGTACTACTACAGTTACTGATTCATATTAAAATATTTTGACTTGTTATGGCAAAGAAAAAGTCTACACAACCTAAAAAATCTCAAGCACCAAGAGCAAGTAAATCTTCCTCTAGTGTAACTACGAATTCGTTCATTAAAGGAATGAATAAAGATGTTACACCTTCTTTTGAAAAAAATGATTCTTGGTATCACGCTATTAATGCAGCAAACAATAGTTCTGATGGAGATGTGGGTGTTATTGGAAATGAACCTGCTAATTTACAATGCGGGGTGATTCCTTATACTGTAATTGGTGCTATACATAGATATGGTGATGAGTGGATTGTATATTCTACAGATGATGTAAGTTCTGAGATAGGTAGGTTTAATGATAGTGAGTGTAAGTATGAAGTTATTGTTAATGATCCATGTTTAAATTTTAGCAAAAAACATTTAATCACAGGAGCTGCAAAAGAAAATTTTGATTGTACATGGCAAGTTTATTGGGATGATGGAAACAATCCGTCAAGATCAATGAATATAGATAATGTACCTTGGGTTCAAGCTGTTACTTCAGCTACTGGAGACCCTTGTATTACATTTCAAGATACACCTTTTTTAGATTGTGAAAAGATAAGATTACATCCATTAGTAGATACACCATGCGTGCAACTTACAAAAGCTACCGATGGTGGTACAATTAAAAATGGTGCATACCAGGCTTATATAGCATATACAGAAAATAGTCAAGTTATAAGTGATTATATAGGTATTTCTAATATTCAAACAATTTGGTCTCATGAAGGATCAAATGGTTCTTTAGATATTCAGATAGATGGTTTGGATAAAGATTACTTTTATTTTGATTTAATTCTTTTAATAAGACAACAAGGTCAAATATATACTAAAAAAATTGGCAACTATAGCACGGAGACTAAATATATAAACATTGACTATATAGATCAGTCTTTACCTTCTATATCATTTGAAGAATTATTTAGACAATCACCAAGTTATGAAAAGTCTGAGTCAATGTATGTATTAAATGATTATTTAATAAGACAAGGACCAACAGAACAATTTGATTTTAATTATCAACCTCTTGCAAATAACATTAATGTTAATTGGGTTATAAATGAGGTAAGCGAACAATATTATATAAATTCTGGAAATAAAATTGGTTTTATGAGAGATGAGCAATACGCTTTTTTCATAAGATGGATTTATAATACCGGAGAAAGATCTTTTTCATATCATATACCAGGTAGAGCACCAACTAATTACACTTTACCAAATGGTGTAACTGTAAATGAAACAGATGATATTTTTGGAGCCAACACAATAGATCCTGCGGGTGACCCTGTATATAAAGTATATAATACAGCCAGTGTTGATGCATTAGTTACAGAAATACAACCGGATGGTTCTACAATTATTGCTAGAGGTAAAATGGGATATTGGGAATCAACTGAAAAATATCCTGATAAAAAACCTGAGATATGGGGTGACTTATGTGGTAAACCTATAAGACATCATAAAATGCCTAATGAAATGATTAACCCTGTATTAGGACTTACAGATGGTGTTGATACAGGAATAAGAATTTTAGGTGTTGAGTTTACTAATATTGAAAGACCAAAATATAATGATGGTACATATATTCCAAATATTGTAGGTTATGAAATATTAAGAGGATCTAGATTAGGTAATAAATCTATACTTGCTAAAGGTATGTTTAAAAACATGCGTAAGTATAACTTACCTAGTGAGGATAATCTTTTAGGTAATGCACAGGGGTTATATCCTAATTATCCCTATAATGATTTAAGACCTGATATATTCCATACTACAGTAAGAAAAACATCAGGGTGTCCTAATGGTGGACCATTTACTAATAGTGAATTTGGAGACTATCCGCCACTAAGTGGATTTACAGATGATGTATTTACATTTCACTCTCCTGAGTTAATGTTTACTCAACCTTTTTTAAATGCATATGAAAGTGTATTTTATGGACAAATAAGCGGTGAGTCAAATGGTTATTTTAAACCTTCAGAAAATCATCCGCAGTTTAAACTACTTAGAAATATATCTGCTATATTAGGAGGGTTAGTTGGTGTAGGTTATGCCATTAGAAATTTAAATGGTACACCACAAACTACAGCTTTGCCTGTACAAGGTATAAATACTGCTCATCCTGAAATTAGGGGTGAAGAAATAATTGGTACAGAACAACGTGGTAATAGTGGATTTGTTAGTTTAACTGTACCACCCGGTGTTGCTACTGTAAATTGGTCACCCAGAAGTGGCGGAAGAATAAGTGGTGGAGATTTTAATAATAATTATAAAGGAGGTGGGGCATATACAGATGCACATCAAGCAATTCAATCTTATGTAAATAGCCAAGGTGGTGGTATAGTTGGAAATTGGTTAGATGGTCTCTTAGATTTGTTTCTTGGAGGTGCTAGTGATATTGCAGCTGCCTCTGGTTTATCTAAGTCTACACAACAAAGGATACAAGATCAAGCTTTACAAAATTTAGAAGATACAGCTAGTACTGAGAATGGTGGTCTTATGGGTGGTGGTGCAACTGAGGCAGTAACACTTGATACTTCCGAATCAAATTTAGGGCCGTTATTTAAAAAAGCAATGTCTTTAATTTTAATGCAAAAAAATATTGCTGTTGGTGGTCAAGAAATTATTGATTTAATATATAATTTAGTTTCTTTTCAAGAACATGTTTTAAAATACAATTCACATGGATTTTATAATGATTTTACAGCTGCTTCATTAAGTGATTTATTTAGAGTTAAAAATCAAGCTTCAAATTATATTGGATCATCATTCCAAACTTTTGATGATAATAAATATAAAATAAACAATTTATTTAGACCTTCAACAGTTGCTATTTCAACGGCAGATCCTATACCAACAAATTATGGTGTAGAAGATAAATCTAGGTTTGCTTTGGGAGGATACGCAACAAGTACTGGTGCAGTGGTATCTACAAATGATACACAAAATTTATTAAATCCAGAGGGTCCATTTAGTGGTCCTATATCTGCATTATATGGCGCATTAAAATTTAACATTGATAATCAATATGGTCAACTTGATGGTATAAAACAAATACCAATGAAAGGATGTGTAGAGATACTTGATCCTACATTACCGGATGAATATAAATATACAAGTAAACCAATATTTAGCGGGGATGTATTTATTGCTAGATACACTGAAAAATGTATTATGCCAATATTTACAGACTTTTTAATTGGTCAGTATGATGGATATCCATATGATTATTATTTAAGGTACAATGTTCCTTATCCAAGATTTTGGATAAATAGTAGAAAGTTTGATATGGCTGGAATGGCAGCTACAGTTTCAAGTTTAGGTTTGAATCAAATATTTGGCATTGGAGATGTAAGTGGTGCAACTGTACCCAATGAAATGTATTATTTAGATAGAGGTGATACATGTGGTATTCAACTAATAGCATTAATGGGTGATAGTTTAAATAGTGCTTTTGCAATGAATCATGCATATATGTATTCTCACATTAACGGTATAAATGATTTTTATGTTGAAACAGAAATAAACTTACCATATAGGGATTATGAAGAACCTAAAGAAAGAAGGTTTTATGATACTTATACATATAATGACCTAGATGATTTGTTTCATGCTGAAATTCAAAAGTATGATAACTTTTATAAATACGATGAATCTTTAAGTCCTTCTAAGTTTGTAACACAAAATACATCTTTTGCACAACTGCAGGATAAAGATTATGATCCATTAGTATCTGAGACTTGTTATACATATTATCCAAAAAGACTTATATATTCTCTTCAAGCTAATGAAGAAGATAAAAGAGATTATTGGAGACAATATTTATTTGCAAATTATAAAGACTTTAAAGATAGAGTATCTGTTATAAAATCATTTGATAAAACAGGTGCTATAATGTTTTTTCCATATCAATCACCACAAATACTTCAGGGAGTTGATACTTTAAGAACTGATGCAAATACAAAAATTACTATTGGTGATGGTGGTTTATTTAAACAAAAATTACAAAATATTGTAAATTCTGATTTATCTAATGAGTATGGATCATTGGAAAGCCAAAGAGGTGTTATAAATACTCCTGCAGGTTTATTTTATATTTCTCAAGCTCAAGGTAAAATATTCCAATTTACACCTAGCAAAGGATTAGATCCAATTTCTAATATGGGTATGAAGTGGTGGTTTAATAAATATTTACCATCAAGATTTATTAAACAGTTTCCTTTATCGGAAGGTACTGAGTGGGCAGATAACCCAGTTGTTGGTGTTGGTTGTCAAGTAATCTATGATCCAAATGATGATATAGTTTACTTTATGAAAAAGGACTATTCAATAAAACCAGAATGGGCTGCTAAGGCAACTTTTAATGATAGCTTAGTTAAACCAATTTCTATTGATACAGGACTGCCAACAAAACTACGTGTAGATATAGGAGATCCATTATATTTTAATGATTGTTCTTGGACTATTAGTTATGATCCAAAAGCTAAAGCATGGATATCTTTTCACGATTGGCATCCTGAGTTTGCTTTACCAAGTATTAATCATTTCTTTACTACTAAAACAATTGAGAGTGATGTTCCTATTTGCCCACCTGGTTATAGTTTTAACTCTACAACGGGGTTATGTGAAATAATTCAAAACACACAACAACCTGCTGATATTACAGTTGATGAAGTAGCAGCATCAGTTACAGGTGGTCCTCAAGCATGTTTAATAGATTTAGTTATTACAATGGATTCTTCTGGTAGTACTAACAATAATTGTACTGGTAATGCACCTGCTTATATACCAATGCAATTTGATGCAACAGGACAACTTATTGCCGGAACAGGTGTTGTTGGAAATACTTGTAGATCAAGTGCAGAATTAAGATGGTTAGATGTATTTTTAAATAATCCATTGATAGATACCGCTTTAAATAATGGAACAATGCAAATTGGATTTGCAAATTGGGCTACTAATTCAAATCAATATTTTGTAAATAATACATCTTTATACACAGGTGCTGGAGGTGGTGGTACGTGGAATAATGGAATAAATAGTGTTGCAATAATTAATTGGTATATTGCTAATTGGAATGTACCCGGCCCTGGTAATACAAATGCTAATGTCGCTTTAGGTACAGCAACACCAACAACAGGAAATGGTGGATTAGCTTTACTAAATGATAAAGTACATTCTCAATTAGCTGCTAGTTATCCTGCAAGATCTCAGTCTGCAACATTTAGACAGGTATTAATTTGTATTACTGATGGTAATGGTGGTATTCAACCTCAACCAGCCGTTACTGCATTTCAAACACCTTTAGCAGGAAATGGGAACACGGGTGCATGGGCTAACACTAATTTAGGCGATCCTAATAAGCAAGAAATATGGGGTGGTTTTGTAGGTAATGGTGATAATGGAGTACCAGGTAATGCTGCTTTATTAAATTCTATTAGTGGTACAAATTACTCTCAACCCGGTGTACCTTCTGCTCCTTATCAATTTACAACAGATGCATTAAATAATGCAAGTTTAGCTCAAACAGCAAATGCAATTGCAGGAGCGGTTTGTTCAACTCCTTATGTATGTGAATGTCCAACTGGTTATGAGCTAGTTTATTTGGGATCAAATGGATTTTATGATGCACCAACAGGCACATGTGATGATATAACACCTCCAATTTGTAGACAAGTATCTTGTTCTTGTCCACCACCAATTCCTGGATTTACAAGTACTTTATTAGGTACATGTCCTGATACTTTACCTGAGTTGGCTTATATTGGTGATCCTAATTGGATTGATCCAACTCCACCAATATGTGATATATATTATCAAGACACAGTTCAACCAAGTTATAAAACAGGATCTTTTTGGAGACATAATGTTAGATGTGATTTATTTGCTAATTATTATGGAAAAAACTATTCTTGGGAAATAGAATTGATTTCAAATACTGGTCAAGCAGTTAACACCATTAGAAGTGTTGAGTACCAACTTGAAACATATGTATATAAAGGTGAGCCTGAATATAATATGTGTGGTGGTGATAAATGGGAAGATTTATTGTTTAATTTTGACAAAGCTATTATTTACAATAATGAACAAGTATCAGGTTTGTTAAATATTGTTTCTCAACCTTATAATGATCCGTGGGGTGAATTGCAATATCCAATAACTAATGTTAACTCTACAACTATTTTAGCTTCTAAAGTAGAACATAAGTTTAGATTTAATCAATTTGCGGATATTACTAATGATAGAGGTGAGTTTAGTAATGCAGAACAATCTGTATTTAATACACAGTGTAATGGATACATTAGACCTTTGAACTCAACTAATTTAAATTATTATAAACCAGCAATGCAACGTAAAAAGTTTAGACATTATTCAAATCATGTTTTATTGAGAAGACAAGAATCAGGAAATAGAAAAATGTTATTAAGACTAGAAAATACTAAACTATTACTTTCAATGAGATAATGAATAAGAAATTTAAACATATAGAATCAAGAGGATTGCCCGGAGGACCTAATGAGCAGTTTACATATATTACTGGGGTATTTTCTATAGATGGATATAAGTCAGATAGTCCTGATGTAAACAATCCTTTTAATATTATTCCGTCCAGTAATATAACTATGGAAGGTGTAGACTTTCCAGTTAGAGGTTATGGAAATAATGGTATTGTTCAAGATATGAAGCCTGGGGGTAATTACAACTATGGAGATGCAGACTATGTATTTGAAGTACCTATCGCACAACAAGGTGGACAAAGAGCTACTATATCTGCGTATGAAGAACCAGCTTGGTATGAAAAGGCGGTGGATTATTTAGCAAGTCCTATGACAGCTTTAGGTTATGCTACTAGAAATCAAGATTTACCAGATAGGTTACCAATTAGTGCAGAAAATAGAAATGCATTTGATGGAGTGATTGATACAATTAATCCATTTGCTTGGGCAAAGTATGCGGCATCTGCTAAACGTAATTTAGATCAAGGAGAATATCTTGATGCTGGTTTTGATGCATTAGGTGCAATTCCAATTGTTCCTGCATGGTTATCAAAAGGAAAAAATGTAGCTAAAAATGTACCAGTAGATAAACTTGATGATTTAGTTGAGGTGGTTACCGCAAATGGATCAATAAAGAAAATACCCAGAAAAGATGCTATAAGATTAAATAGAGTTGAAGATGCTAATGTAAGTAATACATCTTTTAGTAATTATGAAGATGGAAATTGGTTTGCTGATAACTTAAGTGAATTTTATGTTAATAGAACAAAAAATGCTATGAGTCCTGTTAGTTATGATTTACTAGATCCAAAAGATCCTAGAAGATTAATAACAATGTATATGGATCCATCAGATGCTAAAAACTTTAATTTGATTAAAGGAACAGCAACTGAGCGTGCATTAAATATGAGCGGTGGCATGGGTAATATGCCATTACCAAGTGAATACGTTCTTCCACCTGCTCTTGTTAAACAAATAAGAGAAACTGGTAAAATTCCAGGTGCTTCTACTTTTATAGGGGATGCTGATCAAGTAATGAAGAACTTATCTGATTTCTATAAAAAGTATGGTGGAGATATTAGCGGATTAGATAAAGCTCAGCTAGGTGCTTTTTTAAAAAGATTAAAACCCGCTATTAAAAAAGGTGTTAATTATATAGATGAATTTATTCAAAATGATTTATATAAATATAACCCTTGGGCATATAACAATATAAACTCAAAGCTTCCAGAGTGGTTGCAATTAAGTGGCGAAAATGAAAAATGGTTACGACAAGTTGGAGAACCAGCAATTAGAGATGCACAAGCAACGCGTACTGTAAGAGAAATAGGAGAGAAGATAGATCCTAGACAATTTGCAGAAAAGCTTGCTGAACTTCAAAATATGAAACCGGGACAGTTTCAACTTAGTAAAAGATATCCGGGGCCTTTTTTTAAAAAGGGGGAAACATTTTTTGATTATAACAAAAAGTCTAGATCTGGTTTAGATGGTAAACGTAATACTAGAGGAAGATCAGGAAGTGCTGATTATTTAATTGAATTTGATCCATCAGATCCAATTAAGTATCAAGGTATGGATTCATATTTTCAACCAGCTTATATGCAAAATATGATGCTAGATCCAGCACCATTTGATAAATGGATTGGAGATATTGGTATTATGAAACCTAAAATGAGAGGGGTTGAGAATTTTAACTTTTATAAAAAAGATCCTTTTTGGGCTTATAAAAAAGTACCGTTAGATAAATTACAAGAAGGCGGACAAGCCCCTTTTGATAAAGAAAGTTGGGAATATTATAGACAACAAAATCCAGAAGCTGTAATGAATCCTCCTGTTAATGATAGTGTTGTAATACCACCTAAAGATGGATTTACAAAACAAGAGTTTATAGAAAATCTTGCTAAACCCAAACCTGAATTTCAAAAACCTAAGACATTAAACTTTAATAATATTTTAGATTATGTTGTTGAAACAAGAGGGGGTAATAGAGATCTTTGGGGTAAAGCTGCTGATACAATAGCTTTTCATGAATCAGGTCCTTGGGCAAGAATGGATGTTGGAGCTAAACAATATCTGGGTGGACCGGGTAGAGGTTTGTTTCAATTTGAAGGTCCATCACTTAAGACTGCACAAAAAAGATATACAAATATTGCAAAGTCAAGAGGATTTACACCTAATCCTGATATTTTAAATGCTAAGTCTGCTGATCAATTAAATGCACAAGATCAATATACTTTGTTCTTTGCGAATTTAATTGAGTCAAAAGCAAAGTTATCTGATTATGCAGATGGTAAAATGAAGCTAGAAGATTTATGGTTGAAGGGGCATAAGAATATTGAGAAGCCAGGAGATAGAGAATCATTTTTAGAAAGTCTTGAGGCAGCACAAAAAGAAGGTATAAAGAATGGTTATACTACTTTTAAAAAGGGTGGTGAATTTACCCTTTATGATATATATAAAAAGTATGTCATGGGTGGTGCAACTGATGAAGTTAGTAAAGATATTTATGATAAATTAAATAGAGTACACTATAAAGATGCAAAAGGAGTTGGAATGTCAGTTCCAAATTATATTCTTACTTATGTAATGAAGGGTTCTTAAACCTTAAAAATTAGTGATTCTCCTTAATTATTTGTATATTAATAATATAATATTATGAGTGTGAAAGTAAACAAAATAAGTTTAAAACAGGAAGGTGGGCAAATGATGCCTGAACAATCTGGGATGCAGCAGCAAGCGCAGCAACCACAGGTTGATCCTCAAGTAATGGAAATATCTCAAGCCATTGCATCTTCTGTACAAGAAGGTCAGAATCCACAAGAAGTCGTGATGGCTCTTGTTCAAAATCAAGTAGATCAGCAAGTTATAGCTCAAGCTTTGATGATGGTGGGTATGGCAGAAGAAGATATTATTACTTTATTTGAACAAATTGAAAGAAGCACTCAACCTTCATCACCAGAGGAAGTAAATGCAAATCCTGAATTACTTTCAAGAAATGAAGATATAATAGAACGAGAAGAACAAGAAGCTGCTCAACAAAATCAAATGATGGGTATGGCTAAATCTGGTATAGAAATTAAACCAGAAAATAAAGGAAAATTTACAGCATGGGCAAAGAAACGTGGCATGACTGTTTCTGAAGCTGCAAACAAAGTAATGTCAAACAAAGACAGATATACAACTGATATTGTTAAAATGGCAAACTTTGCTAAAAATGCAGCAGGCTGGAATAAAGAATATGGTGGGGATGTAAATAATCCTATGGGTTATGTAATGAGAAGCATGGCTAATTTTCAAAGTGGTGGACAACCAAAAGGTCAAATGATAAATGGTGTCTTTATTCCAGATGAAAGTGAAATAGCAAATGATGCATTTAACAAAAATTTGCAAAGACAGGATCAATATTATTTTTCAGATCCACAATATGCAGTATTGCCAATGATGCCACCTCCAACAGTGAATCCGTTATTTGATATTATTAATACTGTGGGATCTGCGATTGGAGATGTTAAAGGTGAGTTTAGTAACTTTGGAGATAAAGTAGATCAGTATAAAGCTGACAAATATAAATATTATGATGTAGATCTTGATTTTAGTGATGTAAGATCAGAAGAAAACATTAATAAATTTAAAGATTGGGCAACTGCTGAAGTACAAGAATTACAATATCAAACTCAAGAGAATAAAGCAAAAGCTGACAAACAAGTATCTGACTTGACAGTAGCAAAACCAACATTTGAGCAATGGTTACAGCAAAATCCAAACATTACAAATATGGATACTGCAAGAAGTATGTTTGACAGTATATATAATAAAATGTTTGGTGGATCTGTTTATAGTGCACAAATGGGTTTTGAAACACCGGGTTTTAATCCTGATGCAGATGGTGATGGTATACCAGATGTCATAGATATAGACGGTGGAGAGGGTACAGGTGTACCTGCTTATGGAACAGTTAATAGACCTAACCTTGAAGATATGTACAATGAGATTAACTTTGAACCAGAAGTTAATGTTAATAACCCAATATCTGGTACAATAGATAGATTGGGTGATAACCCATATATAAGAGCCGGTGCTTCTATATTAGGAGCAGCATCAGATTTTGCTGGTTTATATAATAGAATTGCAGATCAAAAAACTTATTTGGAAGCTCAAGATCAACTTGAAGAAAGATCTGGTGCTGATTATAAGTATGGAACAAAAATGTCAGGACCAAGAACTAGAGGTACTTATGATGCTTTATCTGGACAATTAGGTAGTGAAGCAGATAGAGTAGCGGGATACTACATGAATTTTGCAGGCAGCCCTTATAGTTTTTCTGGAACTGCAAAAAAAGGTGGAGAGTTTAAACCACACATGATGTTTGATCCTAAAACAGGTAAAGGTTATAAAGCTAATGTAACGGCTGACCATGAGAGAATGGCTGAGATGGGGTACTTACATAAAGATGAAATGCAACAAGGTGGTGAAGTATTAGAATTATCACAAGATATGATAGCACAACTAATTGCAGCTGGAGCTGACATAGAAATATTATAATTATGGCAAAAGTTAAGATAAATAAATTACCAAAAGGTTTTGAATTAGTTGATGGTAAAGTAAAAAAGAAAGCTATCAAAAGAGATGGTGGTCTTGTTACTGGTGATCAAGCTGATTATGGTTTAGTAACATCTCCTCAAGATTACTATGGTGGTACAAGTTTTAATGATGAAAATGATCAATCTGTAAGATATAGTTTATCCAGTGTACCTAGAGAAGATGCTAATATTGAAGCAGAAGGTGGAGAAACTGTTTTAACTGATTTAAATGGCAATGGTCAATTTGGTCTTTATAATATTACAGGTCCTAGACATTCACAAGGTGGTGTTCCTATGTACTTACCCGAGCAGTCCTTTATATTTTCTGATACTAATGCAATGAAGATGGATAGATCTGAGTTAGCAGAGTTTGGTATTGAATCTAGAAAGAAAAAGACACCAGCAGATGTATCTAAAAAATTTAAGTTAAATGAATACTTAGCGCAAATAAATGATCAGTATGCAGATGAAATATCTACAAGAAGTGCTGACATGATGTTAAGTAAAAATATGAAAAGTTTATCAAAGCTTGCTTTTGGACAAGAACTAAAAAAAGGTTTTGAAGATGGTGTGCCATTAGCTGCATATCCATATTTACAAGAACAGGGTATTGACCCAATTGAATTCACAGCTCAAATAGAAGAACAATCTAGACAACAAGCTGAACTTAATTTTATTGCATCATTGCCACCAGAGCAACAAGATCAAATTTTGCGTTTACAAGCTATGATGCAAAATATTGAAAATCCTGATGCAGGTTTAACACAAGATTCATCACAAGAGTTGGCATTGACAAACTCACAAGGAGCACCTAATGAAGCAGATGTAGCAATTGCAGATCAAGAACTTACAGCTACACTTAAAAAAGGAGGAGAGTTATTAAAAGCTCAAGCAGGTACTGAAGTAAGAATACCAGGTTCTGATCAACCACAGGATGGAGAAACATATAATGACTATTATAAGAGAATTGGTGATAAAGCATCTGTAAGGGAGGATGCTCAAGGGTCATATGTATATGATTCAGAGTTAGGTGTATTTTTACCTACACAATATAAAGAACAAAGTAGACAAGAAGAAACCCAACAAACAACTGCTGAAAATGCTGATGGTAAAATTACAAGAGCTCAAGCAGAAGAAATAAATCCTCTTCCAATAGGACATTCTAAAAGAGAGTTGTTTACTGAAAAATTAATGAAAGGATATCAATTAGTTGAATCTAGAGATGAGGTAAATGGAAAAACAAATTACAAATTAATTGAACCTGCAGCACCAAGTTTATTTGAAGATTTTAGTGAATACAAACAGCAAAGTATTGATGTACAAGGTAGAGGTGAAATACCAATTACAGATGAAGTTACAAATGAGTTGATAGAAGTTTATGAAGGATTTCCTGATAATGCTAGGATCAGAAAAGGTATTTACTCAGGTCAAAATAGACCTGAAGTTCAAACTTCAATGGGTACTGATTCAAACTCATTTGGTGCAGATCTTAATACAGATATAGCAGAAAAAGATTTTATGTTAAGATGGGGAGATGCTGCAAGTAAAGTTCCTGGTTTTGATTATAATATGCCACAAGGAAGATGGAGTGGTAACAATCCTTTAGATGCACAAGCAAAAGCTTATAAAAAACAATGGACTGCTATGCAAAATGCAATGCAAGAAGTTGAAAATGAATTTGCAAAGAAAAATAATTTAGAACCTAGAGTATTATTTCCAGGTGATAGACCCGGTAGTAGTGTAGATGGAAAACTTGGTTTAGATACATTTAACAAAGCTAGAAGTTATATTAGAACTAAAGATCAAGAAATTTTAGAAGAAGAAGTTAAAGATACACTAGAACCAAGAGATCCAAATACTTTTGAGACACCAAAGCAAGAAAAACCACAATGGTGGTGGCAAGATCTTAATAACCTTGCAACACAAGCTTCTTTAGAAAATCCATTGTTCTTACCAAACATCCCTAAAGTACCTAATGAAGAAATTGATTATGTATTGGATGATTGGACAGGTAGAGCAAATATGACTAATGCAGCATTAAATACAATGGCTCAGAATCTTAGGGCTTTTGGTAAAGGTAAAGTTGCAGGATCTAATTTATTTGGTAAAGCTGTTGGTCAACTTGCAAAAGATGTTGGTGCAGTAAATACAAACAATATACGAATTATGAACAGTGTTGCATTGCCACAAGCACAGCTTAATTTAAGAACTGGCGTTGCAAATGCACAAGCATATAAAGATGAGTATGATAGTACAGTTACGGCCTTACAAAGATATGTTGATTTTGAAAATTGGGATAAACAAAAAACAAATGAGCTTTATAATCAAGCTATAACTAATAGAGCTAATACATTTAATATGAATCAGCTTAAAGATATTTACAAAGCCGACCCATCTGCAGGTGGTATTGAATCTCAAAAGTATGCCAAACCATATGAAGTAGATACGGATGATAGAACCGATCAACAAAAAAGGATGGATATGTATATTCAAACAAGAGATAGGTTAATAGAACAATATCCAGATATGCCTGAAGAAGATATAGAAAACCGTGTAGATTATTTGTTAACAGGTCAAACTGGTTCACGCAAAAAGAGAAGTCAAAATTATAATGATTTTGAAAGCGGTAGTAATCCCAATGCTTCTGGTTTAACTAGTAATGCACCTTCTGTAAGAACAGATGGATTAACAGGAAGAAAAGGAAAAGAATTAAAACCATTTGCTTATCCATTTTATACGGGTAAGATGGGTATGTAAACATTAAAGGTTTATTTATATTAGTTGGTAAACTTTATAAATATTAGTAAATTTGAATTATGGCAACGTATATAAAAGGAGAGAAGAATTTTTACCCGGACATTAAACCTTTTACCCCTGATTATAAGTTTCTTAATGCTACATTAGATGCAAGAGAAGCAAAATATCAAGCGGGTTGGCAGGCCACTAATGATCTGTATAGTAGAATATATTCTGATTTGTCTAGAGAAGACACTAAAGATTTTCAAAAACACTTTATTGAAAAGTTAGCGCCAGAAATGCAAAAGATTTCAGGTCTTGATTTATCTATTGCCAAAAATGTAGATGCAGCTAAAGGTGTATTTGCTCCTTTTTTTGAAGATGATCTTGTAGTAAAAGACATGGTTTATACTTCAACATATAAACAACAGATGCGATATGCTGATCAACTTGCACAAAGCCCTATACAAGAAGTAAGAGAAAAATATAATCCTATTGCTACAGAAGCAATGAACTATAGATTGCAAGAGTTTCAAAATGCATCTGCAGGTCAAGCATTAGGAATGAGGCTTCCGGAGTTTGTTGAAGATCCTGATATACCAACTTTAGGTCAAAAGTATCTTCAAGATCTTGGTTATAAGTTTGAAGAGTATGACAGACTTCAAGACACTTCAGGACCTGACGGTATACCAGGAACAAAAGATGATACACCTAATAAATGGATTATTACTGAAAAAGGTGGTAAACGTGTTGAGATAGATGCTTATAATCAAATTATGTCTGGTTTATATGATGACCCTAGAGTTACTAAGTGGTATAATACAAAAGCATATGTAGATTCTAAAAGATATGCAACTCAAGCTTCTCAAGATGGAAGTATTTCAGAGCAACAAGCTATGAATGATTGGGCTAAAGAACAAGTTTTTAGACTTGATGAACTTAATAGATCAAAAATTAACAATACAAAAGAAGAAATAAAATCAACTAATGATGTTGTAGTAAAATGGGATAACTTTTCTTCTAATAAAGGTTTAACGCCTGCAGAGCAACAGCATGTTGAAAAAGAAAAATCATATGCTGAACAATTACAAGCAGATTTAGAAAAAAGAATTGGTGTTCAAAAAATAGTTGAATCACCAGATATTGATGATCAAGCCCTTATGTCAAAAGCATATTCAATGTTATCTAATTATTATATGGATCAGGATATGCGTAGAGCGGCTTATAATTTTAGTAATTTAGAAAGATCATTAAAAATTAAAGAAGATCCGTTTACTCTTCAAGATGAAAAATACAAATATGAGCTTCAGAAAATTAGAGTAAAAGCTTGGTATGATAAAGAACTAGAAGATATTAAGCAAGAAGATAGGCTAGAGCTAGCAGAATTTGAAAGAATAGCTGATATAGAAAAGTTACAGCTTGAGGGTAAAATAGCTGGTCAAGATGCTTTAGCCAATGTAAGAGGTCAGTCTGGATTTGATTATTCGTCTCCTTTTTCTTCAACGTATCAAATGAAAGATGGTAAGTTTGTGAATGTAGATCCTATAAAAGCAAATAATATAGCAATTGCTGAAAAAGAATCACAAATTACTTCTGAAAAAGTAGGTTTGTTGGGAGATATGTTATCTGTTAGATATCAAAATCCTGATAATAAATATAGTATAAAGCTTACAAAAGAAGACGGAACACAGTTTGATTTTACAGGTACACCATTAGAAATATCAAATGAGTTAAAAAAGAAAAAAAGAATTGAAGAAGATGGTGTAGTTATTGAAACAGATCAATTTCAATACTATCAAGATATTGTAAAACTATTTGATGAACAATCAAAGTGGTTTGAAAATAGAGATAAAGTTTATCAAGAAAAAACTCCTGAGTATCTTCAACCTGGAGGTAGATATGATAAAATTTATAATCAATTATTTAGACAAGATCCTCAAGACTATGAAAAGTCAGGTTTAGTTTTAAGAGAGGATTTATTTAATAAAACAGTTGCAGAAAATGCAGCAACATTTTATGACGCAGGAAAAAATGCAGCAACAGCTTTACAAGAAAGTGATAATACCTTTGATGAACTTGTAAAGCAAGGGTATCCATTACCATATACAGAAGAGAATGGTGTAAAAAAATTCATGAATAAAAAAGAATACATGGATCTTTTTAGAGAGGAAGCTAAAGCAGGTAAGATAAAAAACTTTGACCCTTCTGGTGTAAACAAAGCAAGTGATGGAGATGATGATCCAAATTGGAAAGATGGGGAATTTAAAACTATGCCGGGTGCGGCTGGCGGTCTTCCAACATTTATATATGTACCAGAAGCATGGGATTATGATGCTATGGATGGTAAGTCATCATACATTTGGGACAAGATAAAAGAATACATTGTTAAAGAACAAAACGTTGTTCCATCTAAAACCTTTATTTCATTAGATAGGGGATTGGGTTCAGCTAGCACTACAGATATAGGTTTTGTTGCTACAGAAACTGTACGTACAGATAATAATCCTGAAAAAGGAACTAGAGGAAATGAATTACTTGCTACATCTATTTATCAACAACAAGTATCTGGTAAGGCTGGTGGTTTAGGTACTCAAGTTATTATGAGGCCTGATGATACAAGTGTTATAGAAAATTTAAATATAGGTGAAGGTGTTCAAAAAACTGATACTCAAAAAGCCTCTGAATTTTTACTAAATATTTTACAGGGATCTCAATCAAAAACTGGTGAATTTAGTTTAACTTATTTTCCAAATTTAGGACCAAGAATATTTGATGATGAAGGTGAAGAAGTTAGAACTCCAACTGCTGCATATCAATATTCTGATTTTAGTCC
Organism: Gammaproteobacteria bacterium; assembly: GCA_965656575.1. GTDB lineage: Bacteria > Pseudomonadota > Gammaproteobacteria > CACLCV01. The sequence goes on from CBFHLA010000001.1 coordinate 52,574, forward strand.
TGAGTTAATTAAGACTTTAACTAATAGTAATAATTTACCAGAAAACGTAAGTCTGGAAGCAATGAAAAAAGTATTGGGTAACGGTGTAATGGTTGTATTTGATAGAAATACAGATGTAAATCCAGGAGCATATGATAATTCAAGACAATCTTTTATTGAAAAACAAATAGATTTATCTCCAAATCAAAGCTATACTTATACAGGAAAAGGAAGTATGTTTAGTCCAGGAGAAGCAACTATATTTAAAACAAAACCCAATGAGTTTGTTGTACGTTATCAACTTAATGAATTTGACCCTAATTCTACAGATATAAATAAACAATATAAAACATATGCTCAAAATGAAGTTGTGTTATCATATGATGAAAGCTTAGATTTTTCACAAGATTTAAATAAAAGATTTAGTGAAATTATGGATGCATTGGATAGACAGAATGTTCAAAATAATCTTATGGAAATGCAATCTAGAGCTGCAAATTTAACTGAAGAAAGTTGGATTAATGAATATATGAGAAAAGTTCCTGGTGCTACAAAAGAAAATGCGAAATTAGCATATGAGCAGACCATGGATAATCTTAAAAAATAAACTAGCATAATATGTCAGAGTTAACAAACAATTTACCAAATCCGGATTTTGATTTGCAACAACGAATTGTACAAGATTCAGTTGACATGAATCCTATTGATACATCTGTTCCTTACCAATCTATAGATGATATACTACCTGAATTGAATAACCCTATAGATGATCAGTACATGAAGCAAATTGATATGTACAGAACTGAAATGGATAAAGTAGGTCCTAATGCTATTGGTAATATGTTTATGGATAAACTAACTCCTGGTTTATCAACTAGTACAGAACCGCAAAGAAATTTATCTATTGCTGAGCAACTTCAGCAAAAGTTAAAAGAACCTTTGGTATCAGATGCAGGCACGTTACCTAACCCAATATGGAGTAATGTAAGACAAATTAATTTTGATAGACAATATAATAGTGATGCTTTTGCAGATATAGGTTTTGCTCCTTATGCGGACATGGATGCTGTATTTAATAAAAACATGACTGGTTATGATGGGTTCCAAAGAGGTTTTAAACAATTTGGCAATCTATTTTACACAGGTTTTGCATCTAGTTATAGATCTATTGCGGATATATTTGATGGTGATAGTTATTGGGAAGATCCAGATTTAACTTCAGCACAAGAAATGGAAGATGCCATGAGAATTGGTGGTAGTACAGACGGCAGCTTAGGTGGTTGGTTTGGTAACCTTGGTTTAAACTTTGGTTATACAGCAGGTATTGTAGCATCTATTGCCGCTGAAGAAGCAATATTAGCAACTGGTGCTGCCCTTGCAGCTATACCAACTGGTGGTGGTAGTTTAGCTGCATTTATTGCTGCACAAGCAAGATTTATACCCAGAATAAAAAAAGCTGTTGATTTTACAGTTAGGGGAACTACATTTGGTAGAGGTGCAAAAGCATCTTATGATTTTGTAAAACAAATATCTCAAGTAGAAAGAGCAAGAGATTTATTTAATGCTGCTCAACTTGGTAGAGGTATGAATACTGTATTTAGAACAATTGCTCCAGAAACTTTATATGCAATTAAAAATTGGAAGACTGCAAAAAATACTGCACAAAATACAATCAATCTTGCTAAGATTTCAAATATGTTTGGTGCATTCTATAGAGATTTTAGAATGGTTAATGCTTCATTGTCTGAGTCCAAAATGGAAGCAGGTATGGTTTACAATCAAGTTTTAAATAATGGTTTAGCTGAAGCAAATTATAAAAATCAAGGTGGGGGTGTAACAGAACAGCAGACTAAAGATATAATGATTAAAGCTGCTGAGGCATCCTTTAAAGCTCAGATGGCAAATTTTGCTGTTATATATGCTTCTAACAGAATTGTTTTAAAAAATGCATTTGGTGGCTGGAGAAGACAAGTTACTAACTCAAACAGAATTCTACGTAAAGATGCATTTACAGCAGTAAAGGGAAGTAAATATTTAATAAAGAGAATACCACAAGAACTTAAATTAGCTTTTAATAGAGCCGGTTACAAAGGAGCTGCTAAAGTTATGGGTACTCAGATGTTAAGATATGGTGCTGCTAATTTAGCGGAAGGTGCACAAGAAATATCTCAAGAAGCAATTTCTGCTGCAACTGTTGGTTACTATAGTTCATTGTTAAGAGATCCTTTAAGTGGTGGCCCATCAACTCTTGCGGGTTATGTTGGTCAATCAACTTCTAATCTTGCATCAAAAGAAGGCTTAAGTGTTTTTCTTTCAGGATTTTTAATGGGTGGTTTAGCTGGTCCTTATCAGCAAGTTTTGTTTCAGGGTTTACCTGCTATTGGTAGGAGTGCATATGCAAAAGCAAACACAAAATTTGGTGATGGTACACAATCAAACTACGCCAAAGAATATAGTCAAAGAAGAGAACAAGTATTAGATGATATTGTAAAACAAATTAATGAGCGTGGTGAAATGATGAAACAAGATTTAGAATCTGTGCTTTCACCATCTCAATTTCAAGCTATATTACAAAAACAAAATTTTTCTGAGCAAAGCATTGCATTTGCAGATAATGATAAATATGATTTTGATAATGCACAGTTTGCTGCACAGTTTTTTAATTTGTATTCAGCATATGAAAGAGGCTCTATAAAATTTGCAAGAGAAAGTTATGTTGAGTTTAGTAAAATGTCAGATAAAGATCTTGCAGAAGCATTTAATCCAAAAGAGTTTGGAAAACCTGAGAAGGTAAGAAAACGTATTCAAAAACAAATTAATTTGATAGATGAATATGGTGAGACTTTTGCTAATAAATTACCTAAAGTATTTGATAAAACTTTTAACTATGAAAATTTAACTGCTGGTAGTCCAGAGTATTTAAACTTACAAAGAGAAGAACAAGCATATAAACATAATAAAATGCTTTATATGTTTACTAATGAAGCTTATAAAAATGCTGTAGAAAGACAAGCAGCTATAGAGACATCATTAGAAACAGAACCTTTGTTTGCTAAACAAGCAAGTTCTGATATAAGAATACTATATAACAAAGAAAGTATAGACCAAGAGTTAACCTTGCTAGATGCCGAGATTAAAGCTGCGGAAGAAGCAGGAGAATCTAAAACAGTAATTAACAAAAAGAAAAATAAAAGGAAAGCTTTACAGAAGTATGCTGATGTTATTAATGATCCTAAAAATATAACTAAAAAAGGAAACATAAGCAGGAGACAAGGTACAGTAAATAAAGTTAGATCTGCATTTAAAAACTATATACAAGTTCTTGCAGAAAATAATTCTGACTTTGTTAATCAAGATTTAGTTGATGATGCAGTTGCAAAAATTGTAGATCATAGCGCACTTAGATCTGATGCAGCATCATTTTCTAGGTCTATTGATTTTATGACTAATCCTACTAAGCAACAAGAAATTGCCGATAGATCAAAACAATACTATGAATGGTTGTATAAAAATAGAGATGCAGTAGTAAAAGAAGCAGCCGCTAGGTATTTAGATACACAAAAAAAGAATGAACTAATTAATTTGTTATATGAAAAGGATGTTGCTATAGAGCCTACCTTAGTTAGGAAATATTTTGCTGGTGAAATAACAGAAAAAGATTTACTTGCTTTATTACTACAAGGAAACAAAGGAGCATTTTTTATTGATGGTAAATTACTTAATGATAGATTAGAACAAGATGCTAAACTGATTAAAGAGGTAGCAAGTGTACTTGCCGGATTTGTTCAATTAGATCAACAAATTAAAGCACAAGAAGAAAAAGAATCTCCACAAGCAGTTCAGGCAGAAACTATTTTAGATGTTGAAGATAAATTAGAAGATGCAGGTATTCAAATAAATATTGGAGACATAAATACTTCAAAAACTTTAAAGTCTATTTTAGAAAAAGAATACCGTAAATATAGAGCTAACACAAAAGATAACATTTTAACTCCAGAGCAATGGAGAAAGACAACAAATGCAACTAACATTGTTGCTGCGTTATCCGCATTAAAAAGAATTTGGGCTACAGGATATGATACCATTGTAGTTCAAAATGGTCAAGAAACAGCTGTTAAAGTTAAACCTACACAACAAGAGATAGAAAGTGAAATTGGTTTTCAGAAGTTTTTAGATAGTAGAGAAGCAATTGAAAATCCTTTAGTACAATCTATAGTAAATGACTATGGATTAAATATGGGTATTTTTTCTAGATCTAATACAGGTCAAGCTGCTGTTCAACCTATTAGTGGTATGGACGGTGTAGCATTTAAGGGTGTAAGAAGATCATCTGCACAAGGAGAGTTTGTAGAAATTGTTGATGCAAACGGTAATTCTCTTTCTAATGAAATGTTAGAAATAATCAATAGACCTTTGGGTGCTACTTTTAGTTCTATGGAAGAAGCTAAAGTTGCATTTGATACCCTTGAAAGAGAGTATTCAGATGGTACAACATTTAGATTTGATGGTATGTCATTAAGTAAAGGTATATCAGTATTTAGTAAAGTAGCTATAGATGATCATCCCGTTGGTACTGAGTTCATAATTAATAGTAATCCTAAGCATGCATCTAGAGGTACAGTATCTTTAGTACCTGCAGATAGATGGACAAATAATTTCAATGCTAGAAAAGATGCTGCTATTTATGAAAGTGAATTAGATTTTTCTAAAAGATTTGAGACAGAACAAATTAGTTTTACAGTATTATCTGCTGATGCCCCTAAAGTTTCTACACAAGATCCTGTTGTAATATATTCACCAAGAGCATTAGATAGAGAGACAGGTGAAAAACAACTTGCACTTATTGGTGCATCTTTAACAGAAGATCAATTATTAAATGGTGTTATAATTAATATTTTACCAAATGATAAATCATATGAGGATCCTTTTATAATTAATGGTATTAGTAATCCATATATAAGAAGAAAGAATGAAAGGGTAACATTACAAGTTGCTATTGCTGATCCTGTTTTAAGAAATGATTTAAATCAAAAACTTACAGATGCAAACCTACCAACTATACCAGAAAATGGAGAAATAGGTTATATACCCGCTGAGTCAATTATATTTAAAGATGATAAAGGAAATCAAATCCTTCCATCACAAATGACCCCTGAATTTGCATCAAATGTTTTTGTACCACAGAAAGGTAAAACTATTGAGCAAACTTTAGAAGAGGCTAAAATTAATTTTGCTAAACAAGATTTATTATTAAATACTGTTGAAACATTAATAGGTGAAGAACAAAATGTAATTAAGATTGGTCAATTACCTGAAGGTTTTCAAATAAGAAACTTTAGTGGTTACCCTGATTATGATGGTAGCAATCCTTTAATACCATTATCTGAATTACCTTATGCAGCTAATGATAGAGGTGATGTATTAATATTTGATATTACAAGAGCAGCTGATGGTTCAATGATTGATTATGAAACATACTCTAACATAACAGATCCAGATCAGAAAGCAGCATTAGTAGCAGAAGTTGAAGAAGGCTTAAATTTACCTATTGGAGGTCAAAGCATTAGTTTGTTTGATAAGATGATGGGACCTGATACTTTTAACTATACCGAAAGATATCAGTATGTAGTTAGACAACCTAATGGTACTTATACTCTAGCTACAGCAAAAACTACAGGATTATCTAAAGATGTATTAGAAGGTGTAATGCTTGATATGAAAACTCAAGCAGAAAAAACTAGACAAGAAAATTTAGTTACTTCTAAAAACATCAGCAAATACCCCGGTAAAAAAGTTGGTGATTATATAAATGCTGATTATAATACTGTATTTAATAATGATACAAATAAAAAGTTTAGGGTTAACATGCCTAAAGGATTTAATTTGAATATTACAGTAGATCCTTGGGGTAAAATTAGAGGAGAAATTTATCAAAATGGTGTAGGGCGAGTTGGTAAATATCAATATTTATATGAAGCAGATTTAAATAAAGAAGGTTCTAATATTTCTAAATTAGAACAATTACTAGCTAAACTTACAGAGCAGAGTGCGGCTAAAGATATAAATGTTACAATAAACAATTTTACTACCAGTGTACCATTAAATGCATCTGTTAATGAGATGTTAGATAGTTTATCTACAAAACTATCACCTCAAATTAGAAGAGGCGGTTATTTTTATTTAAATGCTGATTCTGCTATGGTGCAAGCTGCCATAGATAAAGCTGCAAATGTTAACAGACCCGATAATGTAGAACCAAAAAAATCCATAAGTCAGGGTCAGAAAGCTAAGATAGATAATCAAGAAGCTGATATATTAAGTAGATTAGCAGAAGATCAAGTTGACGCAAGAGATGAGGTTGCTGCTGAAGCTGATAGAGCACGTGCAGGTGAAGTATCTGATGTTGTTTGGGAAGGATTTATAAATGATCCAACAACAGTTCAGAAACAACTGATAGATTCTATAGCACAGAAACTTATAGCTGGTGTACCTCTTACAGAAAGAGAGCAAGCAATTAGACAAGAAAGATCCATTGCACCACAGATAGAAGAATATTTAAAGGGTCAAATGGCCGAAGAGCAAAAAAAATCAATTGATTTAACTGCTCTTGCTGCAACACCAATTGATGTTATTAATTCTAAGATTAAAGAGTTAGAAGAACAAATAGTAGCTGAAGTAGGTTGGAAAAACAAAAGAAAAGCTCTTAAGGAAAATAAAGAATATCAAAGTTTACTACAAGAAAGAGAAAGACTTTTAAAACCAGGGAATAAAGTTTTACCAGCAGGTTATTCTGTAAGTGATTTAGAAAGTTTAGAAGACTTTTTACTTTGGGCACAAGATAACTTACCTGAGTTTATTACTGTAGCTGATATAAAACAATTAGGTAATAACCTTAAAGCAGGTGGTAAAAGAGTTGGTGCATTTGTTTTAGACTTAAATGGTTTAGCTGGTGGTTTAACTACAGGTGGTACGATATATACAGGTGCAACAAATCCTTTTAGATATCATGAAGCTTTCCATGGTGTATACAGAATGCTACTTTCACCAGAAGAGCAAAAGCGTTTGCTTGCAATTGCTAAGAAAGAAAAGAGAGCACAATTAAGAAAAGAAGGTAAGAGTCTTCAAAAAGAGTTAATTAAATTTAGAAACTCTGCGGATACTTATACAAATATGACTCAAGAACAACTTGAGAGAGAGTATTATGAAGAGTATATGGCGGATCAGTTTGAGTTATTTAAAGCTAATCCTAAAGATACTAAAACAAACAGTTCAATAAAATCATTCTTTAATAGAATAATTGAATGGATTAAAGCTGTGTTTGAATCATACTCAAAAACAGAGTTGCAAACTTTGTTTGAAAATATTGATGCTGGTAAATATGCAAATGCTACTGTTGTAGCAAATGACTTTACTATGCAGGCAGGACCGGCTATTACAATTGCGAATGCATTGTTGCCATATGAAGCTGTACAAGTAAATGGCTCTAAAGGAAGATTATATTTAGATTCTAATATTGCTAATAATCTAGCTTTAACTATTGCTGCCAACTATATTAATAGAAGAAAGGATCCAAGGTTTTATCTTAATGATGAAGGTAAACAAAAAACAAATGAAGAGATTATAGAAGAACTGCTAAATGACTTTTCAGATTTATATGATCCTAATAATCCTGCAAACCAAAAGTTCTTAGCAACAGATACACCAACTAATCAATTAAGATATGATAAGTTAGTTCAGATATATCAAGCAATAAATTTTGATTTATTTGCTGATGTAAAAAACCAACCTATCTATAAGGCTGTTATGGATGTGCTTGATATTATAGACGTTCAGAAACAACAGCAAGAGTTATCAGAAGATGATTATGAAAATCAAGATGGTCTTAGAAATGTAACACAGTTTGGTAAAGAAGCTTATATGAATGGTGGTTTTAGTTCACTACCTACATATATTAGAAGTTACTTGGCAACTATAACTAAAGAACAAACTGATATTTTTGGTAATGTAGAACTTACAGAAGGGGAACCTTTGATTGTACCTATAGATGTATATAGTGTCTATAATGGAATATTAAAATCTGTAAAATCAAAAGAAGATCCTTTAGAGATTTTACAGGCAATGTATTTATTTTCTCAAGACAATCCTAATACTAAAGGTGTTGTTAAAAAGATGTTTGAGGATATAGGAATACCTTACGGTGTTGATGTTAGTCAAATGACTTTACCTGAAAACATTAAAGATCCTTTATTATTTAATCAGATAACAAAAGCATTTACTAACTTTAGAGTAGAGTGGTTATTCCAACAAATGGATGAATCAGGAAATGTAATAACATATTCTGCTGCAGAAAGGGATGATATACACACCCAAATAGATCTTTGGGGTCAAGCATATATAACATTAAGTCAACAGTGGTTACTTGATAAAAGAAAAAAGAAAGAAGCTACAGATTCTATCAAAGCTTTTAGAGCTCAATTATTAGGAACAGAGACTATTGAAGATGCTGCTATGCAAAATTTGTCTGTAAGCATAGCTCAAAATCTTTTTGATAGTACAGGTATAAAACTTAGTCCGTTATATATAAAGTATAGTATTATTAGATCTAGAGGGGCAGGATCATCTAATCAACAATTGTTATTAGACTTTAATGAAACATCAGATCCAGTTACAGCAGAAGATCTTTATTTTATAAATGACTTGATAGTCAAAGATGTAGATCTATATTCTGAATATGGTGCTACATCTAAGATTAGAAAAATGGCAATCAATAATGCTGTATTTGATGAGTCAATTGGATTATCAGTATTTACTAATGTAAATGGTGATATGGTTAATGCACACCAGAAACCCACATTTAATCTTAAAAGAGTTGCAGCACTTAATAAAATAAGTGAAAGACAAAAATTACTTAACTCAGTATTTTTAAGTTCTAATTACCTATTAAACAATCCTGCTTTTGAAAGCATGGCTAATAGTAACCTTTTATCTATTAAAAGAATTTCAGGTACTAAATTAGTTGAAACGCTAGATAGAGAGTCTGATTATGACGCGTTTATAGAAGGTATCTTAAATACAACTGAGTATGGTAGTTATACACCGAAGCAATTTATAACAAACCTTATTAACAATTATACGTTAGACTTTAATCCTAAAAACAATAAATTAAAGAGTGAGGTTACAATTGAAACTGAGTCAGGTGGAACAGAGATTGTAGCTACAGCACCTTTACTTATTAGAGTATTAGAAGCATCTAACACTGGTGATTTAGCATCACTACCGGTTATAAAAGCTGTATCTGGTAAGGACGCAGCTATTACTACAGAAGTGTTAAACGTTGTATATGACTCTATAGAAAATGAGTACAACCGTATCAAAAGAGAAAATAATGATGAAACAAAAACTCTTGATGATATTGTTGGATATAATGTAGGAGAAGTTCAAAGAGCTAATACTTTATTTAATAGTGAGGCATTTTTCTTAGGAGATAATGTACAAGTTAAATCACAACTAGAAATGTCTGCAATGAATCAAGATCAAGACATTTCATTTGATCAAGCCGTAAAACTTGCAGGTTTTTCTAAATCTCAGTTTTTAGATAAAATAATAAGAACAAGTTTAGAAGCTAAGTATAATAGATTTGAAGCTCTTATAGAACAATATGAAATAAATGATTTAATTAACAATGACCTTAAGAAAGGTATTGTATTAGATAAAAAGGGTGAGGCAAGAGCTTTATCTATTAAGGCTGCTGAAGCACTTAATTTAAGAGCTGATCAGAGATATAACTTAAGACAAGTATTCTTTAATGACTATATAAATACTAAATCACTAAATGAATTACTATTAGGAGATCAAGCTAGAATACTCAAAAATAGTATAG
>CBFHLA010000002.1:0-1847 GCA_965656575.1 Gammaproteobacteria bacterium
GGTATACAATGTATATTATTTTATCATTAGTTTCTAATATGTCCATGAGAAGTTAATATTGCACCGATATGAAATAAAAAACAAGTGTTAAAATTCACTCTGAAAGTTCATTATATATAATCATGATATTAAGCGCAAAATCAGAGGATTTCATAGAATGGGCGGCTAAAAAAGACCTAGATATCCCTTCAAATATTAATGATTTAAAGGTTAGTATTTCTGATATTAACCATGTTTCAAAAGCTGAAATATCTCAGATTAAACAGAAGTTGACAAAATTCAATTGTTGTATTTATGCGTCAGGTACTGATCTTGATGATAATTCTAAAATTATGAGATTTGCACAGTCTTTAGGTATGAGGACATTTGACTCTCATAATATTGATGATAGTGCCATCAGTACTATATCTGTGAACAAGGATGAGGATAATATGAGATATATACCTTATACGAATAAGGGGCTTAATTGGCATACAGATGGCTATTATGATAGTAAACCAATTTTTTCATGGTTACTTCACTGTATTGAGCCAGCATTATCTGGTGGAGAGAACTTTTTACTAGACCATGAGTTAGCAATTAGAGAATATATATTAAAATATGATGACATTATATATTTGACGAATAATGAAACATTTTCCATTCCAACAGATGAGGTTGCTAAACGAGAAATTACCTCAAATTATGTTTGTGATATGAATAATGAATATAAAAAGTTACATATGAATTTCTCAATGAGAAAAGAGAATATTATAGTCAATAAGAACTCAGAATCTGCCATGTCAAAATTGATAAAAATTATAAAAGAAGATTGTAAAAAATATCATTTAACATATAAACTTTCGAAAAGTGAAGGTATTGTTAGTAATAATATATTGCATGGAAGAAATGCATTTAAGGATGGTCGGGTCATGAGAAAAATTCTTAGAATAAGATCACACGAGAGATTATAGTGTTATATCTCAGCGCAATATTAATAGAAAGAAAAGATGTAGAAACTTTCGAGGATTTTCTTGAAGTTATCAAAGAGAGGGCCGCAAGTGGTGAGCGCTTCATTAGACTTGACTTAAAACCTCCATTCCCAGATACGCCATCAAACTGGGAGGATCGTGTCGAGAGTGCATTTAGTGGATACATAAAGCAATAACTATGTGGCAAGAAAAAACAGAAAAAAGGTCTATTGCAGAACAATCAGAAATGATTGATCTTTCATTTTCGGTTGATTGCAAGGAGCTTCCTTATGACCATGCATACGAACTTTCTTCTGAAATTATTAATCTCATACCAGATATTATGGAAGATAAAAGAAATGCAATTCAAACCCTTCATGGCCCAATGTCTGGCAATGGATGGGTGAGAGCAGATGGAGAAAATATTTTTTTATCAAAAAGAGCTAAGCTTTTTTTAAGAGTAAACAAATTACAAGTTGATAAAATACGAGATATTGAAGGTAAAAAAATCAAACTATTTGGACATGATCTTAGTATTGGTAAATCTAAGGTGAAGACATTCTTAGTTGTGAGGGATCTCTTCTGCAGATTTGTTTCCTGTAATGAAGATCTCCCTGAAGATATGTTTTTAGAACAGGTTCAAAAAGAACTTGGTGCACATAATGTTCATATTAATAAAGCATTATGTGGGCAATCAAAAAAAATCTTATTCGGGGATGAAACCTTACATACACGCTCTTTAATGATAGCTGATTTGTCTAAAGAAGAATCAATTAGGTTACAAGAGGAAGGTGTTGGTGGCCAAAGGTTATATGGATGCGGAATATTCCTTCCTCACAAATCTATAGACGCAGTCAGTAACTTTAAAGAAGACTAACATTTACGTAATTACCAACT
>CBFHLA010000002.1:1947-3717 GCA_965656575.1 Gammaproteobacteria bacterium
GGAATATTCCTTCCTCACAAATCTATAGACGCAGTCAGTAACTTTAAAGAAGACTAACATTTACGTAATTACCAACTAGACTTATAGTTATTAGTATATTAGAATTTTCCAATATTGGTAAAATCTTTATGGAGTTTTGTTTATGAAAGTTGAAGTTAATGGAAATGAAGTTTCTACAACGGAAACTGGTTTTTTAGTTAATATTGAGGACTGGACTGAAGATGTAGCTCAAGTTATAGCAGCTCAAGAAGGCATAGTTCTTGAACAAAGACACTGGGATGTAATTAATTATCTGAGAGATGAGTTTATTAATAATAAAGAAAATCAACCTAATACTAGAAATATGATTAAAGACATGGGAAAGTTATGGGGGGAAAAGATAGACTCAAAAACATTGTTTGACTTATTCCCTGGTAATCCAAGTAAACAAGCTGGAAGAATAGGCGGTTTACCTGAAAGTAGGAGAAAAGGTGGGTATTAATGACTGACGTTAAAAATGAAAAAGAATTACAAGAAGAGAGAAAACAGATAATCACTCGACTCTTGGAAATACAAAAGAATTTTATGGACCTTGAAAGGGAAAAGGGTGTTACAGAAAAAGACATACACCATAATCCAAAAGGTGTAATAAAAGAATATAAAGAAGAGCATGAAAAACTAGCTAATAGATTAGTTGATATCGCTCATCAAATTAAGGGGTCTATAAGAACATAATGAATCAAGAATATTTTGATAAAGTAACAGAATTAGAAAAAATGAATGCTAGCGAACAATACGTTTTGGGCTGGCAAGAGGGCTATCAAGGTGCTCCTGAAGTAGAAGAACAACGTATAACAGATGCATATACCGCAGGTTACGAAGACGGTAAAAATAATAATTTCGAAAATGTTGATAAATTCAAAGACTAAATTAAGTCTTTGTAACAGCATCATAAACCTCTAATATCTTTTTTAATATTTCTACTGAATCAATATCAATAATCTGATCCATAACCCATTTATTAGTCTGGCTATACCCCATTACATCTTGGCATTTTTTTGATAAGTGCCTGTAAAGCGAATAGTTACTGCCTTTTCTTGAAAATTCAAATTCTGAATATTCTGACGATCTTAAATTAAGAGTATTGATATAACCGCTCTTATAATCACCTGGTCCGAACAAATCCTCACAGTTCTCTTGCATAATTCTAGATGATTGTTTGCCTAGAGAATTCATAACTTCTGATCGGAATTTAACATCAGCATTATCTTCAAACAACAACCTATCCACCAAGTGAACTTGAAAAGACATGTACTCTACAATTATAGATATCCTTTGACGATCACTTTTGTATTCAAAATCTTCACCATGGAGTGTTTTTGCTTTATCAAGAGATAGTCTCCATGAAATATATGAAAGTGCGCTACCAAAATCTTCAGGAGTCTTGCTCCTCTTCATTGTTTTAGACCACTTGCTTTTAATTCTTATTGCCATAATATTCAGATGATAACATTTACAATGTAATATAAATAATATGAGTAATGAAATCAAAATAGAAAAAAGACTTATAGAAAGTGTGCCCGGCAGTTTCATTTTTGAATTTGATAATGAAATTCCATCTGACAAATGTAAGGAGATAATAGAGAGATTTGAAGAATCTAAGGATGATCACTACAGAGGACGAGTTGGCCCAAACTTTGAAGAAAACGATGATGTAAAAAAATCAACGGATATGGTGATCAGCGGAAAAGATTCATGGAAAGATATAGATGAATTATTTTTTGTAAGCTT
>CBFHLA010000002.1:3816-45803 GCA_965656575.1 Gammaproteobacteria bacterium
ATACCCAATATTATCCCATGGTGTTTTATCTGTAGGTCCAAAGTATGGATGTACTCATCACTTAACTCTAAAGGAGCTTGGATATAATTCTACGAACACATTAGAGGAGATAGCAGAACGTTTGGAAAATAATAAAATAGGTTGGGCATATGCAGATCAATCCATATTTAATCCAAGGCTTCATGAGCTTATGGAATTAAGAAGAAAAATTATAAAAAGACCTGTAATTACAACTGTTGAAGTTTTAGTAAAACCAATTAAATCAAAAAGTGATGCATTTTTTACAGGCTTTGTACATAAACCTTATCCTCCTATCTATCTGGAGTTATCAAGGAATGCAGACTTCAGCTCGGCAAGTGTTATCAGAGGAACTGAAGGTGGGATTATTCCTTCGCTGAGACAAACTGGAAAAGTTCACTATTATGACTCTTCTTCTTCAGAAGATAAAATGTATGAGGTAAAGCCTGAAGATCTGGGTATCAATGAATCATCAAGAGCAGTTGATTTGCCAGATAGTTTGAAGAAAAAAGAAACTAGTGACAAAATTGAATCAAAAGTATCTGCTTTAGATGTTGCTAAAGCAGCTGCAAAAGATGGTATGGATGCATTGTCCGGTAAGGAAGGTACTATGAAATCATGTATTCATCTTGGGGCGACAATTATACTCCAAAGAATGTCCGGTAATGATATTTTGGAATGTTCAAAGGAAGCGCTTAAAGTTATTGATAGCGGGTCAGCTGCTAGTAGGATGAAATTGTGATTATCACCTTATGTACAAAAGATGATTTCAATGAGAATAATATGCTTGAGGTAATTCATGAAAATCATTCCTATCTAGTTGCTAAAGTAGATAAGGAATATTTTGCTGTAGATAATATGTGCAGTCATGAGAATTCAGAGCTGATACTAGGATGCCTAAAAGATAAAACTATTAAATGCTCATTGCATGGCAGTTACTTTGATTTAGAAACTGGAAAACCTCTTAATGAACCAGCAGATGAACCAATTAAAACTTACCCAACTATGATTAAAGATAATAATATTTGCATAGAAATATAATGCTTTCAGTATTTGATAGAACAATAGATTGGAATTGTAACAGTACATGGAAACAGTCTGCTTACAATACTATGTGGTGTTTGATTGGTTGCAGCATAGGAGATATGGGTACAATTTATTATTTTCAGGTTCATCAGATTCCCTGGACTACATTATCTATAATGCTGTTAGCAATGACCAATGGAATTCTAACCAGCATCATTTTAGAAACAATTATTATGTTGAAACAAATGGATTTAAAAAGTGCATTTAAAACAGCTATTGGTATGAGTCTGATTTCGATGATCAGTATGGAGATAGCTATGAATTTAGTAGACTATTTGGTTACAGGTGGAGCTAAAATAAATCTTATGGTTGTGCCTTTAATGCTAATTGCCGGCTTTCTAACCCCTTGGCCATATAATTATTGGAGATTAAAAAAGTTTAATAAAGGCTGTTGCGCTTAATTCATATGAGCAGTCAAAAGCTTTGTAACTGAATGCTCAATATTAACTTTTAGTCTTTCATTTGTAGCTCTAAAATAGCTTTCAAAAAGGACCGTTGGTATAGCAACAGATAGTCCTACTGCCGTAGTAAGCAAAGCTTCCCAAATACCCCCTGATAAGGTTGAAGGGTTTATATTATTTCCAGCCATCTCCATTTGTTGAAAAGCATCAATCATTCCAAAAACAGTACCCAGCAAACCTAATAAAGGAGCAACCATTGCAATGACTTTGAGTGTATCTAAATTTGAATCATAATATTCTAAACGCTCTTGACTTAATCTTGATACCTCTTCTCTCAGATATCTTTCTTTATCACTATCAATATTATTTTTAAGCAAATGATACATAGTGAAAGATACAACTTCTTTTTGAGGGTGTGTATCTTTGGATATTTTTGCGTAAGCTTCTTCTTTATTATCATTAAGCCACATATTTATACTTTCATTAGTAACATCTTTACTGAAGAAATTAACTTTAAAAAGGATATGTAATTTATAAATAACAATAGAAAGTACATAGACTGAAAGTCCAAGAAGTATATAAACGACTGGGCCGCCTTTAATTAAAAGTGAAGCAGATTCCATAACTCTTTTCTATATTAGACACATAGTCTAACAGAGATTTCTCTCTGTTAGACTAAATAAATTACTAATTTAGAACTCGTAATTAATAGAACCAAAGAAACTTCTGCCTGGCTCATCAGTTCTGGTTGCTGCTGCATCTAGGTTATTTGTTGAATTTAGATGAGTTGCATATCTTTTATCTGTGATATTACTCATACCAACAGTAAACCTAAGATTAGGTGTAGGCTCAAAACCTGCGAATATATCATAAACTGTATATCCAGCTGTGCCACCAGCCACATCTAGTACTTTTGAGTCAAAGCGATCTTGCGTATCAGCAAAATTAATTCTCAAACCATAATTACTTTGCGCTGATTTGATTTCAAAAGTCAAATCACCCGCAAGTGGCATAATCTGAGGTAATGCTCTATTTTGCGTATCATCTTCACCTCGTGTGTAGTTAAGATTCAAAGTTGTATCTATACCGGCTACTACGCGATGTGCAGTAATTTCATATCCATATAGCGTTGCATCGACATTCTTATAAGTTCTTGTACCCATTGCAGCATCAGCTACTCTGTGGGTGGTGACATAATCATCTACATCATTGTAAAAAACTGATCCAGAAACATGGTTTCCAAGGAGCATTCCTTCATTACCTATTTCTATTGTCATATGACGTTCAGAAGCAAGATTTGGATTACCTACATGTCTCATCATTTCGTTACTATTTTGCTTAGCATGGAAAAGCTCTGTTGTATCAGGCGCTCTTTCATTGATACTTAAATTTACATATGAAGATTCATCCATATTAAATCTTAGGAAGCCGCTCACATTATCAAAGTCTCTCTTTGTTGCAGCTGCGTATCCACCATTAGCGGCCATAGCATAAACTGCGTTTGCACTTCTTTGCATACCCATGCCCATACCAGGAACAGCATCTGCTTTCTTTGGGTCAAGCTCAACCATGTCATACCTAAGGCCAAATGAAATATTATTCATATCTTTCTCAAAAAATAATCCTGATTTTTCAGTTTCTACATCAGGCCATAGATAGGTGATGTGCATATTGCCCATGCCCATGGTCATATTTTGCTCAGCATTTTTAGTATTATGTTCATAATCAACACCAGCACGTATATCAGAACCTATAGTTCCAATGATCCTTCCTCCATAAGTATCTGATGATGTTGGAGTAAACATATCCATCATTGCTGACCTCATGGTTGTATTATCCATTAAATGATCAATATCAGTATTGAAAAGTTCAACATTCATTGTTGAGAAAATTCCTAATGGAGTAACTCTATGATATTTCAGTGTATACATATCGGTATAGCTGTATGCAATATCCATAGTTAAACCAGGATATCCAACTTTATCCTGTCTATTATTAGAATAGTTAACTTCTAATTTAGAGCCATCTGATAAAAGTGTTCCTAGTATGACTGTGTAATCAGTTGTTGAATATTCTGTTAGTGGCTTAATTCCAGATCCAGTTTCATAGTTACCTGCATTTGTAGTAGATCCATTAAGCCTTAAGTATGAAGTCGAAGATAATGGGTAAACTACATTACCGCTAGTTGTATATGCACCAGCATTAGAATCAAAGTTTTGACCAATTCTAAATTCAGGTTTTGTAACAGGATTTGTTACACGTTTAAAGCTAACTACACCACCAGGTCCACCTGCTCCAAAAAGAACTGATTGCGTTCCTTTGATAACAGTTACAGAGTCGTAGTTATTAACATTTGCATAAGTACTTGCTGGATCCATTTTTGCAGAACAAGCACCATAAACCATAGCGCCATCTAAAAATGTGTTAAGACGTTGATCGCTCTGTCCACGTATTACCGCTTCAAGACCATGTCCGCCTCTTCTTATAGTATTTACGCCATTTATATTTTTAAGTAAGTCACCGCCATCTACTGCATTTCTTGTGTCGACTTCTTCAATAGCCTCATTGCTTATAGTAGCTTTGTCCATTACAGGACTACTTATTTGTATATCGGTTAATTCTTCAGCTGAAACATTCGTTATAAGTGTAATGCTGAAGACAAAAAATAATAATCTGTTCATTTTTCCTCCAGATTAATCGTTAAATTAAAAAAGAAATAATTATACGATTGGAGGAGCTCTAACCTGATTTGTATATGGTGTTAACGTTTTTACGTTAGGAGCGTAAAAAAAATAGTTAATTGAAAGTTTGTTATTTAATACGAAATTAATATTTGATCGAAAGTTGATTAAGTCTATTGAGGCTGTATCTAAAGATTCACAACATATAGAATCACCTTGAATCTGGCTTAATAGGACAGTGTTAATTTTATCTAGTAAATCAGATAACTTTTGAGTATGAGAGATTGAGCCAGAATATTTGCTGCCACATAGTTCTGCATGCAGATGCTCAAATCCATTTCCATCATTTATTTTATTGAATCCAATAACTGTATAGCTATGCAGTGGTTGCAAAGCTACAAGAAGAACTACAATTATTTTGAGTAAGTTATTAATCTTTCTATACCCAAAGATAAAGTACCAAATATTGAATTGATTTTAAAGAGAAGATACTCAGAATAGGGAAATAAGGAAGCTGAGTATCTTCGATCTAAAGCCTGGCCGCAGGGAATTCGACCAGGCTCATTCATATCATCGGAGAACGATATAAAATATTTTTTGCTTAAAAGTCTAGTGATATGCCTGTCATCACAGTCTGTGGTTTGTTAGCTCTAAAGCCATAGTTGTGTGCAGAAGCAATGTATTCTTTATCAAATAAATTATCAATGTTTAAGAATGCTCGTGCTCCTACATAGCCCATTGAGTCTAGACTCATACCACTTCTAAAGTCATATATCCAAGCACTTTCTGTTTTATCAGAGCTACTTGAACCTTTGTTAAAGACTTCATCGTTGTATTTTACAGATAACTGCATATCCCAGTTGTTTGTTTCAGCACCAAGAGAGACATAATAAATCTCCTCTGGTGTGTACGCTATTCTAGCACCGTCCACAAACTCACCATTTTGTGTAGTAACATCATGTTCTGCTTCCTGAAGTGTTACAGATATAGCCATTGGATATCTGATCCCGGAACCAGCAACTTCGGTACCTTTCATTTGAGGAGATGCAAATAAGTTATTGACTCTGTATAAGAATTCAACACCTGTTACATGAGCTTCACCAGCACTTTTTGCATCCTGAGATGCGTCAGCACAACCTGATGCGATATTACATGTCTCATTTAGGTTCTCATAATCTACATGGAATCCAATAATTTCCATTTGACTATTAGCGCCCATTGAGCGATAACCTATTTCATAATTGTCAGATTCTTCTGGTTTTGCTCCTCCATTACCTGAAGGCATGTATCCTTGGCTGTATGCAACAAATGCAGACGCACCGTTACCCATGTTGTAGACTGTACTTGCGGCAATCATTGTTTCGCTGTTATTAGCTAAACGAGAGTCGCCTGCTGAACTGTAGTTATACTCCCAATAGTCTACATCTTCATGCCTTAACCCAAGTGTAGTAACAAAATTTCCATGTGTAATGCGATCAATAATACTTATTGATTCTGCTGATGCAAAGTCATCATTACCATTTCCATCTGTTACATAGTCTGATGAAATTAGTGACATAGTATTGTTTGAGCCAAGAGTATAGTATTCAGAAATACTTGAATCATGTCTGTCACGATAATCACGATGACTTCTGTAGCCAACTGTAATATCATGCACACCCATAACGGTGTTGTAACGAAGATCATAACCATACATTCCATAGTCTCTGTGTCCTAGTGAACGTTTGATTTTCTCACCATCTACCATAGCAGCTTGATTTGTAAGAATATTACAAGCTCTTAACTCTTCTGCTGAATCCGCAGCACAGTTTGTCGCCCAGTCAACCTTTGATAGTTTAACTTTTGTTAGCGTATTAGTATCATCACCATCTGCATATACGTTCATCTCACCTACTTTTTTCCAGTTTCTGCTATATTTAGCCTTGTAGATCTTACCAACAAAATTACTTGTAGGACTTAAATCCAAGCCATATGTGAAAATATATCTGTGATAGTCATTATCCATCTTGTCTTTAGATGAAGCTGCGTATCTTCTATAAGGATTAGCAGCAAAATCAAATCTTGTTAGACCGATATAAGATGCATGTGAAGTTTCCGAAGTACTTTGACTTGATAACTCCATGTAAGAGCTTGGCATTGTGTATCTAATTTTGAATAGATCTGAATTTTTTCTAAACCCAGAGTTCGTATCATTACCGGCGCCAGCATCTATCTCTTTATGTCCATCATAAGCAGTTTTATGTATTTCAAAAACATAAGACAAATTGCCCATGGTTGCACCATAATAGAAATGGTTTCTAAGATATGACTCATCACCAAATGTTTGGTTAAAGTAACCTTTACTCCCATCTGTTGGCGTGCTTCTTGATAAATAATTGATCGCACCAGAAGTTGTTCTTGGTCCATTGCCAATCGCAGCAGCACCTTTAAGAACCTCTATACCTTCTGCATCACCTGCATCAGGGAAGAAATACATAGAAGGGTTAGAATAGACAGCTGGTCCTTGTAGTATGCCATCCTCAGTAATATTAATTTTTGTAGTACGGTTAGGATTAGTTCCTCTCATACCGATATTGGTTCTAAGTCCAAGGCCATCTTCAGTTTGTGAAAAGACACCAGGTACACGTCCCATTATCCTTTCAGTATCTGTATAGCCTGATTTTTTAAGTTCGACATCATCAATATATGACGCAGAACCAGCAATTTCAGATTCTTGTTGTCCACCAAATATACTTAATGGGGCCAAGTCATCTGCAAATGCATTACTGCCTAAAAAGGCAATAAGAATGGCTGTTTTTTTCATATTTATCTCTATAAACGTTCTTAATTGCTGCTATTATATTGATAATGATTCTCATTTGCAATAGTTAATGATAATGATTCTCATAATTAATTAGATTATTATGTGTTTAAAACATTACTATTTTAATTTAGAGTATCCAAATGACTAGGATTAGCCTTACACCTGTTATCGATGTAGTGTTCATACTGCTTATTTTTTTTATGTTAGCTTCAAATTTTAATAAGATTGGAGAGATAGATATGGATATGACAAAAGAGACTAACTCAGTAAGTAAGGAAGACATTAAGTTAATTGAATTATTAATCAGACAAGATGAGACAGTAATTAGTGAAGGAAAAATTTATGAGGACGATGAACTTGTTACAATGATCAAACATCTTACTAAAGATAAACCTAAGTATTCAATCATACTTACCTCAAAAGAAGACGTTACTTATCAAAGGTTTTTATATTTGATGAATTTCCTTAAAAATAATGAAATTAGTAATATTAATATTGGATTAAAAACTAATGCGACTAAAAATTAAAGATAAAAAAGAATATGATGATGATGGTTTGCTACCTTTAGTAAATATAATTTTTCTACTGCTTATATTTTTTATGATTGCAGGTGTAATTGAAAAGAAGATTGTAAGAGATAATCTTGAACTGCCCTCAGCTGAACTTAGCCGCTTCGAGAATAAAGAGGTGACAAAAATATATATAGACAAAGATAATAATTATTTTCTTAATGATAAAGTTACAAGTAATGAAAATATCATTATCTACATTCAAGATAAAAAGATTAAAGAAGTAATTTTAATAGCAGACAAATCCTTACTTATAAATGATATAAGCAAATTATTAAACAATCTCCATAAAAATAATATAAAAAATATAAAACTCTTATCGAATAGAAATGCAAACTGATCAACTAAATAAATACATACTCATATCAATACTGATTCATTCAGTATTCTTACTATCGTTTAAAAATGCTTACATACAAAAAGACATAAGCCAGATAGGTGAGCAGGGTATGCAAATTCAAATGGTATTAATAAAAGATACCTTAGATGATGTTCAAGAGGATCAGTCAGAGCTAAGTAAAGAAAAAGAAACAATTAAAAATAAAGAGCAAGAACAACAGGCAGTATTTGATAACCGTCTTCAAGGCGACAAAGCTGAGAAAATCTATCAATCATATTATGGTGTAATAAGAAATATTTTGGATTCTAATAAAAAATATCCGCTATTATCATTACAGCGTAGACAAGAGGGGACTCCTATTGTTGAATTTACAATACTAAAAAATGGAGAGGTTACTAATTTAAATCTAGTCTCATCTGGTTACCGACTACTAGACAGGGAAGCACAAAAAATCGTCATTAAATCATCGCCCTTTCCACCAATACCTGAATCAGTCGGTAAAAATAGTATTGATTTAAGGATACCAATTAATTTTAGTCTTCAGCGCTAGTATTGTACCATTTCAATTTATCTCTCAATTTAACAACACCCCCAATAATAAAAATAGTAGGAGCTTTAGGTTTTTTTAATTTAACTAATTCAGGCATGTCCTTAAGTGATGAAATATATTCTTTTTGTGTATTAGTAGTTCCTTGTTGAACAAGGGCACATGGAGTTTCGGCATCAAGACCATTATTGATTAGTTGTCTACATATTATGTCTATAGAAACAAGTCCCATATAAAATACAATGGTTTGATTAGGCTGATTCAGTTTCTCCCAATTAAGATCGAGCTTACCTTTTTTAAGATGTCCGGTGACAAAAACGCAACTCTGTGCGTAGTCTCTATGAGTTAATGGTATACCGCTGTATGTCGAACACCCACTCGCGCTAGTGATACCAGGTACTACTTGGAAAGAGATTTGTTCATCTGCTAATGTTTCAATTTCTTCCCCGCCTCTTCCGAATATAAAAGGATCTCCACCTTTGAGTCGTAAAACTTTTTTGCCTTGTTTGGCATATTTAACAAGAAGTTGATTTATTTCTTCTTGTCTTACAACATGGTTATCTCTTTCTTTTCCAACATATATTTTTGTAGCATCTCTTCTAATCAGATCGACGATAGATGGATGTACTAGACGGTCATAAAGTGCAATATCAGCTTGTTGCATCAATCGTAAAGCTCTAAATGTTAGTAAATCTGGATCACCAGGACCCGCTCCAACTAAATATACTTCTCCTTGATTAGCTACATCTTCATTGAAGTTTTCAATCTGTTGATCTAGAAAATTTTCAGCCTCCTCATTTTTTCCAGCTAAAACCAATTCAAGAAATTTACCATTTAGCATTTGTTCCCAAAATATTTTATTAGATGAAAACTTCTTCATTTTCTCTCTAACTTTTATACGATTATCAGCTACTATCTCAGCAAGTTTTCCATAATTTGCAGGAACCATAGTTTCTAACTTTGTTCTCAGGACTCTAGCTAAGACAGGTGATGCCCCGCCAGTAGATACGGCAACGGTAATATCTCCTCTTTCAAGTATTGATGGGAATATAAAATCACAAATTTTTGGCTGATCAACTACATTTATAATTATATTATGTTTATGACAATCTTTTGATACTTGCTCATTCAGCGATTCGTTATCTGTTGCTGCGATAACAAATTTATATTTATTCTCAGTCAAAAGTTTCTCAGAATATTTCGCATTAATACATTTAATATTATGTGATTTTGAGAGCTTTATAATATAGTCTGTGAAGTCTAAAGATACTACAGTGATATCTGCATCAGCTTTCACTAAAAGATCTAGTTTTCTTTCTGCTACAGACCCTCCTCCAACTACTAGACAGGGAAGTTTGTTAAGTTGAAGAAAAAAAGGGAAATATTTCATCGGCTATTTTTGAATGCCTGCCTTACGATACCATTCTTCAGCTTTTTTTAAATCTTGCTCGACAATTTTTCCTTCTTCATAAATCATGCCTAGTGTAGTTGCAGATCCCATCATTCCTTCTTGCGCTGCACGCTCAAACCACTTTATACACAAGTCGGGATTTTTTTCAGTACACTCTCCTTCAAAATACATGAATCCTAATGCATGCATTGCAAGAGGGAGGCCGTTTTGAGCGGCCTTAGTCATATATGAAAAAGCCTTATCTTCATTAGCTAAACATCCTAAACCATTTTGTAACATTATGGCCATGCGATACATAGCTTCAGAATTACCCTCTTCTGCTATAGGCGATAAAAGTTTTGTAGCATGAGCAAAATTTTTTGTCTCAAAAGCAGCTATACCACTTTCAAGTTCCATCGCTCTGTTTTCCCTTAAATCCATTATTCTAATAGACCTGATAATTTACCATCCATATCATGTTCTATTAGGTCATCAAATCCTCCAACATGATAATCGCCAATAAAAATTTGTGGAACAGATTGTCGACCTGATTTTTCAATCATTTCTTTCATTTGGCCTGGGTCTTGATCAATCATGATCTCTGTATATTCCAAGTCTTTTTTATTGAAGAAATTTTTTGCTCTTACGCAATAAGGGCAAATTCTTGTGCTGTATATAGTAATTTTTTTCATATTAATTATAGTGTGTGATTTTTCTTTTTACGTTTTTTTGGACAATTATACCAATAACATCATATGAATTATCAAGTTTTATTTCAGGATAATCGCTATTTAGGGGAATAAGGTATTTTTCCTGATCAATTATTTCAAATTTTCTAAACCATCTAACTCCCTCGTATTCAATAAAAACGAACTGGCCATGAGAACAGCTGCCTGATGGATCAACTATCACTACACAGCCTTTTGGAAATTCTGGCTCCATACTATTATCTGTAACTTGTAATGCATATGGCTCAGATGAACCACATTCACTATTCATATCTGTTAGTTGATTATCTTGTTCACTCATAAATAATACTTCAATACAACTTCACTATTATTACATAAATTAATTGAGCACATGTATAAAGCGATACAAGTGTGTAGATGATTAGCCGGTATTTTTCATGCCTATTGCAATGGCATGGATAGTTCTAAGTAAAGGATCAAAATTAACTGTGTCTTCTCCAGTAATACTTCTGTGTTTTTTAAGAAGCATAACTTGAATATAATTTAGTGGATCCAAATATGGCTGCCTTCTGCTCAATGATAATGATAACTTTGTATTTTCCGAGAGTAACTGATCGGATTCTACAATCTCTAGTAATGTAGATACGGTTGATTTAAATTCAGTTTCAATGTCAGAAATTATCTCTTTTGCCGCATTTTGATTTTCTACAAGCAAGGAGTAATCTTTCGCTATTCCTAAGTCTGATTTGGAAAGTGCCATCTGTATGTTATCAAGTAAAACACTAAAAAATGGCCAATCCTTGTACATGGATTTCAATTTATCCATATTTTGTCTGTCTTCAGCAACGATTTTATTTAATGCTGTTCCAAGACCATACCAGGCAGGCAAAGTGTGTCTTGATAGTGACCAACCAAAAACCCAAGGTATTGCTCTAATTGAATATTTAGATCTATTAGTTTTTTTACGGTGTGAAGGTCTAGAACCAATATTTAACTCTGCAAGTTCTTGTACTGGCGTTGCCTCATAAAAGTAGTCCATGATTCCGGGTTTGTCATCAGTTAGGTCTCTATATTTTTTTTCACCCTCTATCGACATTTTACTCATCATCTCTTCATAATTATTCCTACACACAGGGTCACTTACTACAAGATGCTTACTTGCTTTCATAAGCCCACTTAAAGCAAGTTCTAGTTCATATGATGCATTCTGAGGAACTGCGTATTTATACGAAAGCACTTCTCCTTGTTCTGTTATTTTTATCATACCTCTTACTGTCTCGTTAGGCTGAGCTAATATAGCATTGTGAGTAGGTCCTCCGCCACGGCCTACAGTCCCACCTCTGCCATGGAATAGACGACATTCAATTTTGTATTTCCTTGAAATATCCAGTACTTGTTGTTGTGCTTTATAAAGGCTCCACGAAGAAGAGAGAATACCTCCATCTTTACATGAGTCAGAATAACCAAGCATAACTTCTTGAAGTTTGGAATCATTATAGTTTCCAATTAAATTATTGTAGGTATTGTTGCTAAATAAATCTTCTAGAATTTCTTCTATTCGTGTAAGGTCATCAATTGTCTCAAAAAGTGGTGTAACTTGTATTGATGATTTTAAAATACCATCTTGATTGGTAACAAGACCACACAGTTTTGCTAGAGCTAAGACTTCAAATACATGGCTTGCATGATGAGTCATTGATATTACATAATTTCCAAATGCATTAATACTGACTTCTTTTCTTAAGCGGGTCATAACCTTAAAAACATCAATAACTTTTTTTGATTCTTCGCTTAGTTTTTCATACACACCATCAATACTAGAATTTGATTTGATAAATTTTTCAAGTGCCGATATTTTAGAAACCTCATCAAGAGAGTTGTAATCAATATTGGAAATATGGCTTAAAATATCCGTAATGGCATTTGTATGATTAGTTGATTCCTCTCTGATATCTAAATTAACTAGGTGAAAGCCAAAAGTCTCGACTAATCTTATAAGGTCATTAAGGCCAAATTCACTGAGTATTAAATCATTATCAAAGATAAGAGAGTCTCTTATTAAGTATAAATCATTCAATAACTCTTGTTCAGATTGATATGCATGTTCGACACTAGTATCATCATTTTTTTTCAATTTATTGATTACTTTTAGTCTTTGATCGAGGCGGTATCTTATAATCTTAAGTTTCCTTCTATAAGGCTCTTTTGAGAAATCTTGCGTGGTATCTTTGAATGCATTTGCTAAATATATCTCATCAGCTTTGCAAGATTCTAAAAATTCATTTGATGGTTTAGTTAGTTCTGAAGAATGAGTTAGTACAGTCGATAAATTTTGAGCTCTTCTCATGTATTCATGTATAGCTGTCTCTGCATGCATATACACTGCTTCTCTTGTGATATCAGGTGTAACGAATGGGTTTCCATCTCTATCACCTCCAATCCATGAACCAAATTTAATAAAGCTAGGTACTTTAATCTTATCTGTGTGATAAACCCTTTTTACAGCTTTCTCTAAATCTCTATAAACTTCTGGGATAGCTTTAAACAAGGAAGTTCTGAAATAATACAAACCATTTTCTACCTCATCAATAACGGTAGGTTTTTTAAGTCGAACTTCATCTGTCCTCCACAGTATTAAAATTTCTGCTTGAAGCTCCTCTATCAGTTCTTCTCGTCTTATTGATTGGCCTTTATATCTTTGAAGTTCTAAAACAGTATTAAATATTCTTCTCATTGCCTCAAGCTTGCTTCTTCTTTTAGCTTCAGTAGGATGTGCTGTAAATACAGGCGCATAATGAAGTGAATTAATTAATTCTTGAAGTTTGTTATCGTCTATTTCTGAAGCCTTACACTCTCTTAAGGTTTGATCAAAAGACCCTTCCCATGAATCAAATCCTGATTTTAAACGATCTGTTCGACTAATATGTTGATAAGCTTCTTCTGCTACGTTTACTAAAGCAAAGTATTTAGAAAAAGATCTAATGACGTTTTTAAGTGTTTTTGGTTCTAGCTTTTCTATGTATCTAATCAGTTGATCATGTTTAGCCTGATTATTATTCTGTCTGAGGTTTATAAAACCTTTTCTGAGCTTTTCAACTGCCATATAAACATCATTACCGGCATGAGTTTTAATGATATTACCAAGCAACTTACCTAGCGTTTTCACACTAGATCTAAGCTGTGCATCATTTAATTTATCAAATGTTTTAAGGAACTCACTCATATTTATCTAAGATATATTCTTCAATATATATTTTGTTTATTTAAAATTGAGCCCAAGATACCTTTAAAAAAGGCAATGTACAAGCTTGACAAAATCAATTTCTCTTGTTTTTTCTCTTATTTTGGAAGAATTTCTGAAGAAGTTTTTTGGATTTATCATTATCATTTATCCTGATAATATTGGGTTTGTGGTGACATGATGTCGTATTATACACTTGGGGACCATGTAAAATACCCCCACTTTTAGTATCATCTGCACTAAAAATAATATTGGTCAATCTTGCAAAACTAATTGCTTGGGCGCACATCGGACATGGTTCAAGTGTTGTAATCATACTAAAACCAGTCAATCTCTCATTGTCTACTTTGGCCATTGCCAATTTAAGTGAAAGAATTTCTGCATGATCAATAGATGATTTATTGGCTTTCATTTGATTATAACTTGAAGCTATAAGCTCATTTGTATCATCTTTAATAATTACTGCACCGATTGGAACTTCATCTTCTTGATAGGCTAGACAAGCTAGATTATAAGCGAATTCATAAAATAATTGGTAGTGTTCACTCACAAGGTTAAAGCTACATTGTTTCTTTGAATTCTATAATTTTACCTATAGGTTGAGAAATGATGTCATCCTCTTGCATAACAACATTGCCTCTCACAATAGTGTGTGTTGGCCAACCTTTTACCTTCATACCATCATATGGTGTCCATTTACTCTTTGAACGTTGTTGATCGTTTGTAATAATCATTTCTTTATTCATATCTACAATTGTAAAGTCAGCATCATAACCTTCTTGAATTCTGCCTTTGCCAGAGATTTTATGAACCCTTTCTGGACCAGTACTCCATAAGCTAACAAGTTTACTTAAAGAAAGTTTGCCGTTATTTACATGGTTTAACATTATTGGAACCAACGTTTGTACACCAGGTGTGCCGCTTGGTGATTTAGGATAAGATGCAGATTTCTCATCTAAAGTATGTGGGGCATGGTCTGATGCAATGATGTCAACTATATTATTATTGAGTGCATTCCATAAAGCTTCCTGATGATATTTTTCTCTTATAGGAGGATTTTGTTGAGCAAGTGTTCCTAAATTTTCATAACATTCAGGGGCATTAAGTGTTAGGTGGTTTGCCAAAAGCTCGACACTTGCTACATCTTTATTCCTTGCAAGAAACTCCATTTCTTCACTAGTGGTTATATGCAAAATATGAACTCTTCTTTTATATTTACGAGCAAGATTTACAACTCTCGTGGTAGCAGATAAGCAACTTTCTGGTGAACGCCATTTGCAATGCATCGCAACATCGTTACTAGAGCCTAAGATAGATGCAAAATTATTCATCATAATCATTTGATCTTCCGCGTGAACGGCAATCACACGTCTACCATTTGAAACAACTGATTCAACTTCCTCATCTGTTGCTGTCATCAAGTCGCCAGTGCTTGCGCCCATGAAAATCTTTATTCCACAGACTCCTTTGAGATTTTCCCATTCAGACAAGTTTTTAGATGTTCTCATGGTGCCACCTAAATAAAAAGCATAATCAGTCCATGCTTCTTTGGATGCTCTGCTTAATTTATCTTCAATTGTTTCAGGTGTGATAGTGAGTGGGTTTGTATTCGGCATTTCAAATATTGAAGTTACTCCACCTAAAACTGCAGCTAGCATTCCTGATGCAAGGGTCTCCTTGCCTTCTAGCCCAGGCTCACGAAAATGTACTTGAGAATCAATAACACCAGGCAGTATTATTAAATTCTTACAATCAATTGTCTGCTCAGTATCATAATTTTTATCTGATATAAGTGATATTTTCTCATTTTGGACATAAACATTTGTAGAGACAAGTGTATTTTTGATCATTACACGACCATTTTTAAGACATAAACTATATGGATGATTTGACATTCTATAAATATGCTATCATTTTAATATTAAATATGCATAATACTCTTACACATATGCAGAAAATACTCGATAATTTTGGAATTACTGTCTCTTCAATATGTGCAATACACTGTATATTGTTACCATTGATGTTGATACTATCACCATATATAGAATTAGCATTTTTTACATCTCATGAATTCCATGAAACTCTCCTTTACTTCATCCTGCCTACATCGTTACTTGCATTTATAATTGGTTGCAGAAAACACAATGATGACATAGTGAAACTTGGAGGTATATGTGCAATTTTTGTTCTACTTATCGCAATCAGCTTACATGATTTCAATGAAGCTTTATCAATCATACTAACTTTATTTGCTAGTACATTATTGATATTTACACATCTCAGAAATAGATCTTTATGCCTAAGTGAGCATTATTCTTGTCATAAATAGTGATCTCTCGGCTAGATTATTAGACTAATATTGAATAGGTGTTAACAATACTTGGAATGGTCCACTACCTACAGAATATGTTGCTGCTTTTGCAGGGCCTTCATCACAAGAATCAGGTGCATTCTGCCATATAGATGAACCTGTACTTACATTAAAACTCATATTGAAGCCTCTAGTGTCTTTATCAACGACTACAGGTGTTCCAAATTCTTGCATACCAAACATTTTTGCACCAGCTGCGGCTTCTACTGCATTAGAAGCTAGTTCATTGTTAGCATTTAATAAGTATGCATACATAGTGTTTCCACTCGCGAATGATTCACTCGCAGTGCCTTCATAGTCATCGCCACCTACATTAAAGTTTGGAAGCGTTGCTGCAAATTCACCTGCTGTAGTCTGTGATGTGCTACATGTCATAGATATACATGCACTCTCATCACCTGATGCATTTCTTGTTGAACAATAAATAGCACCTGGTTCAGCAGCTCCAACACCTTGCGAATCTCCTCGCGCATCTGCGTCGAAAGTAATGCTTTGTTTGATCAGAAACTCATTTTTGAAAATCATTATGCCGTGAGTATAAATGCCCACTGGTGGTCTAGTAACATTTGATGTCAATGCAACATTTGATGATGTGGACGTAACTCGTACTACTTCACCAGCTGATGCATTCATAGTTTGAAAACAATTACTCAAATCATATTCCACTCCATCTGCTGGCACTGTTGGCTGTGCAGTACAAAGCCATTTTTCATATAATGTAATGCCATAAGATTCAGGTTCAGACATACAGCTGTCTCCCACTGGTAGTGTTGTTACTCCAGAGGTAACAGTACATGCATTAGCGTATACTTTAGACTGAAAACTAAATGACATAATTAATGAGAATGAAATTATAAATAACTTTTTCATACTAGAATCCAGATGCCGTTATAGCAAATCCGCCCCCACCTCTAACTTTAACAATATTATTTTCTCTTCTAACCTTTTCATACATTCTCTCAGAATTAACTTTACCAAAGGTGTATGCATTTTTTGAAACTGTGAATATATTTGGTCCCATTTTTCTCTCATTGCAGCACAGGATATAATTTAATTTAATAAATCC
Source organism: Gammaproteobacteria bacterium (assembly GCA_965656575.1). Taxonomy (GTDB): domain Bacteria; phylum Pseudomonadota; class Gammaproteobacteria; genus CACLCV01. The sequence continues at coordinate 21,022 of CBFHLA010000002.1, forward strand.
GTTATAAGAATTAGTAGTACTATCATCTTGCATACCAGTTTCAACAGATAGTCTTGATGTTGGCTCCATATATAAACTGAACATCTCACCATGCCTTATGTTTAATGTCTCATTATTCCATTGGTATTTTTTATAATATACTTTTGCCCATGGAAGATAAGGAAGTAGCGCACCTATTTCTGCATCATAACCACCCGCTGCAACTTCAGGAGCACCATTGACGTGATGGATTTCGGACATTGCCTCATACAAATTAATGTTAACATCGAAAACTGATGATTTCATTTCAAAACCCAAACCTGTTCTAGTATGACCTGTGTTAAATTCATGATCATAAAAAATATTTATACCATAGATACGGGTCATCTCAGAATTCATCGTCCTATATACAAGTCCAGTATTTAGAGTTTCATTACTATCAAAGGTTGAATATGATATTTGAGTTAATATTTTGTTGTACTCGTTACCAGTTAATTCAAAGAGTGAAATAGCTCTAAAAGTTGGTTTTGAATCTTCACCCGCACGTGTTTCAATTTCTATTAATCTGAGACTAGATAAATTATCTTTTGCCCAAGATTCAATAGTCGAATCTCCATAGGAAAAAGCATTTTCAATTATATTTTGTTTAACTTGATTTAGTGCTTGACTCGCTTCACCAGCATAGCCCAGAGATGTCATCAAAATAAACGGTAACGCTAATAATTTTTTCCCCATTAGATGATAGTAATATAAATCAGTCTTATGTAAAGACTATTGATCAACATTTTCCATGTTTTTTATGTTATCTAGGGCTGGTTTATATGTGCTATCTATTTCAAGAGCATGCTTAAACATTTTTTTAGCAGCGATATTGTCTTTAGTTGCATAGTATGCAATACCCAAATTATTGTATAACTCTTTTGACGTTACATCCTTATTTAAAGCTTCTTCTAGTACTTCCACGCACTTTTTATACTTTGTATTCTTTAGATAATAATTAGAGATATTGATATAAGGCATGGGATCATTTGAAGTTAATTCCAAAACTTTTAAGTAATGCTTCTCTGCTTCGTTAGGATTAATATTGTTGTATATATTTGCGAGATTATTGTGGGCTACAGATGAGTTAGCATCTAAAGACAAAGCTTTTTTATAATTTTCTACCGCTTTTTCAAAATTTTTAAGATGTGAATAGATTACTCCTAAACTATAGAATGACTGAAAGTTTTTTTTATCTAGCTTAATAGCTCTTTTATGTTCCTGTATTGCAAATTCGAGATTATTACTTTGATAAAGTATGTTTCCATAGTTGCTGTGGTAAACAGAAATTTCTGGTTGAAGTTCAATCGCATTGATTATGTGACTCCTAGCGTCATCTAGTTTATTTTCTACAAGGTAGATTAAAGACAATAAATGATAAGCATCACTATTATTTTTATCATGGACTAAGATTTTATTATAAATAGATTTTGCATCATCTAGTTGATTTCTATTTTGAAGGTCCATAGCTTCTTTCATTGCTTGATCTATTAAAAACTCAACCATACTTTTTCTCTTGAAGTTGTTCCTTTAATTTTATTATCACAGATTTCCAGTCGCCAGGAATTTCTTGCCTAAACATAATAACACTTTTATACCATGGTGATGTGTTTCTGTGTGTCAACTCCCATCTCCAATTTGGAACGCAGGGTAACATTAAGATTGTCTTTTTATTTAATGCTCCAGCCATATGCGCAACTAGATGGTCAACAGTTATAACTAAATCTAAATTCGATATAATATTTGCAAGTTCATTTAAATCCGAATAGCTTCCTAGTGTTTGAAAAATGTGGGATTTATTATCTTGGGTGACGTAGGGGTCTAGACTGATTACATTGTGTTGGTCAGAAAATACTCCTTCAATTAACGTATGGCTTATGCTTTCATCGTCATGCGCATTTGAATTTCTATCTGTCTCCAACACCAGACCAATGTTTAATTTTTCTGAAACATTGAAATTTAGATTAGTATTGATAAATTCAATATATGGATACTCTTGATTCATCTCATTAGGGTTAGCTTCTAATACCTTCATCAAAGAGCTGATATGGACAAAATAATCATGTTCAGGGATATCATTTACCGTAACAGTACTGTGTAACCATTTCTGAGCTGACATTAATGGCATTGCTTGGTCACTACACTGCAAGATAATCTGACAATCATCTTTAGCAAGCTCTCTTGCAAATCTTATAAAATTAATTAAATTTGCATCCGAACCTTCATCAACTATAAGTAATTTCTTATTTTGTAAACTCTGGCCAGTCCACTCTTTTTTAAAACCGTCGGTTGATTCTTTTGTAATCTTTTTTCGCCACTCATACTCGCGCCAACCATTTTTATAATCTCCAATTAATAAATAACATAGTCCAAGATTGAGATGAGCTTCAGCATAATCAGGCATTATTTCAATGCATTTAAGAAATGACTTTATTGATAAATCAAATTGTTTTTTTTCTTGATAAACAATACCTAATAATAGATAAGCTGCAACATGATCGGGTGATAGTTCTATAGTTTTATAAAATGACGAGATAGCGTCATTATATTTCTTTATTTTTCTATATGACTCTCCCAAATAAAAATGTACTTGCGCAATTTTATCATTTAATGAAATTGCGCCCTTAAAAGCTTCAACTGATTTAACGTATTCTTTAGATGCGCTGTATGCACATCCTAAGGTTACATAATATCCAGGATTTTTATTATTTAATCTAATAGATTTATCTACTAATTTTATAGATTCGTCAAAGTCTTGATTGTAAAGTCTGATTGATGACAATATATGATAGGCATCAGGATTAAGATCATCTTTAATAATTTCCTTGCAAATCGATTCTGCTTCAGAAAATTTGTTTTGACCCAAGAAATTTATTGCTTTGTTTAATTCTTGCTGAGTTTTATCTTTATTCTCATTACTCATATTATGAAGTGCATATTATCCCATGCATATTTAAATAGCTAATTTATAAATTCAATAAAAAAAGGAGAGCACCTGCTCTCCTTTTTATGTTTTCCAAAAGACAACTTATGGAGCGTAAGAGAATGGGCCTGAAAGTCCAACTCTGTCAGGTTTTGGACTCCAATTCTGTCCGAAATCTGTATAAGATTGTTTATTTGTTTTATTCACCTCAACTGGGAAGCCAGGGTTAATAGCTAATGGGTGGTATTCGCATTTTGCTACATTACCATTGCCATCTTCTACCGCATCCATATCCCACTCGCCAGCACCCTCTACTTTAAGAGTTTTTTTATTTCCTGATATATCACATGTAATAGCTGCTTTTTTTACACCCATCACTTCACCAACAAGACTAGCTATTACACCTAAATGTCCGCCATGCTTACCGCCATACAGTTCCTCTAATGCGGCAGCTTGCTCATCAGTTGCATTTTCGTCTATGTATAGTGCAATTTTAAAACCGCCTTCAGTAAGTTGTGGACCAGGTGCATGTAACCAGATAGAAACTTTAAGTCCATCGAGTGTTACATCATTTAAGTGTCCCTTTTTTATATCCCAGACCAACATAGCCTCACAAAAACCTTCAGTAGGTGTTTGTAGGTATAGACAAGGACACATAATATCGCAGTTGCAATTTTCTGCGTAATCTCCTTCTAAACTCCAGCTCATTATTAACTCCCTAAAATTAATTTATGATTAATGTTAATACAAACTACACTATAAATACACAAATTATCAAACATATAAGTAAGCCTTAATATTCTTATGAATATAGAATAATTGTTAAATACATTATATTTTTGATAGATTATTAGCAGGGGTAAATTCTTGAACAAATCAGAGTTAGAACATTGGTATAGTGATAGCGTGCCGTGCAGATCAGCATGTCCTGCTGATACAGATATTCCTGGATACCTAGAAGCGATATATCGTGGAGATTTTGAGTCAGCCTACAACATAAACTTCAATGATAATTTTTTTCCTGAAGTTCTTGGGAGAGTGTGTTCTAGACCATGTGAAAAAGCATGTAGGCATGGAGTTAATGATAATGGCGATTCTGTATCAATTTGTTTTTCAAAAAGAGCTGCAGGCAAATATTCAAATAATAAACCTAAACTTCAAAATAAACTTAAAGCAACGAGTAAAGATATACTCATTATAGGCGGAGGTGTTGCAGGTTTAGCTGCTGCTGCAGAATTAAGACGTTTTGGTCACAAGGTGACAATGTATGAAAGACACAAATCGTTGGGCGGTATGCTCAATCAAGGAATACCCGTTTTTAGATTACCAAGAAAAATCATAGAAAAAGAAATTGAACAAATTATAAACCTTGGGATTAAGGTCAAACTAAACACATCTGTTTCAGATCAAGATGAAATAGAAATGCTTGCAAAAAAATTTGATGTAGTTGTCTGTGCAATGGGAACACTTAAGCCTAATCTTTTAGATGAAAAATTTAAAAAAAGTCTTTATGTAGAAGATGGACTAGATTTTTTATTAAGAGTTAACGAAAAGAATGAAAAATATGTTGGGCAAAATGTAATAGTCATAGGTGGTGGTTATACATCAATGGATTGTGCGAGAACAGCTCTTAGACTGGGTGCCAAAACTGTTAAGACATTTTATAGAAGAGAAGAAGGTGATTTAGAAATTCTTCCTGGTGAATTAGAGGAATTAATTAATGAAAAAGGTAAGATGGTATTCAGTGCTAGACCATTCAGACTTATTGAAAACAAGAAAAAACTAAAATATCTTGAGTTAGTTAAAACCAAAACCTCGAAGCATAATTCAAAACTTATAGATATACCGAATAGTAAGTTTAAAATAAAAACTGATCATATAATTCTGGCCATAGGTCAGAAGCAAGAAATTAAAATAAAAAATTCATCTAAAAATATTTTCTATGCAGGCGATTTCAAACTAGGAGCTTCTACACTGATTAATGCAATTGGAGATGCCAAAAAAACTGCAGCAGATGTAAATCAATATTTAATGAAAAAAAATTATGACAAAAGTGATTATAGTATTAGCAAAAACGCTAAAACAAATAGATCTCTAAATAGAAACTATATACCTATTACAGAAATGCGACTGAGAGATATATCGAAAAGAACATTTAAATCTGAAGTTGAGCTTGGATTCAATAAAACTGAAAGTAAAAATGAATCATCAAGATGTTACCTCTGCCATTATAAATTTGAAATTAATAATAGCTTATGTGTTCTATGTGATGAATGCTTATTAGTAAGACCTGTAAATGAATGTATCAAAGAAATATCATCAAAAACTACTGACTCAAAAGGCAGAGTAGAAGTTAATAAAATCGACCCTGGTAATTCTCACGGTATTTATCATGGTGAGTTATATATAGACCCTAAAGTATGTGTGAGATGTGGGGAATGTGAAAAAGCATGTCCTACAGGTGCTATTTCACTAACCAAAGTGAGTAAAATTAATGCGTCAACCTAAGTTTAAAAATATAAATGTCACGTGCCCGCATGATTGCCCTGATACCTGTTCTCTAGTAGTTACTGTTGATAAAACATCTGGCAAAGCAGTTAAGTTAAAAGGAAATGATAAACATCCCATTACCAAAGGGTTTCTATGCAATAAGGTAAATCATTACTTAGACTTGGTTTACAACAAGAATAGAGTTTTATATCCACATGTAAGAATTGGACCAAAAGGACAGAAAGGTAAATTCAAAAGAGTTTCTTGGGATTATGCTTTAAAACTCATAACAAAAAATTTAAATGAAAATATTAAAAAATATGGCCCTGATTCCATACAGCCTTATTCATATTCCGGAACACTCGGAATGTTGGGCTACTGGGGAATGTCAGAAAGATTTTGGAATAAATTAGGAGCAGCCCGTTTAGGCAGAACGATATGTATTGCAGCAGCATCCACTGCAGGGATATATACTTATGGAGCCGCGTGTGGTCCTGCAATTGATGAAGTTCCCAAAAATGATTACATAATATTGTGGGGTACAAATGTTGCATCAACGCATGTACACATGGTTCCGTTTCTAGAGGAAGCTAAAAAAAACGGAGCTAAAATTGTTTGTATAGATCCAAGAGAAACCCGAACAAGTATCATGAGTAATTGGCACATCCAGCCTAAACCGGGAACTGATTCTGCATTAGCACTTGGTATCATGAATGAAATAGTTAAAAACAATTTACATGACAAATCATTTTTAAAAAAACATACAACTGGTCATGAAGAGTTTCTAAAAAAAGAATTGCCTAAATATACTCTCAGTAAAGTTTCTAAGATCACTGGGATAAAACAATCTGAGATAAAACAGTTAGCTCATGAATACGCAAAAGCCAAAAGATCATACATAAGACCTAATTATGGGCTTAATAGGCATCGAAACGGCGGCATGATGACCAGAACAATAATGTTACTCCCAGCAATTACTGGGGCTTGGAAATATAAAGAGTCTGGTTGTTTTGTTGGCTCTATTGAAGAAATGTGGAATGTTGATTTACAAAAACTTCAAAGACCAGATTTGCTAGATGGTAAAGCTCCCAGATCTATAAACATGGTTCAGATAGGAAATGCCTTAAATGATAAAAAACTTAGTCCACCTATTAAGCATTTATTTGTTTGGAATTCTGATGTTGCCAATTGCACTCCAGATAGCAGTAATGTGCGAAAAGGCCTTCAAAGAAAAGATTTATTTACAGTAGTGCATGATACTTTTTGGACAGATAGTTGCATGTATGCTGATGTTGTTCTTCCAGCTGACACCCAATTGGAACACACAGACCTTCATGCACCTTACGGGCATTATTATTTCAGTTTGACCCAACAAGCGATCAATCCATTAGGTGAGAGTAAATCTAACCAAGATCTGTTTAGAGAATTAGCAAAGTACATGGGTTACAAGGAAGCATGCTTCAAAGAAACAGATGAGAAAATGATAAAAAACATGATTGATGCAAAGCATAATCCACTGTTTAAAGGAGTTAGTTATGAAAAACTCAAAAAAAATGGATGGGTCAAAGGTGATGTAAATAATCCAAGAAGAAACTATCTTAAGAAAGGCTGGCCTACTAAAGATAAGAAGATACAAATCTATTCAGAAGATACAAAAAAAATCGGTCTAGGCCCATATCCATCTTACACAGAAGAATTTAAAAAATCAGAAATTAAGAAAAAATATCCTATTCAAATATTAAGTCCTGCAACGCATCAATTTATAGGGAATTCATTTGTGCCAGTTGAAAGACTAAGAAATATGGCATCTCGACCAACTATTGAAATTTCATCCGCAGATGCCAAGAAAAGAAAAATTAAAGATGGAGATTTATGTAAAGTGTTTAATGATGTAGGTGAAACTTATGCCAATGCAATTATTAAAGATACAATGCTTGAAGGTGTGGCATCTACACAAAAACAATACAGAGGTTCATTAGTTAAGAATGGTCTTAATGCTAATGCATTAAACTCACAAGAACTTACAGATATGGGAGATGGCCCAATTTTCTATACGGTGATGGCTCAAATCAAAAAAGTTTAATTATACTTTTCCACTTTTATTTCTCAAGGAAATAACTATTTTTCTAGCTCTAACAGTATTTTTTATTATACATGTATAATAAAAATATGATTCAGTATAAAGATGATGAAAAAACTCATGGAATACAAACTTTTGATAATGGTGATGTATACGAAGGCGAATTTAAAGACGGTTTAAAGCATGGCAAGGGAAAATTAAAAACTAGAAACAAAAGATCCTATGAGGGTGATTGGAAAAATGATAAACCCTATGGTTTTGGGATAAACACATTTCCAAATGGAAAAATTTATACCGGTAGATTTAAAAATGGTAAGCCTGTTGGAGATGGTCAGTGGACATATGCTGATGGCAGAACATTTAATGGAACATGGGTAAATGGCGCATTTGTGAATGTAGAAAATAAAGCAGCCACACAAGAGTACAGGTATATAACTTTAATAATAAATGCTCTAGTGATTGGAGCTATGCTTTCTTTCGTTATTTACTGGTTTTTAAATTTTTTGAAGATTATTTGAGCAAGTTTGTGAAATTTTATCTTAGTGGCGCCATGAATACATCTACAATCATGGCCTGGTTCGTATAGACATAATTAATGTATAAAGCTAGAAAAGCTGCACCAAATATTTTTTTATTTATCAGCTTATCCAAGCGAGAGAATGTAGCAACACACTGCCCAAATGTATAAGCAAAATATCCTACTGCAAGAAAAAACATTAGCCCAATTATCATTGCCATAATTTAAGCTAACATTTAGATATAAAATTAACAAGACTATTTAAGTACAATAGAAATTTTTCTTGGTATGAGACATGTAGAATTATCAAATGCGTTTGTATATCTTACAAACATTCCAAATGGTGTTGTTGAATCAACAATTCTATCAAACAAAATACCTGCTCCACTGCTAAGAAGTGTATTCAATTCAACTTCATCCTCAGGCTTAGGTAACAAGCCATATAATCCAGATATATTTCCTTTTTTACATGAGATATTTATAGGTCCACAGTTAGCGTTATATATTATTTTACTAGGCGCTTCAAATGATATTCTTGTATCAGCTGAGTAAAGCTTACACTGTGATGTAATCTTTTTTTTATTTGAATCAAATGTTTCGATATGCATTGGAAATTCGTATTTACCTGTTGCTCTTGAACTGCAGGAAGTAATGATAAGTAAAGACAGAATGATTATAGTATTTTTCATTTTAAATATTTAAACAATAATTGTTCGCTATATTCCCAAAGTTGTTGGCTCATCTCATAATCATAGGATTCTTTAGATGATGTTCTAGCTCTGCACCTATCAAAATATAAACCTGTTGCCGTATCTAAATCATCATTTGATGCTAAATGTATAGAAGTTAGTGCTCCATCGGCAGGAGTTATGCCGAATAGTTTTATTATTGAAGCTGCAAATTTATACATCAAACTATTATTATCAGCGAATTGAGTATTTACTAAACCCGGATGAAGACAATTAAATGTTGCCTTAGTGTTTCTAAATTTCTCATCTAGCTTATATGTTAAATAAATATTTGCTAATTTGCTTCGTTTATATGCATGCCATCCATAATATTGTTTAGCATTTTGAAAATCATCACTTTTTAAAGATATATATCTATGAGCCTCCGAGCTGACGTTGATTATTTTAATAAGAGAATATTTTTTAATAAGAAGTGTAGATAAAGTGAAATAGCTCATGTGGTTTAAAGCAAAAGTTTTTTCTAAGCCCTCATTCGTGATTTGTCTATCCATAAATATAGCGCCGACGTTATTTATCAGAATATCAATATCTTTATATTTTTGGATAATCTTATTTGAAAAATTAATATTAGATTGAATCAAAGACAAATCATATGAATAAATATCACATTCAATGTTGTATTGAGCTAAAATATTATTTCTTATTTGCTTCAACTTTTCAAAGTTTCTTGCAACTAAGATAAGATCATGCCCTTTACTAGCTAATCCTTTTGCAGTCTCGTAGCCAATTCCTGCCGATGCTCCAGTAATAATTGTATAAGGCATTATTTTACTTGATCAATAATATAATCAAAAATATCTGATAGTCTATTTTCATTAACGAGCATTAATTTATTTAAATATTTATTTGCTTGATTTCTATATTCAAGACAATAAGTAAGAGCTTCCTCCCTTGATATATAGTTGAGAATGTTACAAGCATCATGATCTTGATCCTCATCTATTAAATCATCAATAATTTGGAATACTTTTCCCAATAATAGACCAAAGCGTTTTGCAAATTTCATTCTTTTCTTATCAAGAATAATCATGAACGGTGCTGCAGCACTGAATTCGAATAATTTTGCTGTTTTCAATTCATGAATAATCAATATATTATTTAAATTGGTTTTACTCCCTTGTGAAAGCAGGTCAATCGATTGACCCCCTGCGAGTCCACAAGAGCCTGATACATAAGACAGCTCTTTTGATAGCATAGAAGAGTACTTACTAGCCAACAACTCAAATGACAGAGTAAGTAGGCCATTGCCAGATAAAATTGCTTGAGCTTCATTGAATTTTTTATGAGTAGAAAGCTTGCCTCTCCTATAATCGTCATTATCCATTGATGGTAAATCATCATGTACTAATGAATAAGAATGCATTAATTCTATTGATAACATTGCATAAAGATATTCATGTTTTTTTAACCGAATACCTTTAGATATTTCTTGAAAAATAATCGGCCTAAGTCTCTTACCTCCATTATTAATGCTATACCACATGGCACGATGTATAAGGCTGTTGCTTTTATATTTATCAAAAAATAGTTTTAAATCTTTATTAAAAATAATCTGATTATTTTTTATGTATTGTTTAATTTTCATTAATCAGTTTATTATGACAGAAAGAAATATATTTATGAAAAATAAAAAGATTTTATATTTAATAATAGTTACAAGTATTATAGGTTTTTTTTCATTTAATCTAGATTTAATAGAAGGCTATGTGATAGAAAATATAAATTTTTTAATAGCATATTACTCTGAAGATACTTATTTGTTTTTATTAATTTATTTTTTTGTTTATGTATTCCTTACAGCATTTTCTATACCTGTTGCTCTGATTCTTGGCTTATGTGCAGGATTTATAATGGAAATATATCAAGCAATAATTTTGGTTTCATTTGCATCGTCTATAGGTGCAACTCTCGCTATGCTGTTAGCGCGATATTTTTTTTATAATTTTATAAACAATAAATTTCAAAAAGAAACTATCATAATTAAAAATGAACTTGATGATAATGGAAACTATTATCTATTTGGATTAAGAATGGCTCCTATTTTTCCTTTTTTTATAATTAATGCTGCATTTGGATTAACGAAAATAAAAATATCATCATTTTATGTAATTAGCCAAATTGGAATGCTGCCTGGAACTGTATTAATAATCATTATAGGAGATGAATTAAGCGAATTAGCTATATCGAATAATTATATGAGTCTAGATTTATTAATTTATCTCAGTTTGTTAGGATTCCTGCCCTTAACTTACAAAAAATTATTTTATAAATAGCTAGAATCTTTCTATCTATATTTTCATTTCTCATGTGCAATATTTAATTTAATAAAGATAAGAGGTATTTACCATAATCGCTTTTTTTAAGTTTTTCAGCAAGAGATTCAAGATCCTCAGCAGATATAAATCCTTTGTTAAATGCAATTTCCTCTAGGCAGGCAATCTTTTGCCCATTTCTTTTTTCAATAGTATAAACAAAATTACTAGCATCTATGTATGATTGATTAGTGCCTGCATCCATCCATGTAAAATCTCTCCCAAGGATTTCGCTGTACAAATTGCCTGATTTCATATACTCAATATTTACATCGGTAATTTCTAGTTCACCTCTGTCAGATGGCTTAATAGTCTTTGCTATGTATGATGAATTGGAGTCATAAAAATATAATCCTGTAACAGCTAGATTTGATGATGGGTTTTTGGGTTTTTCCTCTAAGCTAATTACTTTTCTTTTGCTATCAAGTGAGCACACTCCAAATCTTTCGGGGTCCGGAACTTCATATGAAAATAATGTATTAGTATTAGATAAGTTAGCATTTATTAATTTTTCAGAAAATCCACTTCCATAAAAAATATTATCGGCAAGCATGAGGGCGCAAGGATTGTTATTGAGAAATTTTTCTCCTATAGTCAGTGCCTGAGCTATTCCCTCTGGCTTTGGTTGTGTTTCAAATGAAAAGTTTATCCCCCACTGACTTCCATCATCTAAAAGTCTTTGAAATATATCACTATCTTTAGGTGTTGATATAATCAATATATCTTTTATACCTGACAACATTAAAGTGCTTATAGAATAATAAATCATTGGTTTGTCGTACACTGGTAGCATGCACTTAGTTGTTGCTAAAGTTAATGGGTATAATCTAGTCCCACTGCCGCCAGCAAGTATGATTCCTTTTCTATTCATTCCAAGTTTTCGATGCTATTACACGATTTGAGCATGGCTAATACAAAGTTGGATGATATGAAATTGTACGGTCATTAATTAAAATTTTATTCATATGTTACGTAAGTTATATATTGTTCCTCATGCTAGCATATTTATTATTTTGATAAGATAAATTTGTAAAAGAAATTATTGTTAATTATCATGTTTGGAAGTGTATGAATTGCCGGAAAGTGGGATCGAACCACTGGCCTTCGCGTTACGAATGCGATGCTCTGCCAACTGAGCTATTCCGGCTTAAAACTATCTTAAGATAACTGATTATAATATGATAAGGAGTTAAGTATGAAAATTTTATTGAATAATAAAAGTACTTTACTAGATGATGGATTAACCATTAAAAGATTACTAGATAAAATTGATATACGACATAAATACTTTGCGGTTGAGGTAAATGAACAAATTATACCAAAATCTAATCATGAATCGTTCCTTATAGAAGACGGTGATAAAATAGAAATTGTCACAGCTATTGGTGGCGGATAATGAAAAAACTTATTGTAGACAATAAAGAATACAAATCTCGTTTGATACTTGGGACAGGAAAGTATAAAGATTTTAACGAGACAAAAGCCGCCATAAAGTCTAGTACATGTGAAATAGTAACAATAGCAATTAGAAGAATGAATATTGGCCAAGATAAAAATTCTCAAAACCTTCTTGATTTTATTTCACCAGAAGAATATACAATTCTGCCAAATACTGCTGGCTGTTACGCTGCGAAAGATGCTGTGCGCACATGTGAAATTGCAAGTGAGTTGCTAGAGGGAAGAAAATTAGTAAAACTAGAGGTGTTAAGCCAAAATAAAAATCTCTATCCTAATATCATTGAAACACTGAAAGCTTCAGAGATACTTGTAAATAAAGGTTTTAAGGTTATGGTTTACACCACTGATGATCCAATAGTTGCAAAAGAGCTAGAAAATATAGGCTGTGAATGTATCATGCCGCTTGGTTCTGCCATTGGCTCTGGTCTTGGCATAATAAATGAATTTAATATCAGAGAAATAGTTGAAAATGCAAATGTGCCAATAATAGTTGATGCAGGTGTTGGAACAGCCAGTGATGCTTGCATAGCAATGGAACTTGGTTGTGATGGTGTTTTGATGAATACTGCAATAGCACTTGCAGAAGATCCTATTCTAATGGCCAGTGCAATGAAAAATGCGATTAAAGCAGGAAGAGATGCATACCTTGCAGGTAGAATGGAAAAAAAACAGTATGCAAGTGCGTCATCACCAACTAAGGGTTTAATCACTAATGATTAGACCGGTATTTTACAAATCATTTAGATCAAGAAATTTTAATCAGTTAAAAGAATCAGAAAAATCATTAGATTTAACTAATCTACCCTCAAAAAATCTTATTATAGATATTGGTTTTGGAACTGGTGAATCGACCATTGCGCTTAGCAGTACGTTCATCAATCATATTGTTTGTGGGATTGAATGTTATAAGCCAGGTGTAAAAAAACTCATGGATAATAATATTCATGTTAAGTATGGCGATGCTCTGGAAATACTAGAAAAAATAAAACCGAACTCCGTTTCAAAGATATATATGTTGTTCCCAGATCCTTGGCAAAAAATTAAGCATAGAAAAAGAAGATTATTAAATGAATATTCATTTTCAATTATCAATAAAATCCTTATCAGTGATGGTCTTTTTCATTTTGCTACAGACAACATCAACTATGCTTTTCAAGCAAGACGAATAATAAATAATCAATCATCAAGCAATATAAAATTCTCTGGCAATAGAGGTCTGAGACCTATCACTAAATATGAAGTTAAAGCAAAGATGAAAAAGAACTTTGTTTTTGATTTAATCTATATCAAGAAGTAGCTGGCTTTTTTTCTATAATCAGAGATAGCAAAAAACCAAAAATTATACCCGTCCATATATGAGTGTTGATGCCAGAAAATATTTCTATAGATAATATTGGAAATATTAGTGTACTTAGAAATGTTGCCCAACAAACAATTCCTTTGTTTTTATCACTGTCTAAAAGTTCTCTCATTTTTTTAACTTTTATTAATGGTACAACTGCAAATATTACAATAATTCCTAACGTTGCTTTAGGAAGGTCAAATAATAGCGGCGTAGCATATAATAGTGTCAGCATTACGATTAAAGTGGTTGTAATAGAAGATATTGGGCTATAAGAACCAACAGACTCGTTAACTGCAGATCTAGAAAATGATCCTGAGACTGGATATGCTCCAGATATACTAGATGCTATATTGCCTAATCCTTGTCCAAATAATTCTTGGTTTGAGTTCACCGGAGTGGGATATTTATATAGTTCAACTCCTTTTGCGTTCTTAACAGCTTCTTTTTGCTCAAGTTGGCGCGCTATAGCAATCGCCTCCATGAACCCAACAAAACTTATGATTACTGTATGTATGGCAAACATAAAAATAAGATTAGGGTTAAAATCAAATCCTTGAAATGAAAAACTTGGTAAACCATCAGGAATGCTTCCAACGATAGGTCCATTGTAATTATAGTTTTTTGACAACAGTATAGTAACAACTACTGCTGTGAGCACAGCGATATTACCCAAAAATTGGTATCTTGTAAGTTTGTTTTTAAATATATATAAAATTGTCAGTGCTACAAATGACATAGAAACTGCATATAAATTAATTGGGGTACTATCTAGAAAATCACTTATAGCAAATAAATCAGAAAGAGTTACCTTACTTAAACCAAAGACCTTGCTTAATTGAGAACCTGCTATGATTAACGCAGCTGCCGAAGTAAACCCTAAAATCACATGTTCTTTTAATACTACATCAATTAATTTTCCGGCTTTAGCCAAAGAAAGCGTAAGTTGAAATATTCCTACACTAAGCGCTAACATAATTGCGATAGGCACGTAAAGACTGCTATCTCCTAAAGATAATGATGTTACAGCTACAGCTGTAAGTAAGCTAACCATTGCTACGGGTCCTGTAGCAAGATATCTTGATGAACCAAAAAAGGCAGCAATAGCTACTGGTATAAAGGATGCGTAAAGACCATAGACTGGATCTAGATTTGCAAGTGTGGCATAAGCCATAGATTGTGGAATTATTATCATAGCTATAGTAGTACCGGCTATAATATCTCGAGTTAAATAATCTTTTTTAGATATGGCATCAGGCAGCCAAGATGTAAAATTTAGAAATAAAGATTGAATGTATAGTAAGTAGTTAATTTTTAAGCCTCATGACTATCATGGATTGTGAGTATAGTATAAACATAACAGATTATTTACAAGAGCATTTAACTAGTATATTAATCATTTTATGTAAATATAATCTATATGATGAATATAACACCTGTAATACTATGTGGAGGGAGCGGTACTAGATTGTGGCCTCTGTCTAGAGCTGATTATCCTAAACAATTCATTAAACTTGAAGATAATGTCACGTTATTTCAAAAAACCATTAATAGAATTAAATTGCTTGCAGAAAAAAATAACAGTATTAAACAAATTATAATCCTAACTAATGAGTCCCATCGGTTTCTTATAATAGAGCAGTTAAAGAATATAAAAATAAATGTAAAAATACAGATTATATTAGAACCATGTTCGCTTAATACTGCACCTGCTCTTACATTAGCAGCAAATGCATCGCCTGATTCAACGTTAATGGTTTTTCCATCTGATCAACACATAGAAAATGACAAGATTTTTGTTGATTGTATGCAAGATTCAATAAATGAAATTAAAGATAAGTCGATTTTTGTCTTTGGAGTTAAACCTAAATCAGCTGAAGATTCATATGGCTATATTTTATATAAAGGAAGTAAAAAAATAAAATCAGTAACAGAGTTTATAGAAAAGCCAAAAGTAGAAGTTATAAAAAAAATCCTAATAAATAAAAAATGTCTCTGGAATATGGGAATTTTTGTTTTAAATGCTAAAACATGGCTGAATGCTATTCGCATCACGAACAAATCAATATATGAAAATGTAACTAAATCTTGGAAGAAAAATAGCATTGATAATTTATTTATACGTCCATCTAATTCAGACTATTCAAAAGCTACATCGAAGTCTATTGATTATGCAGTAATTGAGAAAGCCATATCATTAGGCATTGAATTAAAAGCTATGGAAATAAAAACTAATTGGTCTGATATAGGTCAGCATAAAGCCTTAGAAAGGTTATTCGAAAAGACTAAAAAAAATAATATTTTTTTAGGTGATGTTATTGAGGAAGGTACAAAAAATACAACAGTCTTTGGCTCAAACAGGCATGTATCATTACTCGGTGTTGAAAATCTAATCGTAATTGATACAAAAGATTCATTACTAGTTGTTAATAAAGAATCTTCATCATCAATGAGGGAGCTAATAAAAAAAATAAATAAAAAACGCAAAGAATTACTACTTGAACAATCAGTTGTTCATAGGCCATGGGGGACTTATGAAACAATCCTTCAAGACAAAAGCTGCAAGATCAAGAAAATTATTGTTAATCCGAACTCACAGTTATCTTATCAATCTCACAAATATAGAAGTGAGCATTGGATTGTACTAAAGGGCGTTGCAACTATATTAAAAGAAGGGAAAGAATTCAAGCTATGTGCAGATGAGTCAACATTTATTAGTTCCGGGCAAAAACATATGTTAATGAATAATCAAAAACAGACATTAGAAATCATTGAAGTACAAACGGGGAAAAAGTTGTCAGAAAAAGATATTATAAGATATCAAGATATTTATGGTAGATTAAAAAGAAGATAAAAAATGAAATATAGAAAACTTGCTAATACTAATTTAGATGTAAGTGTAATTTGTCTTGGCACTATGACTTATGGTGAGCAAAATACTGAATCTGAAGCACATGAGCAATTAGATTATTCTATTGCGAATGGCATAAACCTAATTGATACCGCAGAAATGTATGCCATTCCACCCAAAGAAGAAACTCAAGGTTTGACGGAAAAAATTATTGGAACATGGTTGGCTAAAAGAAAAGACAGAGAAAAGATTTATGTTGCTACAAAAGTTGCAGGCCCTGGTATGGAATACTTAAGAGGAGGTTCACGCCTTGATAAAAAACAGATTTTCCAAGCTGTGGATGATTCACTTAAAAGATTACAAACGGATTACATAGATCTATATCAAGTGCATTGGCCAGAAAGAAAATCAAACTATTTTGGCAGATTGGGATATGAATATTCAGATGAAATGGGCGTGTCAATAGAGGAAACATTAGAGGCTATGACTGACCTGGTTAAATCAGGAAGAGTTCGCTACATTGGAATTTCTAATGAAACACCATGGGGAACAAGTAGATACCTAAATATTGCAAAAGAAAAATCTATGGAAAGAATTGTAACCATACAAAATCCATATTCGCTACTAAATAGGATATATGAAGTTGGTTTAGCTGAAATCTCTCAACATGAAAAAGTAGGTCTACTCGCATATTCACCTCTTGGATTTGGTCAACTCACAGGCAAGTATATTAATAAAACAGAGAAAAATTCAAGACTCGGATTATTTGGTGATTGGTTTACTCGCTATAGTAATGAAGAGTGTTTAATAGCTGTTGAAAAATACTTAAAGATAGCTGATAAATACAATTTATCATTAACTCATCTAGCATTGGCATTTGTAAATACTAGACCTTTTGTAACATCAAACATTATTGGCGCTACAACTATGGAACAACTCAAAGAAAATATAGATTCCATAAATATAGAGATTACAGAAACTATGCTAGAGGATATTAATCAAGTTCATTCCTCTCAACCAAACCCAGCTCCATAGGATGTTAAAATAATATTATAAGAAGTGCTCTTGTATCTTATTTTTTGAAATTAACTGATCAGCGTTGTATGGAAGTGATATAGTTTCAACAACAACGGTGCCTGGTTTTATTAAAAAAGAATCTTTGGACCAAAACTTTCCTGCATTATGATTTATAATTATAGATGGAAGCTTTAATGCATCAAGTATTCTTAAAACACCTTTTTTGATTTTAATATTTTTTCCGTACTTTACCCTTGTTCCCTCAGGAAATATTATTAGAGTTCTATCATTATCAATATGTTCATCACAAGCTTTCATGATTTTTTTAAGAGAAGATACTCCGTCCGATCGGTTTATTGAAATATTCTTTAATAAATATAGACACCAGCCAAAAAGCGGAATCATTAAGAGTTCCCTTTTTAATATAAAAATTGGACGCTTGATATATGCAGCAAGAAATATAGTCTCCCATGCAGACTGGTGTCTAGAAATTACTATGCTATGTGAATTAATGTCAGGACCATTTGTTTCATAGCTAAGTGAGCAGATATTTTTAAGAATAAATAGATTATACCGACACCATAATTTACTGAAGTAAAGACAAATAGGATAGGAGATAATTCCAAATAAAAAGGCAATTGGACCGAAAAGTAATACTGATAAAATAAGATTTATCCAAAAAATAAGAGATTTAAATATTAAGAATATATTGTTTATCATATTCTATAACAAATTGTGTGGCATGGTATAAGTCGTCAAATAATTCAATATTTGGCATTTCTTCACTAATTTTTTTACCATTACCTGTCAGTACTCCTAAGGGATTACAACCAGATGATAATGCAGCTTTCATGTCCCTTGGAGAATCTCCAATTGCAAATACCTCAGATAAATTTATGTTCAATCTTTCTGCGATCTCTAAGTACATTCCTGGATTAGGTTTTCTAAATTGAGTTTTATGGTCTGGATGATCATAACAATAATATGTAACAAATATATTACCAGCATGTTTCTTACATAAATCAATTAGCTTCTTATGAATTTCAAGAAGATTGTAATATTTTATAATTCCTCTGCTTACACCAGATTGATTAGAGATTATTATGATTTTATAATCATGTTTAGATAGCAACGAGATTGCTTCTAAACTTTTTGGGATAGGTTCCCATTCGTCAGCAGTTTTTATGTATGAGGATGAATCATAATTGATAACACCATCTCTGTCTAAAATAATGTATTTATCACTATGCATCGGAATAATAGTCCGAAAAATATTTGTCAATATTGTCCAGAGATATTGATTCTTGATTCATAGTATCTCTGTCGCGGACAGTTATAGTGTTCTTCTCGAGCGAATCAAAATCAACTGTCAAACATAATGGTGTACCAACTTCATCATGTTTTCTGTAACTTTTGCCAATATTTCCAGTATTCTCAACTACAACCCTTCCAAACTGATATTTCTGTAAACGGCTTTTTACCTCATGGGCTTTATTCACTAAGTTTTCGTTGTTTCTTTTTAATGGAATAACAGCAGCTTTAATTGGTGATAAATGTTTTTTCAATTTTAAGACGATTCGAGTTTTCCCATCGCCTAGTTCTTCATTTGTGAAAGCCTCATTTAAAACTGCTAAAACTCCTCTATCAACCCCAGCAGATGGTTCTATGATATATGGCACTATCCATTCTTTATTTTCATTTTGAACAGCTAGTCTAGAATTTGATTTATTATTATCTTTGACATTTGCTTTGATGTTCAGACTGTCTTGGTTTTTTGTATGTGAACCTAAATCAAAATCAGTTCTATTTGCAATGCCCTCCAACTCTTCATCCCCATGAGGAAAGGAGTACATAATATCAGCTGTAGCTTTTGAATAGTGAGCTAGGTCATCGCCAGTGATATTAATTACATTCAGTTTATCTTTAGGAATACCTTGTTTAATCCACCATTCAGTTCTCATTTCTACCCAAGATTTATGCCAATGATCATCATCGCCAGGTAAGACAAAAAATTCTAATTCCATTTGTTCAAATTCTCTAACTCTAAAAATAAAGTTCCTTGGCGTGATTTCATTTCTGAAAGATTTTCCTATTTGAGCAATTCCAAAAGGAAGTGTTCTGGATGTTGAATCAATTATATTTTTAAAATTAACAAAAATTTGTTGTGCGGTTTCAGGTCTTAAATATGCGTATGAAGATTCATCTCTAACAGGGCCAACAGAAGTCTTAAACATTAAATTAAATGGTCTTGGCTCTGTAAGATTTTGAGAACCACATTTGGGACATTTATCATCTATTTGATCTGCTCTCCATCTTGCTTTACATGATTTACAGTCAATCATGGGGTCGGTAAATGTATCCTCGTGTCCAGAAAAATTCAAAACGTCAGGATGAGTTAAAATTGATGAATCCAAACCCTCCACATCATCCCTGTCATAAACAATAGATTTCCACCAGGCGCTTTTTAAATTATTTTTTAACTCCACACCCAGAGGGCCATAGTCATACATGCCCTGAAGGCCGCCATAGATTTCGGAAGATTGAAATATAAAACCTCGTCTTTTACAGAGGGCTACAATGTCTTCCATGGTGTGTTGTGTCAATTTAGCTCCTTATGAATAATGAAATTATACTTGTATAAAGAGATAAGACATATATTTTTTACATTTTTTTAACATCAAACTGTAATAATATAATGCACTATTGTTATGCATTTGCACAATATATGTTCATTTATTGCACTATTATAAATCATTTTATACTATCATAATAAATACTGTAGATATATACTATCACTGAAGCTGGCATGATATGTGCATGAGAATATGTGCGAATAAAAAAACACTAGTGAGGAATAAAATGAGCGCAAATGACATAAAGAAATTGGTCGATGAAAAAGAAGCCAAATTCATAGACTATAGATTTACCAATACACAAGGTAAAGAACAACACGTTACTGTAACAGCCACAGATGAAGGCATAGCTACAGATTGTGAAGAAGGAAAAATGTTTGATGGATCTTCCATTGCTGGATGGAAAGATATCAATGAGTCTGACATGATACTTATGCCTGACACATCAACAGCTTTTGCAGATCCGTTTTTTGATGAACCAACGATTAATGTAACGTGTGATGTAATTGAACCTGAAGATGGTTCAACATATGAAAAAGACCCAAGAGGTATTGCCAAGAAAGCCGAAAAATATCTTTCAGAATCTGGCATTGCGGATACAGCCTACTTTGGTCCTGAAAACGAATTCTTTGTATTTGATGATGTTAAGTTTGAAGATACAACTGGAAGTTGTTTTTTTAAAGTAGATTCTACAGAGGCTTGCTGGAACAGTGGTAAGAATTATGATGATGGTAATATGGGTCATAGACCTGTAGTCAAAGGTGGTTATTTCCCAGTTCCGCCTGTGGATGCACTTCAGGATTGTAGATCTGCGATGATTACTACACTGCATGAGGTAGGTGTCCAATGCGAAGTTCATCATCATGAAGTAGCAACAGCTGGTCAATGTGAAATTGGAACACTATTCAATACGCTTGTTAAAAAAGCAGATGAAGTTCAAAAGTATAAATATGTTGTTCAAAATGTAGCGCATGCATTTGGAAAAACAGCAACCTTTATGCCAAAACCTGTTGTTGGTGATAATGGCTCAGGTATGCATGTACATCAGTCCCTTGCTAAAGATGGAAAAAATATCTTTGCTGGTGATTTATATGGGAATATGTCACAAGAAGCTCTTTGGTATATTGGCGGGATAATAAAACATGCTCGTGCGCTTAATGCATTTACAAATGCATCAACTAATAGTTACAAACGTTTAATTCCAGGCTTTGAAGCTCCTGTAATTCTTACATACTCTGCTCGTAACAGATCAGCATCTATACGTATACCTTATGTGATGTCTGATAAAGCTAGGCGTATAGAGGTAAGATTCCCAGATTCTACTGCTAACCCATACTTAGCATTTTCTGCAATGATGATGGCTGGGCTAGATGGTATTAAAAATAAGATTGATCCAGGTCCAGCAATGGATAAAGATCTATTTTCTATTTCAGCTGAGGAAGAGAAAATGCTTCCAACAGTTGCAGAGGGTCTGTGGGTTGCATTAGACGCCCTTGATAAAGATAGAGAATTTCTAAATACAGGCGACGTCTTTACAAATAAAATGATCGACTCGTATATAGATCTTAAAACAGAGGAAGTACAAAGATTGAGACAATCTACTCACCCTTGTGAGTTTGAAATGTACTACAGTCTATAAACTCAAAACACACCGCCTAAATAAGGCGGTGTGTATTCAAATATGGAATTACAAAACAAAATAACTTTAGATTCTAAATTACTCCTAGAGATAATAGAGGGTATGTCTACAGCAGTAGTCGCTTTAAATGAAGATAACTCATACTTTTTTATTAATATTGCAGGATTAAATATGTTAGGAATAAGCAGTAACTTCCCACCTTTGTCTCAAATTAAATCATCTATTGGACATCAATCTTTTGATCAGCATATTGCTAGCGTGTGCACCGACAACCACTCTAAAATGATTAGAGACTTTAAATTTAAAAACTTTGAAGGTGATGAAAAAATAGTTGATTGTAATATATCTCAAGTAAATATTAATAAAGATAACATTACCCTTATTGAATTATCAGAAACAGGTAGACTGCATAGCATTTCTCTTGAACAAAACTTAATTGAACAAGAAAGGGCTACGAGAGAGATGATTAAAGGATTATCTCATGAGATAAAGAATCCTTTAGGTGGAATTTTAGGTGCTGCACAAATACTTGAGAAGTCTTTAGACAATGATTACAAAAAATTCACAGACATTATTAAAAAAGAAACAGATAGACTGGTAAATCTTTTAAATGATATGGCTTTACCAGCTACATCAATAGATAAATCATATATTAATATCCATGAAGCTACAGAACATGTCATTGATTTATTCAGATTTGATTTAAAAAATAAAAAAATAGATTTTAAAAAAGATTACGATCCAAGTATCCCTGATGCATACACTAATAAAGAACAATTAATTCAAGCATTGATAAATCTAGTCAGGAACTCAATACAGGCATTAGAGTTTAGAGGCTGCGTAGAAATACGAACTAGATCTGAATCTAGCTATACTATAGGTAATCAAAAATATCCATTAGTTGTAAAAATTGATGTTATTGACAACGGTCCTGGAATTAAAGAAGAGAAACTTAAGGAAATCTTTTATCCAATGGTGTCAACTAAGTCTGATGGAATGGGCTTAGGGCTTACAATAGCTCAATCGATTATAATGCAGAATTCAGGTCTTATAGAATGCTCGAGTAGACATCGAGAAACTATTTTTACTATCGTACTTCCTCTAAGGAGTTATGATAATGACTAATGTTTGGATAATAGATGATGAAGAGAGCATTAGAACTATTTGTACAAGTGCCCTAGAAGATTTATTTAAAATTGAAACCTTCTCTAGTGCGTCACAAGCTTTGCTTGCATTAAATTCTAGTAAGCCAGATCTTATAATTACAGACATTAAAATGCCTGGTATGTCCGGTCTAGAATTTCTCGACAAAGTATCAGAGAAATATCCAGACCTCCCCACAATAATAATTACAGCGCATGCAAACATGGATAATGCACTGTCTGCATATAAAGGGGGTGCCTTTGAATACCTTACAAAACCATTTGATATAAATGAAATTAGAAAATTAGTTATTAAAGCTACAAAAATAAAAAAAACTAATCTTCAAGATGGTTTGGAAGAATCAAAATCTAAGATTGTTGGTAGAGCAGGATCTATGCAAGAAGTATTTAAAGCCATAGGCAAGATATCAAAAACTGATATCACAGTCCTTATCCGTGGAGAATCAGGAACAGGAAAAGAATTAATTGCACAATCTGTTCATGCTAATAGTTCCAGAAACAACAAGCCTTTCATAGCAATAAATGTTGCGGCAATACCTCATGAACTTCTTGAAAGTGAGCTTTTTGGACACGAGAAAGGTTCATTTACAGGAGCACAATCTCAAAGAATAGGAAGATTTGAACAAGCTTTGGGAGGTACTCTATTTCTAGATGAGATAGGGGATATGCATCCAGAATTACAAACGAGATTACTCAGGGTTTTATCAAGTCACGAATTTTATAGAGTGGGCGGACAAAAACCTATTAAATCTGACGTTAGAATAATTGCAGCTACAAACCAGAATATTGAACAACTTATAAAAACAGGGAAATTTAGAGAGGATTTATATCATCGATTAAATGTATTTAGGATAGAACTGCCACCTCTTCGTAAAAGAAAAGAGGACATTCCTATGTTAGTTAAACATTTTTTATCTAAAAGTGCTGCTGAAATAAAAGGTGATGAAAAAGGTATAGATAAAAATGCAATGACAATATTAAATGATTATGACTGGCCCGGAAATATTAGACAGCTTGAAAATACGTGTCGATATATTACGGTAATGGCCCCATCTGCAAGTATTACTGCAGATGATATTCCTGATGAAATTAAAAATGATAATCTAAGTGATGTTTCTGATACTGTAAATGTAAATAGTAACTCTTCATGGGAAGAGTCTCTTTCCAGTCATATAAAAAATATTTTATCAGACGCAAATGATTTAACTTGCTTATCTAAAGAACTTGAAAAGCTTTTGCTTCAAGAGGCATTAAAGGCAAGCAAAGGAAGAAAGATTGATGCTGCTAAAATACTTGGTCTTGGTAGGAATACAATTACTCGTAAAATTAAAGATTTAGGATTGTAATAATTTTAACAAATAATCACTTCTTTTAGCTGGTTGAGATAAAATTTTATAAAGTGTGCTAGCAATAGTAGAGTGAAATGTTTTTGATTTTTCTATTAAAGTAATACAACATTCATATCCCTCGACTGTTCCAATTTCGTTCAATGCATCTTGTATAGAAGAACTGCTGTCAGATATAGATTTACCAAATTGATAATTTCTAGATTTTAACTGTTTACATGTAAGGTTCATATCTCCAATACAC
>CBFHLA010000003.1:0-26080 GCA_965656575.1 Gammaproteobacteria bacterium
TGATGCACATTTTTTGTGCAAATTTAATTTTTATCTATTATAAATAAATATACAAATGTTTACTTTACAACTTGAGTTATTAATATATCATACACCCAATATTATTAGGTAAACACTCACATTTTTATATGTAAATAATAATATTAACAGTTGGCACAGTTTATGCATATCTACTATTGATAGCTTTACTATTTGTCATTGATAAATGTCGACTATCACAAAATAACTAAATAACCATTTTACGAAAGGGAGATATAAATGAACAAAATAATTAAATCATCTCTATCTGTTGCACTAGTAACGTTGATGTCAATATCAATGTTTGCACAAGCTGGTGAAGCAGTTGCAGATGATCACAGTAGCGCAGTAAGTTACAACATAGGTTACATGTCTGAATACTGGTACAGAGGATACTACATGTCAGAGTCATCAGTAAGTTTTGGTGCTGATGCTGAAATGGGTAATTTCTATGTCGGTACTTGGTGGGCTGATGTTGATAAAGGTGTAGAATATGATATCTATGGCGGATATAACTTCGAACTAATGGGCATTCCAATGTATGCAGGATTTACTGGATATTACTATTCAGATAATTTTGATAGTGATTACCAAGAAATTAATATAGGTGCTGATATGGGCTTTATGTCAATTGATGCAGCTGTAGATGGTGAGTATCAACTTGCAGCAGGTGACCAAGGTTATCAGCATTATACAATCACAGTTCCATTATCTTTTGTTGGTCTACCTATTGACTATCAGTACCAAACTTGGTCTGGTGAGGCAATGACAGGACATAACCACGAACTTCATTATGGAATGACAGTTAGTGGTGTTGATGTAGGTCTTATGTTAGGAAGAAACATCGATACTGGTCATGCAGTAGGTCTTGAAGACAACGATGATTCAACATATGCAAACTTTACTTTAGGGTATAGTTTCTAAATAATTTAGTTTATAATTTGTGATAGGAGACATTTAACAATGAAATTAGTAATAGCAATTATCAAACCATTTAAATTAGATGAGGTAAGAGAAGCTCTATCAGGAATAGGGGTTACTGGAATTACCGCAACTGAAGTAAAAGGGTTTGGAAGGCAAAAGGGCCATACGGAACTTTATAGAGGTGCTGAATATGTGGTTGATTTTCTACCGAAAATTAAGCTTGAAATTGCTGTTAATGATAACCTTGTTGATCAAACAATCGAGACTATCTTGTCATCTGCCAGTACAAGTAAAATTGGCGATGGAAAGATTTTTGTTCTTGATATTCAAGAAGCAATACGTGTTCGTACCGGAGAGAAAGGTCCAGAAGCTCTTTAATTAAACTTTTTTAATTAGGAGATTGCAATGGAAGCTTTAGAAGGTAAAGTAATTGAACTTGCTTATGCTTTAGACACATTCTATTTTCTAGTCATGGGTGCCTTTGTCATGTGGATGGCTGCAGGTTTTACCATGTTAGAATCTGGTCTTGTTAGAGCAAAAAATACAGCTGAAATTCTTACAAAAAATATATCGTTATATTCAATATCGGTGATCATGTATATGATTGTCGGATACAATTTAATGTATCCAGGTGGAGGAACAGGTGTTATTCCTGAGCTATCATTTTTTCTAGGCGCTGACAATACAGCTGAGGCAGTGATCGCGAGTGGTGGAGATGTTTACTACTCATCAATATCAGATCATTTCTTTCAAGTAGTATTTGTAGCAACAGCCTGTTCAATTATTTCAGGCGCAGTAGCGGAAAGAATGAAACTATGGCCATTTCTACTATTTTGTGTAGTGATGACAAGTGTTATTTACCCGGTTCAAGGTTATTGGAAATGGGGCGGCGGTTTCTTAGATGAAGCTGGCTTTTCTGACTTTGCTGGATCCGGTGTAGTACACTTATGCGGCGCAGTAGCAGCTTTAGCTGGTGTACTTGTTCTAGGTTCTAGAAAAGGTAAATACACAGACGGCAAAGTAAATGCTATGCCAGGAGCTAACCTTCCACTTGCTACTCTTGGTACATTTATTTTATGGTTAGGTTGGTTCGGATTTAATGGCGGTTCTGAATTAATTATCTCTAATGTTGCAGAGGCGAATGCTGTATCTATGGTATTTGTAAATACCAACTTAGCAGCAGCTGGTGGCGTCATGGGCGCGTTATTACTATCTAAGGTAATGTTCGGTAAATCTGACCTTACAATGGCATTAAACGGTGCTATAGGTGGTTTAGTATCAATTACAGCTGAACCATTAGCTCCAACACCAGGACTTGCTTTAATCATTGGTGCAATTGGTGGATTATTAGTAGTAATGTCTATTGTTATGCTTGATAAAATGAGAATAGACGATCCTGTCGGCGCAATATCTGCACATGGAACATGTGGTATTTGGGGATTACTCGCTGTAACTCTTACTGGCGGATCTCTTGGAGCTCAAATTTACGGAGCTTCAATGATTATACTTTGGACATTTATTACAAGCGTAATTGTTTGGTATATCATAAAAATGTTCTTTGGCTTAAGAGTAACAGAAGAAGAAGAACAAGATGGTGTAGATATATCTGAGTGTGGATTAGAAGCATACCCAGAATTTAGTAAAGCTACAGGCATTAAACCTTCAGTTTACCCTGAGCAATAAGCATATATCCTAAGGGAGCGTAGTGATAGCTACGCTCTTTTAGCTTTTAAGAAACTCCATGTCCCAGTAGGATACAATGGCATTGGAAAGCTAGAAATAACAATATCCCTAAGTCCAATACTTTCATATTTTTTAACTAAGGGCTTGATAACAGTTTCCATATCTTTTAAAGGTGAACCAGATTGTTGTATTAAGACACCATTTTTCTTTAGAGCATCATTACATGCTCTTATAAATTTTTTTGAAAATAATACTTTAGCATCACCCACTGGATCGGTGGAATCAACAATTATAGCGTCATACTTAGATTTATTATTTTTTAGATAAATCATTCCATCATTAATAACTAGTTCGATTTTTTTTGATTGCTTTTTTGTAAGCTTAAAATTTTCAGGAAAATACTTTTTTGAGACATTTACTACTGCATCATCAATTTCAACTACTATTATTTCTGTCACGCTCTCCTTTCGTGCCAACATGCTTGCAATAGCACAATCTCCTCCACCTATAATTAATATTTTTCTTACAGTTTTTGGAGTTAGATCAAGACATTCGTTGTGATAAAAATCTTGATTCTTTTGAGACAACATGAAACATCCATCGAGGTAAAGA
Organism: Gammaproteobacteria bacterium; assembly: GCA_965656575.1. Taxonomy (GTDB): domain Bacteria; phylum Pseudomonadota; class Gammaproteobacteria; genus CACLCV01. The sequence continues at coordinate 3,238 of CBFHLA010000003.1, forward strand.
ACATTTCCATATTTGTTTGTTTTTATGATTTCAATATTTTGATATTTACTTTGACATTGATATAAATATTTCTCATACTTTATACCGATTGATATGCCACTTGCATCATCATATTCATAATATATATTTTTTATGCTCATTAACTTGTCATTTATAAATTTATATTGATTATATTTAACTTTTTATATTATGCAATTAGACCATAAACATCTTGTTTTAAGAGCTGAGGTAAGTGACTGTCCAGCTGAAGATTCTCTTCATGAAATTCTTGATTGGATGAAAACCTTAATAAAAAAAATTGATATGAAATTAATGCAAGGTCCTGCCATTAGCTATGTAGACCAACCTGGCAATCGCGGGACAACATGTATGGCATTAATTGAAACCAGTCATATTGTCATTCATATATGGGATGAGCCTAACCCAGGTTTAATTCAATTGGATATCTATAGCTGTAAGGAATTTAACTTAGATATTGTCATGAGACATATTAAAGAATATTTCAATGTATTAAATATGCAATATAAATTTCTTGATAGAACATCCGGTATGAAAGTTATCGATGAAAGCTAACTTAAGATACCGCATTTGTGTATTTTATCCTTGCGCTTATCATATCTATTAGAAGACGCATTCTTTTGAATAAAACGCCGTTTACTTTATAGTTTGCTTCAGAAATAAAATCAACTCTTTTAGCCGAGAGTAGTTCAGTACAAATCTTTTTTTGTTCCGGACTATTTTTAGGATAAACTGAAATAGCATGCCCATTCTGTTTTTTTATTAATGCCATACTTGGAACATCAGTGAGGCCGTCACCAATGTAAATCATATTTTCAAATGGTATCGGTCTGGATTCTTCGGGCATATGGCTATTTATTGACTCTGATAATCTCTCTTTCCCTTTATTAATTCTAAAAAGAAACTGTGTTTTTGCTGTATCTGTAACTACTATTTTTGGAAAAGTAGCGTTGCCGTCTTCATCAAAATAATATTGTGAACCAAAAATATTTGTTAAATCTTTCCTTATAGCTGATGCATCTAGTATTTCGTGATGTCCAGCTGAAATCACATAATGTGCAACATTAATATTTTTATGATTAGTTTTTATATACTTATTTATATTCTTAAACCAATCTTTCACGCCAACAAAATATTTAATTTTGTCTGCCATGGTAATAAACTCTTCTTTTGTAATCTTAATACCTATCTTTTCAGCATGACTAATTAGTTCTCTCATATATATCATCATGATTTCACCATCTGTTTTTTTTGCTTCAAGCAAAATTTTCGCCCAAAATTTTGTTGAATTAATTTTCAGTCGAGGAATTATTGTATATTCTTGCATTGTCTTAGGTGTCAATGTTCCATCAAAATCGTAGACCAGTGCTATAGTATTTTGTTTCATTACATCCTATCCATTGGTTTTATATCTAATGTTTTTAGGCCGCTAATTATAATTTTATCTATACATTTTATTAGGGTAACTTTTTCACCCTTTATTGATGATGCTATGATTTTAGTTTCTGCATAGTATGAGTGAAATGTCTGTGCAACTTTATATAAATAATTTGTTATAATGTCAGGCCTTACCATATTAATAGCTTTATCCATTACATTTTGAAAATTATTAATTAACTCTAACAGTTCAATTTCATTTTTTGTATTTAAGTTATTAAGATTGTCTTTTTCAAAAGAAGCATTATCCAAATCATTAATAATTTTTGTAATCCTAGCATGAGCATATTGTATGTAGTAAATAGGATTATTTTTATTCTTTTTGATTGCAAGATCTACATCAAATTCTAAGTGTTGTTCTTTCTTTTTTGTTAGATAAAAATATTTTGTAGCATCAGGCCCAATTTCATTGACTAAATTTTGTATTGGATAAAAATCGCCACTTCTTGTAGACATTGAGATAGACTTGCCAGACATAATGAGATTAGCAAATTGAACTAGATGAATTTGTAATCTATTTTCTACATCATATCCTAAAGCTTTCATAGCGTTTGTAAGTCTCACTGCATAATCATGGTGGTCCGCACCCCAGATATTTATAAGAATGTCATGATTTTTAAACTTATGAACATGGTAGGCAATATCAGTTGCAAAGTATGTCATATCACCATTGCTTTTTATGAGAACCCTATCTTTATCCTCACCAAAAGAAGTATTTTTAAACCATAAGGCACCATCTTTTATATAGCTTAAATCATTATCATTGATTTTTTTTAGGATAGTCTTTAATAGCCCCGATTCATATAAATCACTTTCATTAAACCAACTATCAAAATTAATATTAACCGATGATAAATCTGTTTTAATATAGTTTTCTATAATTGCATTGACTAATGATTTTCTAATCTTTAAGTAACCATCAATACTTTTGATATAAGCAATTATTTCATCTATTGGATTATCTAACAGAGATAAAATTTTCTCTTTATCAATATTTTCAAGATCACTTGATATTAACTTTGATACATCATTAACATACGAGCCCTTATACGTTACTAAGCGTCCCTCTGAATCATCTCTTTCATCACTAAAAACATGATTTTTCTTATTAAGGTGGCATAAAATAGCACTAATTAACAATAAATCTATTTGTCTTCCGGCGTCATTGACATAATATTCTCTAGTAACATTGTGTCCAATCAATGACATAAATCTAGCTGTAGTATCGCCCACTATCATTCCTCTTCCATGACCAATGTGCAATGGCCCTGTTGGATTAGCTGAAACATACTCTACATGGATATTTTTTTTATTTTTTACTTTATCGAAATTGTAATTGTTTTTAATTATTCTATTGAGTTCTTGAAATTTATTTGATTTTGTAATGAAGAAGTTTATGTATCCAGGAGAGGCTATATCAGTTTTTTCAACATCATGAATAATTTCTAAATCATTAACTATTTCTTTTGCTATAAGCATAGGATTCTTTTTAAGAATCTTTGCCAGCTTCATAGCTATATTTGTGTAGAGGTCACCATGTGAGCTATCAGTAGTTTTATTAACTTCAATATCTATCTTGTTAATATCATCATAAGATTCATAAAGTCTTTTTAGAGCTTTATTTATTTCAATAACTATTTGTTCTTTCATTATTGCGTTGGATCTATATCGATATACCATTTAATTTTACTATCTATGCTGGCTAAGTATAACTTAATTCTAGTTATATGTTCCGATAAAAGCTTGTGGCTTTTTGATCCAACTATTATTTGATAGGAATAAGCATTGTTCTTCATGAATGTTTCTGCTGGAGAAGGCCCATAAACAAATACAGACTTACTTTTTTTAAATTTCACTATTTCTGAAAGTATTGATTTAGGCTTAAATCTACTCGTAGCGGATATATTAATTATGCCTATATGACTATAGGGAGGCAGATTAACACTTTCACGTTCTTTTAAAGCAACTTTACTGAATTGTTCATATCCCTCTTTGAGAATCTTTAACAATAAATTATGCTTAGGATTATTAGTTTGTATGATTACATTTCCTTGTGTTTTTTGTCTACCAGCTCTTCCAGAAACTTGTGTAATTAACTGACCGGTCTTTTCTAGTCCTCTAAAGTCTGTACTATATAAACCAGCATCAATGTTAATTATCCCAACGAGTGATATATTTGGAAAATCATGTCCCTTAACAATCATCTGTGTTCCTACGAAGATATCTATCTTATTATTAGTAGCACTTTCAATAAAATTTTTTAATTCCTTCTTAGATGAAATATTGTCACTATCTATTCTTAATACTTTTTTATTTGGAAATAATTCTTTTACTTTATTTTCTACTCTCTGTGTGCCAACACCTAGCGGTACTAAAGATGGTTTCTCACAACAAGTTTTAACAGAGTCAAATTTTTGACTAAATTCACATTGATGGCATATTAGTCTTTCAACATTTTTATGATATGTCATGATTGTATTGCATTTTGGACATTTAACAATAGTTTTACATTCACTACAAAGAACCGTATTGCTAAAACCTCTTCTGCCAATAAAAAGTATTACTTTCTTATTTTTGTCTAATTCAGATTTCATTTTATCCTTAAGAACTTTTGATAATCCCTCGTCTGGTTTATCAACAGAGGTATCAACAATTGTAATCAATGGCATTTTTGATTTATGAAAGCGATTAAGTAATTTGTATTGTTTATACTTTTTTATATTAATATTATGAAGAGATTCAAAAGATGGAGTAGCACTTCCGAGAACAACGGGACAATTAAAATTTTTAGCTCTAACAATACTAATGTCCCTAGCATTGTATTTAAATTTTTCATTTTGTTTATATGATTGATCATGTTCCTCATCTACAACAATTAGTTTCAAATTTTTAAACGGTAAAAATACTGATGATCTTGTTCCAATAACGATTAATTGATTCTCATTACGACACGCCTGACTAACTTTGTACTTTTGTGATGATGTTAAGTGTGAATGATATTCAAGCGGCTTTATAGTTAAATATTTCTGAAATCTTGATACAGTTTGAGGTGTTAAATTAATTTCAGGTACTAATATGAGTACTTGAGCATTATTCCCCAGCAAAGATGATGCGAGATACGAATAAACTTCTGTCTTACCTGAACCTGTTACGCCATGAATAAAATGAACTTGATACTTATTAATATTTTTCTCTATCCTTTTTACAACCTTTAACTGCTCATCATTAAGAAACAAACTTTCTGGTTTTAATATTGTCTCTAACTCATATTTTTTCTTCGGGGTAGATTGATTTTTTCTTTGTATTGGCGTGATGGCATTGAAAAGAACTTGCCCTAGCGGATAATGGTAGTACCTTGCAGTCCATTTAGAAGTTTTGAGTAATTCTGGTGTTAAGACCGGAATATCATCAAGCAAATCATATATCCCTTTAATTTTATAGGAGCTACTATTATCTATACTTTGAAATATTTTAACAATTATGCCTACTCTCGTAGATCTGCCAAACGGCACCTTAACTCTGGCGCCTACTTTGGCGTTATCAAAAGTGCATTTATAGTCAAATAATTTATATTTAGGAACATCTAGAGCTACAGATACAAATTTATGCATATCAAGTAGTATAAACTATGTTTAACCGGGCTTTTATTATTATAAGAAGTGAGTTTATCCACAGATTCTGTGGATAAATCTGTGAATAATTCTACTTTAAAATAAAAAAACCCAAATATATTAACACTCTTCTCGAATTGTTCAATTTATAGTCAAATAAATATACTTATATATATCATATACTTACAGATTAAATAATTAGTCTTATTTATATAAATGATTATAAACATATGATAATTGACATTTTCACTCAGTCATCTAGCACTGTTAATAAATGAGCAATAATAGTGCCTTTTTATTTAAATATATTAGTCGTCTATGCTTATCTCATGATGTATTCTTGTAATATTAGATAAATATGGATATTACTAAACAAATTCTTAGGCTAAATTATGCAGGATTACCAATCGGGTGGGTTTCTTATCAAACAGCAGTAAGATTATATTGCAATAATCAAGTCACCTATGAATGTGGTAATAGTTCTTTAATTATAAGAGGAGGATCTAATAAGATATCTGGCAATCAAAGTAAGATTGTTATTAATTCAATTGTTGCTACAAAAAACTACAATAAAATTTCTTATCGGGATTATACACCTCCGCTGACAAACACCACGCTCTTCAAAAGAGATGCCTCAACATGTTTATATTGCGGGGAATCCTTCTCTTTAAAAAGTTTATCTAGAGATCATATTATTCCATTGTCTAAGGGTGGGCAAGATAGTTGGATGAACACTGTTACTGCGTGTAAAAGGTGTAATAATCACAAGGGTAATATGACTTTAGATCAGTCAGGAATGACTTTGCTTGCAGTTCCTTTTGTACCATCAAGGATAGAATATTTAATATTAAGAGGCAGAACTATTTTGGCAGATCAGATGGACTTTTTATTGTCTCATGTTCCAAAATCTAGTCTAATACGCAAGAGATATACACTAGGATGAGAACATGTCTAAAATAACTATTTTGGTTAATCTAGGTACTCCTGATCAGCCACATGAAAAAGAAGTTAGAACATATTTGAGAGAATTCTTGTCAGATAAATTTGTTATCCGGTTACCTAGAATATTTTGGCTTACACTACTAAATTTGGTTATATTACGGACAAGGCCAAAGAAAAGTGCTGAATTATACAGAAAAGTATGGACTCAGTGGGGATCACCTTTACTTTTTCACACCTATGCACAAACTGGACAACTAAGAAAACTAAACGAAAAATTAGGACTTAACTTTCACTTCGATACAGCAATGAGGTACGGAAACCCATCAATTAAAAAAGTATTATATCGCGCTATTACTAATGGTTATAAAGAAATTACTATCTTGCCTATGTTCCCGCAATATTCAACTACTACTACTTTATCAATTTTCGAACTAATAAAATCAATTGCTCAAAAAGACAAAAAAAAGTTTTCTGGCGTGAAAATAAATGCTGTTAATAGTTTTCATGATAATAAATTATATATAAAAGCATGTGCACAGAAGATTATTAACACGCAAAAAATACTTGATAAGCCAGACCTACTTTTATTTTCCTTCCATGGTATTCCAGAATCATATATAGGAAATGATGAGCCTTACCAAAAAGAGTGTATAAAAACTGCACAATTAATTGCAAAAGAGCTAAATCTTAATGAACAACAGTATGAGATTGCATTTCAGTCAAGGTTTGGAAAGGCTGAATGGATTAAGCCTTATTTGTCCTCAAGACTAGAGCAGCTTCCAAAAGAAGGTATTAAAAATATACATGTTTTTTGTCCTGGATTTTCATCTGACTGTCTTGAAACAATAGACGAAATAGGTAGAGAGTCTAGAGAAGATTACATGGATCATGGAGGAGAGAAATTCAGTTTTATTCCATGCTTGAATAGTGATGAAAAATTTATTGAGGCACTGATGGATATTCATACATCACCAACTTTACATATTCTATAGTTTATAAGATTTTAATTTCTTCTTTATAGTTTTACACTTCAAGTTCGCGTATCTAGGATATCCATTATCATAGCTAGGATAATTTTCACCTTTAATTAAATTTGAAATATATCTATTGCAGGCTGAAGTTGTTTCTATTTCGTTTGCTTTAATATAATTTCTTGGCAGCATTTTTTCAACGTTTGCTACATTATCAAGCTTAGTTGATCCTATTGACCACTTGTAATTATTTTTATTAGATTCATCCTTGATTGTTAGCATAATATCGCTTTTGTTCTTTTTTGCATAAGCTATTGATGATAGTCCTAGTTTATATGCCTGCTCGACATCAACTTTTGATGCAATATGTCTTGCTGCTCTTTGTAGATAATCAGAAACCGCCCAATGTACTTTGTAGTTATGTTTATTACTTACAATAGAGGATAGTACTGGCGCGACTCCACCTAATTGTGAATGTCCAAAACTATCTTTGAGGCCACTATCACTTAAAAAATTACCTTTCTTATCTTTAATACCTTCTGATGCAACTATTACACAATATCCATATTTTTCAGTCGCTTCTTTTACTTTGTTCAAAAAGTATTTTTGGTCAAATGCTATTTCAGGAAATAGTATTATATGAGGCGGGTCTCCTGCCTTTGTTTTGATTACCCCAGCAGCAGCAGCTAACCATCCTGCATGCCTACCCATTACTTCTAAAATAAATACTTTTGTAGATGTTTGACACATAGATTTAACATCTAACGATGCTTCTAATGTAGATGTTGCAATATATTTTGCAACGGATCCGAACCCCGGGCAATTAGCAGTAATTGGTAAATCATTATCAATTGTTTTTGGTAGACCAATACATGTGATAGGAAAATTGTTAGCTTTAAAAAATTTACTAATTTTATTTGTTGTATCTTGAGAGTCACCACCTCCATTATATAAGAAATATTTTATGTTATGTTTTTTAAACACATTATAAATTCTCTCAAAGTCTTTTTTAGATTTTTTGAAATCATTGAGCTTTAGTCTACATGACCCAAAGGCACCGCCAGGTGTTTGTTTTAAAAGTTTTAGTTCTGATTTAGATTCTGTAGAAATATCAATTAATTCTTCTTTTAATGCACCAAGGATTCCATTTTTACCTACATATAATTTGCCAAATATACCTCTGTTTTTTTGATATGCATCTATTACGCCTGCAGCTGTTGCATTAATTACAGGTGTTACCCCGCCAGATTGCGCATAAAATATATTTCCTTTCATATTTACTCCACTATTTTTATTAAACTACCAATTTCAGGTTTACCTTTAGGATAGTGACCATTTAGTAATCTAAGTTTTCCTTCAGCATACCTCCCAAGAGGACTGTTATCTGCTAATTCTTTGTACGACATTCCATCTCTAAACCTGATTACTTTAATTCTTAAGCCTTTTGATTTACTTATTTCTTCTTCAGTCATTTTTTGAAATGATTCATCTATAACTTTTGTAATATTATCATCATTAATTTCTCTAAATTTTTTTATAAATATCCATGCTTTTGGTTTTTTATCTTCTTGATGAATATCAAAAAATACAGAATACCGAGTATAAGTTATGTCAACCATAGATGAAGTTTTGTATAAATATGTATAACCAGTTATTTTATTTTTATTGAGTGGCTTTTGCTCAATTAGTTTATTACTAGATAAAAATGATGTCTTATCAATATTCTGATCTAGATAATCCTTAGGAGTTAAGCCATTATCAATATCATCTCTAAGAAGATTATCTGACATTAGAATAATTTCTGATTTATTTTTTGTAATAATTAGTCTATCTGGAAGATTTTTAAGATCCCATCCTTTAGGTATGGTGAATTTTATTGCAAAAAAGGGATGATAAAAGGTATTGTATCTCATATATCCTTCTTCATCGCTTGTACCATAAGGGAGGCCATCAATCATTTTAAGAAATTCATCTTTATTTTTCTTGCCTGTCATGCTCTCAGTTTGATTCATAGCTTCAATTCTATTTTCTGTAGAAGGATGAGTTGAAAAAATATTATGATACCCAGCACTTACTGGCCTACCTTCTTTCTTTGCAATTTCATTTTCAAGATCATCCGCACTTTTCATGGTTTGTAAGAAATTAGCCATAGCATCTTGGTTATAACCATTTCTACCCAGGTATTCTTTTGCTATTTCATCAGCTTCAGACTCATATTTCCTGCTATAACCCTTATTAGCTAATTGATTTAATAAATTAAAGCCACTATTAGAGATAGATCCTCCTGGAACATTAGATGCTGCAAGACCTATAAGTAAATTTGTTACTTGCGCAGCACTCATACCTCTCACAGCATGCCTTGCTGTGATATGAGCAATTTCATGACTAAGTACACCAGCAAGTTCAGCCTCAGAATTAAAATGAGCTAGTAGGCCTCGATAAAAATAAACATATCCCCCGGGAGTTGCGAACGCATTAAATGTAGGATCATCAATTATTGTGAACTTCCAGTCTAAGTCTGGACGATGACTGGATTTTGCTATTTTTTCTCCAAGTTCTTCATAATATTTAGTAAGTTCTTTATTTTTTAGAACCTTAGAATTTTTAAGTATCTCCTTATGGTAAGCTCGTCCCATATCAACTTCTTGCTGTTCTGTGATAGTTACGAAATCGGGCATACCAGAAACCGGGTTTTTAGCACATGAAGCCAAGAAAGTTATTAGAATTAAGAAAGATATTCTTAAATTATATGTTTTTAACATAATCTGTAAAATAATTTGAGAATTTAGTAAGAGCCTTACCTCTATGACTAATTTTATGTTTGTCACTTGGTTCTAGTTCTGCTGATGTTATATTTCTCTCAGGTAAGAAAAAAATAGGATCGTATCCAAAGCCATTAGCACCAGCATACTTATCATTAATTCTTCCTTTCCAAGAATCTTGAGCAATGTACGGAAATGGATCATTTGAGAATCTCATAAATACTATCACACATCTATAACATGCCCCTCTTTTGTCATTGGGCACACCCTCCAGTTCTTTTAAAAGTTTTTCATTATTCATTTCATTAGTAGCATCTTCTCCAGCATATCTAGCTGACCAAACACCTGGACGCCCATTTAAGTAATCCACTTCTATGCCTGAATCATCTGCTATAGATGGAAGTGATGTATAGTTTGCGGCACTTCTTGCTTTTAGTATTGCATTTTCTACAAATGTGGAACCTGTCTCTTCAACATCTGGAATATCGATATCTTTCGAGGTTACTAGTTCGACATTATTCATGTTAGATAATATTTGCTGGAACTCAGTAATCTTATCATTATTTTTAGTGGCCAAAAAAATTTTCATAAAACACCGAATGAATATATTTGCTATACTATTGTAATATAAATACATAGGTAAACAATGAAGAATAATCATATAAACCAGACTGGCGATCTACACATGATAGATATTAGTTCAAAGGACGTAACTACAAGAATAGCTAGGGCACGTGGTTCTATTATACTTAATAATGATGCATTTGAATCTGTGTTATCTATGAATAATAAAAAAGGGGATGTCTTGAATACTGCTCGAATATCAGGAATTAATGCTGTTAAACAGACAGCTAATCTTATACCTCTCGCACACGTTATCCCAATAAATTCTGTGACTATAGATTTTGATATTATTGAAAGTGAAAAAAAAATTAATTGTTTTGTATCTGTTAAGTCTGACGGAAAGACTGGAGTAGAAATTGAGGCACTGATCGGAGTTGAGATTGCGCTAATGACAATTTATGATATGTGCAAATATTTAGATAGAGGTATGAAAATTACAGATATTAAATTACTTTCTAAGACTGGAGGAAAGTCTGGAGATTATCTAGCAAAAGATTATGGTTAAAAAATTTTTGTACTTATTAATATTTTTCTTCATTGCTTTTTTTGTCTATATCAATTTTATATTTGATATAAATAATTATAAAAGTGATCTTGAAAAGATGATTTCTAATCAGGCAAACATAGAATTTAAGATACTAGGTGATTTGAATTTAGATTTAGGCATACAAACAAGAATCAGTGCAGAATCATTATCAGTGCGTAAAAATAAAGTATTGTTATTCGAGGCAGAAATATTTAATGCATCTGTTTCATTATCAGAGATTCTTAAAGGACGATTTGATATTGATTCTCTGAGCTTTAAAGATTCAAAGCTTTATGGAATAAATATTGATGAGTCTATTATTAAGTCTTATAACATTATTGCGGGTAGAACATACAAATTACAAAACACAAAATACTCTGACATTAAACTAATTGAAGCAAGAGGTTATTTTGAAGGGGAGTTTTTACGAATAGAAGATATGGTATTAGACACAGAGCTCATTGAAGGAAACGGTTTTGGCAAAATTAATCCTTTCAAAGAAACAATAAACATATCGGCATCTACGTTTATCAAACAAAATGATTATTTACAGAGTAAATATAATGAGTTTTATCCAAAATATCTTATAGATACACAATTACCTGTTCTTATTTCAGGAAACTTCGATAATCCAAATATAGATATTAATGTTTCAGAGATCGTTACAGAAAAATTAAAAAAAGAAATTAAAGACAGAGCAGTAAAATCTATCAAAGATAAAATCAAAGAAAAACTTGAATCAGAAATTAATATCAAATTACCTTTCTAAAAATGCAATCTAGTATTTCTGAGAGTGTTCTAAATTGGTATGATAAATTTGGAAGAAAAAATCTGCCATGGAAAGTTGATGATCCATATAAAATTTGGATATCAGAAATAATGTTACAGCAAACTCAGGTACAAACTGTAATTCCATATTATTTGAAATTTATAAAAAAGTATCCAAATATTAAATCATTATCAAAAGCAAGTCTTGATGATTTATTATTGATATGGAGTGGATTAGGTTACTATACTCGTATTAAAAATATACATGAAGCATCTAAAATTATATCTGATGACTATAATGGCGTCTTCCCTGAATCATTTGATGAAATATTAATGCTACCTGGAATAGGAAGGACCACAGCATCAGCAATATCAACATTTTCCGGTTTTTCTAACAGAGCTATATTAGATGGAAATGTAAAAAGGATATTAGTAAGATTCTTTAATATAAATGATACTTACGCTAAATCTGAACTAGATAAGATCCTATGGAAAAAATCTGAATTTGTCACACCATCAAAAAGAACATCTGATTTTATTCAAGGCTTAATGGATTTGGGTGCAACAGTATGTAAACGAACACAACCTGACTGTCTAATATGTCCAATCAAAAAATGCGGATGTCTTTATAAACCAGAAACAAAACAAAAAAAAGACATAAAAAAAACTATTAAAAAAATTAGTGCACTATTAACTGTAATCATAAATCAACATAATCAGGTATATCTTGAAAAAATTACAACAGGCAAACTTTGGTTAGGTTTATTCAGTAGTCCTACTTTTAATTCACAAAGTTTAAAAAATAATTGGATGTTAAATAATAATCTTGTTCATCTAGATCCTCTGTATGAATCATCGTTTACTCATAGGGTTACTAATAAAATTTATCATTTTAATGTTCAATATTATTTTTTGAAAAATGACAAAAAAGTTAGTTTATCAACTAAGAATTGGTATAATCTATCTGACATTAATGTTGGCTTACCAAGGTATCTAGATAAAGCACTAACAATATATAGGTCTAAACATGAAAAAGATAATGTGTAAAAAGCTCAATAAAGAAGCAGAAGCGCTCGACTATCTCCCTTATCCTGGTGATTTGGGTAAAAAAATTCAAGAAACTATATGTAAAGAAGCATGGGAGCAATGGGTCAGTCATCAAACTATGTTAATTAACGAAATGAGACTTACACCGGTTGAACCCAAAGCAAGAAAATTTTTAGAAGAAGAAATGGAAAAATTCTTTTTTGGAGACGGTTCTCAGGCTCCACAGGGTTTTGTCCCAGAAAAATAATATATGGCCAGGTAGCTCAGTCGGTAGAGCAGTGGACTGAAAATCCTCGTGTCGGCAGTTCGATTCTGTCCCTGGCCACATAATATGAAACAACTTACTTTAAATAAATTACTATCACAAGCCTTAGATCTGCATAGAAATGGCAGTATTGACAAAGCCGATGAGATATATTTAGAAATTCTTAAAAATAATCCTAATGATTTTGACTCTAACCATTTACATGGGGTAGTTCTTGCTCAAAAGAAGGATTTTAAGAAATCTACAAAATATTATGAAAAAGCTTACAAAATAAATAAAAATAATTGTGAGTTATTGAATAATTATGGGATCTCTCTTAAAAATATAAAAAACTATCAGAAATGTGAAGATATTCTTAATAGCTGCATTAGTATAGATGCAAGCTTTGTAAAATCATATATTAATCTGGGTAACTGTTATGCGGTACAAAAAAAATATGATGAAGCTTTGAAGGTATTTAATCAAGGAAGAAAAATTGATTCATCTGATATTAGACTTACTAAAAATATCATTGGCATATATATAGAGAAGTTCAATAAATTCAAAAATAGCGATGATTTATTTTATTGCATTGAGAATTTAAATCAAATTGATGTCAATGAGACATTTGATCAAAAAACAATTTGCAACTATGCTCTAGTATACCTATGGAATAATGACTTAGACAAATCATATAACTTATTTAAAATTGCAGAAAAAAAATCACAAATAGTTCCAGAGTTAAAAACATTATTAAAAATAAAAGATAAAAGTGTACTGAGTCATTTTGTTAAGCATGAATATGAACAAATCTGTCATATAGACTCGGATATTGATGGGATTAGGAATATGAAAATTACTCAAGAGTTTTTTGACTCTTTAGCAATGATTAATAGTAAAAATTATGAGAATTATTCAAAAAATGATTTAAACTTTATCTCAACCATTCATAAAATTAAATATAATAAACCGCCGAAAACTAAATCATCTTTATTAAATCCTATGTTGGATTATAAATCAATTCAAAATGAATACTGCACTTCTAACCCTTCAATATGTGTTGTCGATAATCTTTTATCTGATTCATTTTATACTGATTTAAATGTATTTTATCGTTGTGCTAATATCTTTAAACGCCCATACCCAAGAGGTTACGTAGGAACATTTTTAGGAACAGGTATGGCTAATAAACCTATTTTACAATTTAGTTTAGATTTAAAAAATGAATTACCTGATATCTTTAAAGAATATAATCTTTCTCAAGCCTGGGCATTTAAATATGATAGTGAACATCAAGGCATTAATATTCATGCTGATGATGCAATTATTAATGTAAATTTATGGCTAACACCCGATAGTTCGAATCTTGACAAGAATTCTGGTGGTTTGATAATTTGGAAGAAAAAACCTGATGAATTTGCTAGTTTTGATGAATTTAATTCTGACCTTAATTCTGAAAAGATGTTCAAAGAGGTTAATAACTCAGATTCTATCAGAGTACCCTACAAGGCAAACAGAGCAGTTATTTTTGATTCTAAATTGTATCATGCAACGGATTCCATTAACTTTGATTCAAAATATATAAACCGTAGATTAAATGTTACATTTCTTTATTCATAATAAAGGAAAGGCTGTTGGAAATATCTAATTAAAGTCATATAATAGAGACATGTCTGAATTATCACCAAAAAATGCAAAATTTAGTCTTGGGCAAATAGTATACCACTCAAAATTTAAATACCGTGGAGTCATAGTTGATGCAGATCCAAATTTTCAAGGGACTGATGAATGGTATGATTCGGTAGCAAAGTCTAAGCCCGATAAAAATAAACCATGGTACCATGTACTCGTGCATGGGCAAGGTAATGAGACATATGTTGCTGAATCAAATCTGACATCTGACCAAAACATAGATCCTGTAGACCATCCTTTTGTAGATATATTCTTTTATGAATATGATAACAGTGGTCAATATTCTCTAAAGCAAACATTCAACTAGGATTTGAATATTTTTAAAAAACTTTTTAAGGATATTGATGAGCCATCACACAAACATGATGTAGATGAAAATCTTAGACTCGCAACGTGTATACTTCTTATAGAAGTATCAAAAAGTGATGATGATTTTGATCTTGAGGAACAAAAAAAAATTCGGTCATTAATCAAGTCTAAATTCAACTTGTCAGATAGCCAAATTGAGCATTTATTTACACTGAGTAAGGATAAACATAATGAAATGACGTCACTTTATGAATGGACAGATATTATTAATAAAGACTGTAGTTATGAACAAAAACTCACAATAATTGGTTTTATGTGGGATATTGCTTTTACAGACGAAAGACTAGATAAATACGAAGACTATACTATAAGGAAAGTTTGTGACTTGATACATGTCAAGCATGTAGACTTTATCAATCTAAAAAACCAGAGAACTATTTAATCTTAAAAATTGCGGATTCTCCTAATAAATTACTCAGTAATCTAATTGAACCCTTTTCATCATTATTACTACTAATTACTTCATCTACAATTACAAATTGATTAAGGCCGCACATTTCTTTAAAGTCCTTTATCGTACACAAATGTATATTTGGTGTAGAGTGCCAGCTGAATGGCAATTCACTTGTAATTGGCATTTTACCTTTCAAAAATAAGTACAGTCTAGATTTCCAATAGCCCATGTTAGGAAAAGAAATAATTACTTCATTTCCAATTCTTAACATTTCATTAATCAGATTGACCGGATTATCAACAACTTGTAATGATTGAGCTAGAATAACATAGTCAAAACTCTTATCTTTGAAGTAGTCTAGCTTTTTATTTATATCTGTATGTACTACATTTATATTATTATCTAGTGATTTAATTATTTTATCTATCGATATATCCACGCCATAACCAGTAATATTTCTCTCTTTACTAAGTATTTGAAGGAGATTTCCATCTCCACATCCAAGGTCAAGTACTTTAGAGTTGGGCTTAACCCAATTAGAAATTATTTTAAAATCCTTTCTAGCCATTTATATTATTCTCTATAAAATTTCTCATAACCTCAAAATAATTATCATTCTTCATAAGAAAAGCATCATGGCCTCCATCAGAATTTATGCAAGCATAAGAAACATTTTTATTATAATTTATAAGAGTTTTAACAATATCTTCTGATCTACTTGGAGGAAACCTCCAATCAGATGTGAATGATAGTAGTAAATATTTGGAATTACTAATGGTTATTTTTTTGTCAAAATCTACTTCATTAAAAGGATCATAATAATCTAAAGCTTTTGTCATTAGAAGGTATGTATTTGCATCAAATGAATCAACAAACTTTTCACCTTGATATCTTAAGTAGCTTTCTATCTGAAACTCTACATCAAAATTGAAGTTGAACTTTTCTTCCTTTAGATCTCTACCAAACTTTTTTGCCATAGACTTATCTGATAGATAGGTGATATGACCAAGCATTCTAGCCAAAGCTAATCCTCGTTTAGGCACCTTTTCACTCTTAAGATAATTACCATTACACCAATCGGGATCACCCATAATTGCTTGTCGAGCAACTTCATTAAAAGCTATATTTTGTGCAGTTAACTTAGGTGCGGCTGCAATAATTATAGAGTTACTTACACATTCAGGATAATCAAGAGTCCATTGAAATGCTTGCATTCCACCTAAGCTACCCCCAATAATGAATTGCCATTTAGAAATACTCAGTGCATCCATAAGTACTTTTTGAGTTTTTACCCAATCCTCAACGGTAACTATAGGAAAACCAAATCCATATTCTTTACCTGTATCCTCATTTATACTTACAGGTCCAGTGGTGCCATGACAACCACCTAAATTATTCATGCATACAACAAACAGTTTGTCTGTATTTATAGGTTTTCCAGAACCAATCATGTTATCCCACCATCCAGGTTTATCCGCACCTTCATGATATCCAGCAACATGATGATTACCTGAAAGAGCATGACATATCAAAACAGCATTATCTTTTTTGGCATTTAGCTGACCATATGTTTCATAAGCTAACTCATAGGTTTTCAGTACATTACCGCATTTTAAATTTAGCGGTTTTGTTACATGCAGCTTTTGTTCTGTGACGGTAATCAAATTATAATAGACTCGTTAAGTTAAAAATTCTTGGGATAAATACTATCTCCAAAACTTGCAATATTACAAGGATTATTATTGGAGAGAAATCAATACCTGAAATTGAGGGTATGGCAGATCTAGCATACCTATACAATGGCTCACATAATTCATCTATGAGGTTAAAAATTGGGTGACTCACAAAGACATTGAACCAACTCTTAATTGCAGAAATAACTATTAAATACCAATATATATTAATTAGGTCTCTTAACAAATATCCAAAAGATACAATAGAGAGGCTGTCTAATGGATAAGTTTGATTGTTAACCAATAGAGGTAAATAAAGTTTGAGAAAAGTAAATCCATATAAGACTACAAACAATACGTAAGAGTTTATTTTAATTCCAAGTATTTCAAAAGGCTTTATTAAGAAACCGCTAAGCTTAGCTATCGACTGGGTTACAGGATTGTAATAGTTAACATCACTCGCCTGACAAATATACCTCAATAATATTATAAATTGGCATGCGCTTAGAACTAAATAAGTAATTGAGGATATCGTAGACATTATTTCTTCAAAATATTTTTTGATTTCTTATATGCTTTAATAATAGATTTAGAAATAATATTATTTAGTTTATTATTATTGAGCTCTAATAAAGCAGCTTGGGTAGTTCCTCCTTTAGAAGCAATCTTCTCTATAAGGTCATCACTTCTCTTATTATTTTTTATGATATTTGCTGATCCTGATATTAAATCATTTGTATAATCTATAGCTTCTTTTTCCTTGTAACCCAGTGCTGTAAACGAATCTCTAATAATTTGATTAAAATATACGTAGTACGCCGGACCACTTCCATATAGAGCTGTTATTTTGTCGATTTCCTCTTCGCTTTTACATTTTTTTAATTTCGAGAACTTATTAAAGAATTTATTTAATTTTATATTTATATGCTTATTTAACGATTTCATGAAATAAAAGATATAAGACTTATCATTACTAATTGTTATGTTTGTCATACATCTTACTACCGGGACATTAACATCTATTTGATTTTTTATTTTTTCAGTACTTATGCCAGCCATAAAGCTTAAGACAATACTTCTATCAGATATGAATGGGTTAATAGAATCTATAACATCTTTATAATTATTTGGTTTAACCATGAGAATTATCAGATCAGACTTGCAAAGTATATTTGTATATGATGAAAAGAAATTAATATTGAATTTTTTCGAAATAGAACGCTTTTTTTTATCAATATCGATTACATTTATTTTATAAGTATGTTTTATTTTTTCAATCCCATTAAGTAATGAAACTGTAAGATTTCCAGCACCTATAATACTTACTTCACTACTCATTTTCTTTCTCCAAATATTTGTTGTCCTACTCTAATTATATTGGCATCGTTTTCTATTGCAGATAAATAATCCTTACTCATACCCATAGATAGTGTATCTAAATATGTACAACTATTATACAAATCTTTCATTTTTGCAAAAGCACTTGAACATGATTTATTCGGGTTTGGTATTGCCATTATTCCACGTAGTTTAATATTTTTCATTTGTTGAATAATATTTGAAAGATTTGCATAATTATCTATATCAATACCGCCTTTTGATGCTTCATTATCAATATTAATTTGTATGCATACATTCATAATTTTATTCAGCTGAGAACAGAAAGCGTCTATTTTTCTTACATGTTTTTCTGTATCAATAGTATGTACCCATGAGAAATACTCTGAAATCTTTTTAATTTTATTTGATTGAATCTTGCCAATAAAATGCCATTTAATTGTTTGATTATTAATTTGTTTGATTTTAGATTCTGCTTCATCCACATAGTTCTCCCCAAAGTCATTCTGTCCATTTTTATGAAGTTGAACTATTTTTTTAAAATCTTGTGTTTTAGATACTACTACTAACTTGATATCTTTATTATATTTTTTTTTATAGCTACTTATTAAATTTGTTATCTTTTTATAGTTATTAATATAATCCTTAGACATGGCTAGTTATTATCAAACAATATTGACATAATGGCCATTCTTACTGATATACCATAGGATACTTGATTAAGAATTACAGAATTAGGACCGTCAGCGACTGAAGATTCTATTTCTATACCTCTATTAATAGGTCCTGGATGCATAACTATTACATCTTTATGTGCATACTTTAATCTTTCTCGATTCAAACCATAATCATCATAATATGAATCCATGGAAATCAATGCATCATGCATTCTTTCTTTCTGAAGTCTGAGCATTATAATTACATCTGAATCTTTAATCCCTTCATTCATATTTGAGAAGTAGTTTACATTCATATCTGAGTAATTTTCAGGTATTAATTTCTCTGGACCAACGATATTAATCTCTCCTGTCTGTAAAGTATTGAGTGCGTAAATAAGTGATTTTGCTACACGTGAATGTAGGATATCTCCAACGATAGAAACTTTTAGATTTTTGAATCCACCTTTATGTTTCTTAATAGTAAACATATCAAGCATTGCTTGCGTTGGATGCTCATTAGATCCATCCCCAGCATTGATAACAGATATTTTATCACTGACAGATTCAGCAATATAATGTGCAGTGCCTGGCACTGAGTGTCTGACCACAAACATTTGACAACTCATTGCTTCAATTGTTTTTATCATGTCTAGAATTGATTCGCCCTTAAGAGTGGACGAATTAGCGATATCAATATTTATGAAATCTGAAGATATTTTTTTAGACGCTAATTCAAATGTAGTTTTTGTACGTGTGCTGGGCTCAAAAAACAAACTAGCTACCACTTTACCATGATATTTAGGTATAGTTCCATTCTCATGAAACTGATCTGCTCTGTTTATAATATCTACTATATGAGTTTTCGGAAGAGATTTAATATTAAGGAAGTGTTTAAGCGTATTATCTTGAAGTTGAATATTATGATTTATCTTCATCTAGTCAATAATATTTTCATTGACCCAGCTTTGCAAGATAATAGATGCAGATATATCATCATAATCACTTAATTTCTTTTTTGTAAGCCCTTTGTTTCTCATTTCTTTGAATTTACTCTTTGCCATTTCACTAGTTAGCGCTTCGTTATGTAATATTATTTTTATTTTTGTATTGATTCTTGTTTTAATTTCCTCTGATAATAACCTTATTTTTTTTTGTATTTGTCCTTCTTTTTTATATTCTGGATACCCTATAATTATTATTTTTATATCCCATTCAAGAACTGCTTTTTCAATTTCATCCAGTAAATTATTATATATTATTTTTAACGGGCGGCAGCTTTTTGTAATACTTTGGCCTATAGCTAGGCCTGATTTCTTTTGGCCATAATCAATACCAAGTAAAAAGTAATTATTCATCTATTTAGTAAATTCATGAAAAACTTTTATTCTCTCGAGTAGCTTATTAGAGATTTTGTTAGATAGACCTTTGCCAATTTGTTGGAGACCTGTTGGCGAAGTTATATTAATTTCTGTTATATATTTACCTATCATATCTATACCTGCAAAAAATATACCATGATATTTTAGAAAAGATGCAATATCAGCTAGTAATGGCAAATAAGACTTATTTATTTCCTGTATTTTATAACTACCGCCGCATGCTAAATTAGATCTAAAATCTCCTTTACTAGGATAACGGGTCATAACTTTATCATGAATTATACCGTCATAAATTATAATCCTGTTATCTCCATCTTTTATTTCTCTTAAGAATTTCTGAGCAATTATTATTTTATATTTTTCCAAATATTCATTTATTTTTTTGATAGAGTCCTTATTATGTTTCAATCTTATAATGCCTTTTCCAGCCATCATGTTCATTGGTTTAAGTACAATTTCTTTATGAGTATCCAAAAGAGCTTTGATTTTTTTTAAACTAGATCCGATTACAGTCGGCACTTTAGGATTTGATAATTCATAGCCAAGTATCTTTTCATTAAATCTTATCAGACTATCAGGAGAGTTTAAAATAAGCGTATTTTGATACTCAAGCTGTTTAATTATTTGAAGAAGAGAAATATAGTGGTTATCAACAGGCGGGTCTTTTCTAAAGAGAATACAGTCTAATTTATTAAGATTAATATTTTTTCTTTTAGTGAGTTCATACTCTGACTTGCGAATAGAATTTATTTGGACATCATATACTATGCCATTAATAATATTTGATTCTTGATAGATTGATTTAGGATCAATAAGTTTTATATTGGATTTATTCTGAAGACATTTTATTATACTAATTGTCGAATCAGACCTAAAGTCTATTGATTCAATTGAGTCCATTAATATCCCAATTACAAACATATTAATCTATATTAAATAGTTCTTTTGCTGCTGCTAAAATAGCAAGTCGTGCAACTACACCATATACATAATATTTGTTTATTTGTGAATCAATTGGAAGTTTTAGATTTGGCGCAATACAAATATCATTAAGAGGTATTGGATGAAAAACCATTCCAGGTGAATTAAGGTTTTCATTATTGGCTTTATTTTCATGAGTCCTATAGAAACCCCCGATAAGAAAATTTGAGAATGAGTATATCACTGGCTCTGCTACATTTGATGATTCTCTAGTTTGTTCAAATGAATAAACACCTTCTTGTAAAATAACTTTATCTAGAGAGTTGTTACCTTTAGTTGATAGCATTTTATTTCTTTGCTTTCTATTAAGATTTTTAATTTGATCTATATTATCAATTGAAATTACACCCATTCCGTAGGTTCCTGAGTCAGCCTTAATAATGATAAATGGCTTCTCATCAATATTATATTTTTCATATTTTTCAGTTATTATATTGAACAGTTTCTCTGCGTGATAAACTAAACAATCTTCACCTTGCTTGGTTTTGAAATTAATTTCACCGCAGTTTCTAAACTCCGGGTCAATCAACCAAGAATCAATATCAAGAAGTTTACTGAAGTTACTGCATACATCACTATAATAATTGAAATGATCTGATTTTGATCTTTTCGTCCAACCAATATTTTTAGAGGGCAAAATTAGTTGTTTAACATTATCTAAGAATGAGGGAATACCTGAGGATAAGTCATTATTTAAAAGAACTGCATCAGGAACAAATCCGTCATACTCAAGCATTGAGTTGACTATTTTAAAGTTTGTATTATCTACAATGGTTGGTTTGCTAACTTTAACTTCGTAGCCTGCTTTTTCAATTAGACTAGACAAATATTCTAAACTTTTTAGGTAATGTAAATTTCTCGTATGATCCTCGGGAATTATTAAAATCTTATCAATACTTGTCTTAAAACTATCAAGAGAATGCTTTACAGCTGTTATATATAAAGACTCAAAATCATTATTTAGATTGTTAAAACCAGCAGGAAATAAATTTGTATCTATAGGCGATATCTTAAATCCAGAGTTTCTTATATCTATGGATGAATAAAAAGGTGCTGGATATTTAAGCCATTGATTTCTGAACCAGCTCTCTATTAGCTGATAATTAGCTATTATACATTCATGAATATTTTGATGATTTTTTCGATCACTATATACTATGTCTTGAAAAGCTTTCATAATTATTTACCAATGTTATTGCAGATATACATGCTGTTTCAGTTCTAAGTATATTCTCACTAATTTTTTTTATTTTCCATTTATTTATTGCAAATAGTTCTAGTTCACTATCTTCAAAACCACCCTCTGGTCCAACAAAAAAAGAAATACTTTTATCAGATAGCTCTTTAGATGTAAATGACTCTCCATTTTGATGAAGAAGATATCTTGGTATTGATTTATTTAATGCAA
>CBFHLA010000003.1:26180-41258 GCA_965656575.1 Gammaproteobacteria bacterium
ACATTACCTAGAGGTCTCATAAGAATATTATTCTTCAAACCATGGAGATAAGCTCTTATACCTCTTCTTTCTTTCCAGTTGTAAGATGTACGATTCTTTTTATTTTTAACCATCTCAATTGCAAGCACCATACCTGTTTGTCTAACATCAGATACATGTGGATGATCTTTTAATGATTCAAATGATTTTTCCATATAAGAAGATAATGCTTTATTTTTTTCTATAGTTTTTTTAGTTTTGAATAATTCTAATGTTGCGTTCGCCGCAGAGCAGGCAATAGGGTTCGCAGTATAGCTGTGTGAATGTAAAAATGCATTGAGTTTTTCATATTCATCATAGAAGGCTTCATAAATATCATCTGTAGTTAGGATAGTAGATAGTGTCATATATCCACCTGTTATTCCTTTTGATAAACAAATTATGTCAGGGGTTATTTTGGCCTGCTCAAAACCAAACATAGTTCCTGTTCTTCCAAAGCCAACCGCAATTTCATCTGCTATTAAGTGAATATTGTATTTCGTGCATGCCTCTCTTAAAAGTTCCAAATACCTAGGATGATACATCCTCATATATCCAGCACATTGTATTAATGGCTCAACTATAACAGCGCAAACATTTTTATGATTTTTCTTAATTGTTTGATGCATCTTATCAAACATCATTTCTGCGTGTTGTGCTTCAGACATATTATCTTTTTTATTATAATTATCAGGCGATTCGACAATTATTGTGTCTTTGAGAATGCTTTCATAGGTCTTTTTATATAAATCAATATTACTTACAGATAGCGAACCTAATGTTTCTCCATGATAACTATTAGACAATGCAATAAAACCTTTTTTAGATCGCTTACCTTTATTTTGCCAATAGTGATAACTCATCTTCATTGCTGCATCCACAGATGATGATCCGTTATCTGTAAAGAAACACTTAGTAATTTTCTTTGGTGTAAGTGATATTAAATTTTCAGCAAGATTTATGGCTGGCTCATGAGTGAAACCAGCTAACAGTACATGTTCAAGTTTTGATAACTGTTTTTTAATGCTGTTATTAATAAAGGTATTAGAATGACCAAAGATATTTACCCACCAAGAACTTATAGCATCAAGATATTTATTATCATCATAATCATATAGCCAAACACCTTTTCCTGATTTGATAGGAATCATAGGAATTTTCTCGTGATCCTTCATTTGAGTGCACGGGTGCCATACAACTTTTAAGTCTTTTTTTACTAACTTAGAGTGTTTCATAATTAGATTAAACTAATTAGTATCGATATGTATCTTTTTTGAAAGGCCCTGTTGTTTTAACGCCTATATAGTTTGCTTGCTCTTCAGTGAGATTAGTAATCTTAGCATCAAGTTTATCAAGGTGTAACAGCGCAACTTTTTCATCAAGGTGCTTTGGTAACACATAAACGTCTTTTTCATATTCACTATTATTTTCCCAAAGTTCTATTTGAGCCATTACTTGATTCGTAAATGAACAAGACATTACAAAGCTTGGGTGACCTGTAGCGCAACCAAGATTAATAAGTCTTCCTTCCGCTAATAATACAATTTTTTTACCATCAGGGAACTCAATTTCATCAACTTGGGGTTTTATATTAGTCCACTCATAGTTTTTGAGACTTGCTACATCAATTTCATTATCAAAATGTCCAATATTACATACAATAGCTCCACTTTTCATATTTTTCATATGTTCATGGGTAATGACGTTGTAGTTACCAGTTGCTGTACAAAAGATATCTATCTCACCTATCTTGTCCTCAAGTCTTACTACGTCGTAACCTTCCATACATGCTTGAAGTGCACAGATAGGGTCTATCTCAGTAACCATAACTTTTGCACCAAGAGCCCTCAGTGATTCAGCTGAACCTTTCCCTACATCTCCAAATCCACAGACAATACAATGCTTTCCTGCAATCATTGTATCTGTTGCTCTTTTAATACCATCTACAAGTGATTCTCGACAGCCATACAAATTATCAAATTTTGATTTAGTTACAGAGTCATTCACATTTATTGCTGGCATTTTTAGTGATCCATCTTTTGCCATATCATATAATCTCAGAACGCCTGTAGTAGTCTCTTCTGAAACGCCTTTGATGTCCTCAATCAGATGAGGGTATTCTTTATGTATCATGCTTGTTAGGTCTCCGCCGTCATCAAGCAATAGATTTGGTTTCCAGTCTGGGTTACCTTCGATGGACTGTTTCAGACACCATATATATTCTTCTTCTGTCTCTCCTTTCCAAGCGAATACTGGAATATTTTGATCAGCTATAGCTGCTGCCGCATGGTCTTGAGTAGAGAAAATATTACAAGACGACCATCTGACATCTGCTCCTAATTCAACTAAAGTTTCAATTAACACAGCTGTTTGAATCGTCATATGTAAACAGCCAATAATTCTAGTTCCTTCAAGTGGTTTCTTAGAACCATATTCTTTTCTAAGCGCCATGAGACCAGGCATTTCTGTCTCAGCAATTCTGATTTCTTTGTGTCCAAAGCTTGCAAGACTCATATCTGCAACCTTGTAATCATCCTTAATTTTTTTAACTTTATCTAATTCCATATTTAACCTCTATTTAAATTGCAGATTTAAGTATATCAACCTTATCTATTTGTTCCCATGTAAAATTCTTATCATTTCGACCGAAATGCCCAAATCCTGCAGTTGGCTTATATTTAACATTTAATAAATCTAATGAAGTGATAATACCATATGGTGTTAAGTCAAAAACATTATTAATAATACTGGAAAGTTTTTCATCTGATATAACGCCTGTCCCAAAAGTATTTACTAGTGTTGATGTAGGCTCTGCTACACCGATTGCATAAGATAGTTGAATCTCACATCTTGTTGCTAAATTGGCCGCAACAATATTCTTTGCAATATATCTTGCAGCGTATGCTGCTGACCTATCAACTTTAGATGGATCCTTACCTGAGAATGCTCCACCACCATGTCTAGCCATTCCTCCGTAAGTATCAACAATAATTTTTCTTCCAGTTAATCCTGAATCTCCAAGAGGTCCGCCTTCAACGAAGTTTCCTGTAGGATTAATAAATATTCTTGTTTTTTCATTTATAAGTGAACTAGGTATCACTTTAAATATAATCTCATTTTTTACAAATTCTCTTAATTCTTCAAGATCTATCTCTGAGGAATGTTGTGTGGATAGAACAACAGTATCAACAAAAGTTGGCCTATCATTTTCATACTGAAAAGTAACTTGGCTTTTTGCATCTGGTCTGAGCCAAGACACTTTTTTTGATCTTAATAGTTCAGTCTGTTTTTCAACTAAACGGTGAGAGTAATAAATAGGTGAGGGCATTAAAAATTCTGTTTCATCTGTGGCATAACCAAACATTAAACCTTGGTCGCCGGCACCTTGCTTTTTTTGATCTGAGCGATCAACACCCATCTGTATATCTGGAGACTGTTTAGTTAATAATTTTATAATTTCGCATTCATTGCCGTTGAATCCTAGTTCATTCGAATTGTAGCCAATCTCTAGAATTGTCTCTCTAATTAACTTATCAATATCTAAGTTTCCACGTGTGGTTATTTCACCACCAACAACTACCGTACCTGGTTGTTTTTCTTTTCCTTTTACAAATGTTTCGCAAGCTACTCTAGAATGTTTATCTTGTTCTAATACATGATCAAGAATAGAATCTGAAAGATGGTCACATAATTTATCGGGATGTCCAGGAGATACACTTTCCGAGGTGAAATAATACATCCTCAGAAGTCTATACGAGATTTAATCCAGAATAAAGAGTAAAGAGTATTAATATTATATATACTGATTTACGCTTTATTTTTTGAAGTTTTTAATAAATTCTCGTTCGTCTTGTGTCAACTGTTGCCCTGTTGAATATCTATTAAGCAGATCAAAATAAACTTTTTCATCCGAATTCTTCTTAAGCTGATCAATAATTTCATTAATAGTCAATTTTGCAGAATCCTCAGATTTTTCATTAGAGTCCATCGTAATTATTTTATGTATAATGTGATTTTCAGGATATTGATTAATAAGATTTACTGCCTTAAAAGCTTCATTTATTTTTCTTCCTTCTAATGCTGATAAATATATTTCTTTTAATATATCATTGGATATGTAATCTGAATAAGCACTTTCTTTAAGTAAGTTTGGATATTCAAGCAATAAATTCATCAAGGTAATTTCTTTAATATCAAAGTTACTTTCATCAGTATGTTCTATCTTCTTTTTATCTAAACTAGGAGATGGGTTACTACTTATTAGACTCCCACCTATATTTTCAAGTTCATCTTTTAAAATAGCCGTATACGTGATATTCGGCATCTGATCAATTAATTTTTTAGCATTCAAAGAAAATGTTGTGCGCCCCTCAACAGTACTGATATTAAGACCCACCTTAAGTGATTGAACAATATATTCTGATAAAGGCATTGCGTCATCTATTAAGTTTAAAAACATATCTTTTTCTTCATGTACATATGTGTCGGGGTCACTTCCTTCAGGCAGAAAGATAAGATATATCTGTATTCCATCCTTTAATTCAGGCAAACAATTGTTAATAGCCTTCCATGCAGCAGATTTTCCCGCGGTATCGCCATCAAAACAAAAAACAATATTATTTGTATATCTTATTATTTTCTTAAAGTGATATTTGGTAAATGCTGTACCAAGTGTAGCAACACAATTTCTAATATCTGAATTATGAAGGCCAATCACATCAGTGTATCCCTCAACAATTAAAACTTTATTTTCTTGATTAATGTGTTTCTTGCTTTCATATAATCCGTAAAGTTCATAACTTTTATGAAAGAGTTTAGTCTCTGGAGAGTTAAGGTATTTAGCTCCATCTTGTTTGTTATACACTCTTCCTCCAAAACCAATAACGTTTCCTGTTGAATTTCTAATCGGGAACATAATTCTATTTCTGAATCTATCATAAATTTTATTATTCGATTTAATCAAGAGGCCAGCCTCAATAGCATTTTCTATTAACTTAAGTTGAGAAAATATCTTGGATAGATCATCCCAACTATCATTCGCTAATCCTAATTGAAAGGTTTCTATCATAGTTTCACTGATATTACGCTTTGATAAATAACTCATAGCTTCTTTATTTGTTTTTAATGTCTTGCTATAAAAATCAGATGCTTTTTTATTTGATATAAAAAGGTTATAGGATGAATCATTTTTTTTTGTGCTATCCGGCAATTCAAGATTCGCTGCTTGTGCAAGCTTACTTAATGCTTCAATAAATGTTAAATGATCATGTTCTGTCAAAAACTTAATGGCATCTCCGGATGCGCCACAACCAAAGCAATGGTAAAACTGCTTCGTTGAGGAAACATTGAAAGAAGGAGTTTTTTCGTTATGAAAAGGGCAAAGGCCTTTATAATTCGTTCCATTTTTTGAGAGTGATACTTTCTCTTTTATCAACTCAACAATATCTGTAGATGCTAGAACCTGATCAATAAACGCTCTATCTATGCTTGCCATTTTTAAGCAACTTTATTGATTGTATTTTTTATAATGTCTTCCATTGACGCGTTAATTGGCTTGATTAGTTTAAAATGTTTAATTTCATTATTTAAATTTTTCATTATCTCTTTTGCATTCATGCTGTTTGTCTCTTTAATATAGTCTTTAATGATGGTTTTGAAATATTTTAGGGTAATTTTATCAGCGTTTGATAAATCAACATACTCAACGGAAGTATCATTTATATTCTTATGAAGAGTTTTGTTTTTATCATATATAAAAGCTACTCCACCAGTCATACCAGCACCAAAATTGTTTCCAACATCACCTAATATTATTGAACAACCTCCGGTCATATATTCACAACAATGATCTCCAGCTCCCTCTACAACAGCTACTGCTCCTGAATTTCTAACAGCAAATCGCTCACCTGCTTTTCCTTCAGCATACATTTTTCCTCCAGTAGCACCGTAAAGACAAGTATTTCCAATTATGCTATTTTTATCAGCAATCTTTTTAAAATGTTTTGATGTCTTAATTATTATTTTTCCACCTGACATTCCTTTGCCTACATAATCATTAGCATCACCAGTAAGATATATATCAACTCCACCTGCATTCCATACTCCTAAACTTTGTCCTGCTGTTCCGGTTAAATTCAAGATTATTGGTGTTTTTGAAAGCCCGTGATTTCCATATAATTTTGCAATTTCACCAGATAAACTTGCACCAATAGATCGATCAAGATTTTTAATATCATAATTTAGAGTTTTACTCCTTCGATTCAATATTGCATCTTTTGAATCTTTAAGAATTCTCTTAGCAAGAATGCCTTTATCATATGGTTTATTAGATTTCACATTACAATATTTCGGTGATTTTTTATCTGAGATTGTTAACATTTTTTTAAGGCTTAAAGATTTCTGTTTTTGAGTAACTCCTTTACTTATGGATAAATATTGAGTTTGTCCTATAAGTTCGTCAATAGACTTAACGCCAATAGACGCCATAATTTCTCTAACATCCTGTGCAATAAATTTAAAATAATTTACTACTCGCTCTGGACTGCCTGAAAAATGTTTCATCCTTAAAAGTTTATTTTGAGTTGCTACACCAGTAGCACAATTATTGAGATGACATATACGAAGATATTTACAGCCTAAAGCTACCATCACTGAAGTGCCAAAACCATAACTCTCAGCTCCAAAAATTGCAGCTTTAATGACATCTAATCCAGTTTTCAGACCTCCGTCAGTTTGTATTCGTACTTTTTGTCTGAGTTTATTAAGCATAAGGGTTTGTTGTGTTTCTGCAATACCCATCTCCCATGGAGCACCTGCATATTTTACAGACGTAAGAGGACTCGCTCCTGTACCTCCATCATATCCAGATATGGTGATCAAATCTGCATATGCTTTCGTTACACCAGCAGCTATAGTTCCGACTCCTTTTTGTGATACTAATTTAACAGATATTAGTGCTTTATTATTTACCTGTTTTAAATCGTATATAAGTTGAGCTAAGTCTTCGATACTATAAATATCATGATGAGGTGGTGGAGAAATTAGTGTAACTCCTGGTACTGAATATCTGAGTTTAGCAATATATTGATCGACTTTATCACCTGGCAGCTGCCCGCCTTCACCTGGTTTAGCTCCTTGAGCAATCTTTATTTGTATTACATCAGCATTTACTAAGTAATGAGGAGTTACTCCAAATCTACCGGAGGCTACTTGTTTAATTTTAGATGTTTTTGGTGAGTTATACCTTTTAATATCTTCTCCGCCTTCACCAGAGTTAGATCGACCTCCAATTGTATTCATTGCAATAGCTAAAGCTTCATGAGCTTCTGGAGATAGTGCACCAAGAGACATTCCAGCTGTATCAAATCTTTTTAATATTTTTTTAGAAGATTCGACCTGTTCTAAAGGAATTGGTTTTTTGTTTTTAACATTAAATAAATCTCTAAGAAAACTTGGATCTCTTGAATTAACTAATGAAGCGAACTTTTTGTAATCTTCATATTCACCGCTGGTTACACATGCCTGTAAAGTTTTAACAACATCTGGATTATAATCATGATATTCACCTCCAGCTGTGAATTTAAGAAGCCCACCTTTATTGATGCCCTCAGATATTTTTAGAGAATAAGCTTTGTTTTTTTCTAAGTCATTTTCGATATCTTTGAAACCTACTCCTTCTATTCTTGAAATGTTGTTTCTAAAACAAAGGTCAATAACATCAGAATTAATTCCTATAGTTTCAAACAGTTGCGCACCTCTATAACTGGAAATACAAGAAATCCCCATCTTAGACATAATCTTCAATAACCCTTTATTAATGCCTTTGACAAAGTTTTGGACATGAGATGGGTAAGCATTTTTATCAATACTATTTCTCACAAGTAAATCATTAATAATATTAAATGCAAGATATGGATATATAGCAGATGCGCCATAACCCAATAACACAGCAAAGTGATGTGAATTCCATGCTGATGCCGTCTCGACAATAATATTACAATCACATCGCAACCCTTCAGTAATAAGCCTATGATGAACTGCACCAACTGCCATAGCAGCTGGAATAGTAAGTTGATCCTTGTTTAGATTTTGATCAGATAAAACAATCAGCACATTTTTTTTCTTAACACTTCTTACAGCTCTATCACAGATTGTATTAATAGCTTCTTCTAGATCAATATTATTATCATAGTGAAGACTTAGAGTATCATTTGGAAAACCTTTTTTCTTATAGTTGACTATTTTTTCAAATACCTGATTAGACAATACTGGAGAATCTAAAACTAGTCTGCCAGCATGAAGAGATGACTCTTCAAAGAGATTTCTCTCAACACCAAGACACGTCTCAAGCGACATGACACTGGTTTCCCTTAGGGAGTCAATTGGAGGATTAGTTACTTGTGCAAACTGTTGTCTAAAATAGTCATAAAGAGATCTTGATTGTTTCGATAATACGGGCATTGGAGTGTCATCTCCCATTGAGCCAGTTCCTTCGACAGCCAGTTTAGCAAGAGGAAGTATTACATCAACTTCTTCTTCAAGAGAAACTCCATAGAATTTTTTGTATGCTATTAACTCCTCATTGCTATATTTTAATGGCTTTTCTTTTTTTAAATCATATCCACCTAAGTTTAAAGAATTTTTATTCAGCCATTCATCATATGGATGTCTGTCTTTTAATATTTTATTAATATCGTCTGAAAGTAACACTTCGCCATTTAGTGTATCAACAGCGAGCATATCACCAGGAGCAAGTCTACCTTTTTGTAACACTTCAGAGTCGTCATAGTCATACACACCTACTTCGGAGGCAAGTGTTATATGTCTGTCTTTAGTAATAATGTACCTTGCAGGCCTTAAACCATTTCTATCTAGTACGCATGCCGCATATCTTCCGTCTGTAAGTACTATACCTGCTGGCCCGTCCCATGGTTCCATGTGCATTGAGTGATATTCAAAGCAGGCTTTTAATTTTTTATCAATCTTATTATTATTTTGCCATGCTGGAGGAACAAGAGTACGCATAGCTCTGAATATACCCATATCACCAGCCAGGAGGTATTCAAGCATATTATCCAGTGAATAGGAATCGGAATCACTCATCGATACAACTGGATGCATATCATTAAGTTCGGGTAAATCTGTTATATCAAGTTTATTTCTTCTCGCCATGTACCAATGTCTATTACCTTGAATAGTATTAATTTCACCGTTGTGAGCTAAGTGCCTAAATGGTTGCGCTAGTTTCCATTGAGGTAATGTATTCGTAGAAAATCTTTGATGAAACACGCACAAAGATGTTTTCATTCTTGAGTGAACTAGATCTGGATAAAATTTTTGAATATTTTCAGATACTATTAAACCTTTATACGATATTACTTTAGATGACATGCTGCAGACGTATAAATCAGGATCATTCAATATTTTCTCAACCTGAAGTCTTGCTATATATAGTTTCTTTTCGAATTCATTTTCATGTAAATCATCAGATCCAGAAATTATTATTTGTTGTATATCAGGAAGAGATGTTAAAGCATCATCACCACAAACCTTTTTATTTATTGGTACATTTCTCCAGCCTAAAACTTCCATCCCTAATTTTTTTATTTGGAAGAAAAATGTCTCTTTGATTTTTTTATGCTTAGTTTTATTTCTAGGCAAAAATATTGTTCCAAATGCATAATTTTTTCTGAGTTCAATACCCATTTCTTCTGCACAAAAATGGAGAAATTCATTTGGTTTTTTTATTAATAGTCCGCATCCATCACTTGATTTACCATCATCAGACACCGCGCCTCTATGCTTAAGTCTATTTAATGCCTCTATGCTTGTGTCAATTATCCAGCTTGATGGTTTATCATCCATGTTTGCTATAAGTCCAAAGCCACAATTATCCCTTTCAAAAGTAGGAGAATACATGGTATTTTTTGAATTATGTCCGTTATTCATAGTATGGACATATTACCATAAATATTTATTTTAGGATTAACTGATGAAGTTTTTGGATAAATCTTTTAGATATTTATTTTCTAGTTTATTAGTGATAAATGCTGCACCGATATTCTTCAAAAGTATAAATCTATTCTTTCCTGATAATTTCTTTTTATCATGACCTAAATGTTTCATTATATTTGACGGTGTAACATTTTTTGGAATCATAGTTGGTAGACCGAGCCTCAATAACATATCTTCAATTTCGCAATATTGTTCATCAGTCAAAAAGTTTTGATCAGCTGATATTGCAGCCGCAATATTCATGCCTACACTAACCGCTTCACCATGAAGAATACCTTTGTAGTTTTTTGATGCCTCAATTGCATGACCAAATGTATGTCCAAAGTTAAGTAAAGCTCTAATACCACCTTCTAATTCATCCTCTTTTACAATTTGTGATTTAGTTTGTACACAAGTAGTAATCATTTTTGTAATACACTCGCTATCAAACTTATATATTTTTCTATGATTATTATTTAAAAAATTAAAAAATATTTTGTTTCTTATTAGTCCATATTTTATAACTTCTGCCATACCTGCTAAAAACTCTCTTTGTGGTAATGACTTCAAAACTTTTGGATCTATTAAAACAAGTTCAGGATGCTTAAATGAGCCTATTAGATTCTTACCTAATGTATGATTAATTCCGCACTTACCTCCTATAGAGGAATCAACCTGTGATAATAGTGTTGTAGGAATATGTATCAGCGAAACACCTCTCATATATGTATCTGCCGCAAAAGCTGTCATGTCTCCTATGACACCTCCGCCAAGAGCAACAATAGTTAAGGATCTGTCATAATGGTTTTTTACTAAGAAATCATAAATCTTATTGAGTGTATTTATATTTTTATATTTCTCTCCGTCTGGAAGAACCAACGAATTAACTTTGAATTTAGAAAAGAGTTTTTTTGTTCTATTTAGATAAAGTTTACCAACAGTAGTATTAGTTATAATCAGTACATCTCTATTTTTTACATATTTCGATGCATTAAAACTTTGAAGAAGACCTTCGCCTATACAAATAGGTATTTTTTTTTCAGATATCTCTAGGATTATTTTCTTCATTAGATTTCAGTGCAGGTTATTTATAATATTAGATATTACATCTTCTTTGTCTAGATTTGAAACATCCACTTCAACATTAGAAACTTTTTGATATATTTTTCCTCTTATATCATCTAGGTTTTTAATTGTAGTCTTTATGTCCTTATTCGCTACCAGCGGTCTATGTGTTCTATTTTTAATTCTATGATATTGTGCGTCCAATGAAATACTTAGATATACTACAAACCCAATATTAAATATTTTTTGATTTTCTTCTCTAAGAACAGTCCCGCCGCCTGTAGAGATTACAAAACTTTCTAACATAGAATATTTTGCTAGAGCCTCCGACTCAAGATCTCTAAAATATTCCTCATTATATGTTTGGAAAATTTCTGAAATTGTTTTTTCTTGCTGTTTTTCAATCATTGTATCTAAGTCATAATGAGGGAGATTAAGTTTTTTTGCTAATAGTCTGCCTATGGTAGATTTTCCAGAACCCATCGAACCTATTAGAAAAATTTTTTTATTCATTTAGAACTTATTTCATTTACTTGATCAATTAAGAAGGCTACTTTATCTGGATGTATATCAGGAGTTATCCCGGACCCTAGATTGAAGACATGCCCAGTATCATTTGGAAAACTTTTTAAGGTTTTATTAATCTCTTTTTTAATTACAGAATTTTCCTGTTTAAGAACCTCTGTGTTTAAATTACCTTGTAAAGCTATTTTCTGATCAAATAAATTATAAATATCACCCAAGTTATTATCAGAGCTAATACCTACACAATCTATACCCATATTTTTCAAACTTTCAAAATTCGTATTACTTCTACTATAGTAGATTATAGGTATATCGTGACGATTTGTTGACGAAATAATTTTTTCAATGTATTTCAATGAATAATTATAGTAATCATTTTTAGAGAGGAGTCCGCCCCAAGTATCAAAAATCATAAATGCATCAACACCTTGATTAATTTGTTCATTAACATAATGAATACTGCCTCTAGTAATCATATCTAATATTTTGTCGAGAAGATTACTATTTTCATGCATCATATTTTTGATATATGTAAATTTTTTTGTAGAGTTACCCTCAATTAAATACGTAGCAACTGTCCAAGGACTCCCGATAAATCCAATGAGTGGGAGAGAATCATTAAGTTCTGTTTTAATATTCTTTATCGTCTCATTCACATAAGATAGTTTTGATAAATCAAGCTCAGTAGGTAAATTATTGAAATCAGTTTCACTTCTTAATGGCTTATCAAAAACAGGACCTTTCTTGTCTTCGAATCTAAGATTCATATTAAACATATCGGCGACCACAAGAATATCAGAAAATAGAATCGCAGAATCAAGCGGATATCTTTTCAATGGTTGAAGAGTAACTTCACAAGCAAGCTCTGGATTTCTAATTAGTCCCATAAAGCCACCAGCTTTATTTTTTGTTTTGATATATTCCGGTAAATATCTACCCGCCTGGCGCATTATCCATATGGGCGTCCTATCAACTTTTTCATGATGAATACTCTTAATAAGCAGATGCTTACTTGAACTCATTTATTTTTATCACTTATATAATCTATTATCCCTTTAGCAGCACTCCTACCTTCAAAAACTGCAGTAACAACTAAATCTGACCCTCGAACCATATCTCCGCCTGAAAATATTTTTGGATTATCTGTTTGATGAGGGTATTTTATTGAGTTGACTTTAACTCTTCCAATTTCATCTGTTTTAATTTTATTTTTTTTGAACCATTTTTGTGGATTAGGTCTAAATCCAAATGCAAGAATTACAGTATCACATTTGATGATCTTTTCACTATTAGGAACTATCACTGGAACTTCTCTACCTCTAATGTCAGTTTTTTTAAGCTTGGTTTTCACAAATTTGACAGCAGAAACTTTGTCATCACCTATAATTTCTATTGGCTGCATATTCCATAAGAATTCAACGCCTTCCTCTTTTGAATTTTTTACTTCTCTTTTGGAACCAGGCATATTAGATTCATTTCTACGGTAGGCACAATATACCTTTTTTGCACCTTGTCGCAATGCAGTTCTATTACAATCCATTGCAGTATCGCCTCCACCAAGCACCATAACTGTTTTACCTTTTAGGTTTATAAATTCATCATTTTTAGTTTTCATGACATTTCTGATATTTGAATTCAAATAGGGCAGTGAATCATAAACATGCTCTAAATCTTCCCCGGGAAAACCTCCTTTCATATATGTGTAAGTTCCCATTCCAAGGAAGACAGCATCAAACATATTCTGAAACTTTTCAAAACTAATATCTTTACCAACGTCTGTATTAAGCACAAACTTTACTCCCATATCTTCAAGAATTTTCCTTCGCTGTTTAACAATCTCTTTTTCAAGTTTAAATGGAGGAATTCCAAATGTAAGTAAACCGCCAATTTCTTCATACTTATCATAAATAATAGGATTAAATCCATTTCTAACAAGTACATCAGCACAAGCAAGCCCCGCGGGACCAGCCCCAATAATTCCAACTTTATATTTATTTTTTTTTATGTTTGAAATATTTGGTTTCCAGCCCTGATTGATAGCTTCATCTGTTATATATTTTTCAATGCTACCAATTGTTATAGCGCCAAAACCATCATTCAATGTACATGCACCTTCACATAGCCTGTCTTGAGGACATATTCTGCCGCATATTTCAGGAAGAGAATTTGTTTGATGAGATAAATCTGCAGCTTCGAATAATTTATTTTCAGATATGAGCTTGAGCCATTGAGGAATATAATTGTGTACGGGACATTTCCACTCACAATATGGATTACCGCATTCGATACAGCGGCCAGATTGTTCAGCAGCTATCTGGCTGCTGTAATGACCATAGATCTCTTTATAATTTTTTTTTCTTTTTGTTGGTGAAATTACATCAGGGTCCATCCTTTTAATTTCTACAAACTGAAGATTTTTATCCATGGTGGGATTATACAAGACTTATTACTATTTAGCGATATTTGTGAAATAAGGATTACTTTAAAAGTTTCTTAATGAGTATGCTGACGAGTGACATATCAATATTATCACCATGGTTATTTTTAATTGAACTCATAGCTTTCCCCATTTCTTTCATAGAAGAAATCTCAAGATTCTCAATCGCTTTTTTAACTATGTTTTCTGTTTCCTCTTC
Organism: Gammaproteobacteria bacterium; assembly: GCA_965656575.1. Classification (GTDB taxonomy): domain Bacteria; phylum Pseudomonadota; class Gammaproteobacteria; genus CACLCV01. Next base: position 40,418 of record CBFHLA010000003.1, read on the forward strand.
TCCGAGAACTTCGGGTAAGTATTTACTTATAAGTGCCATCTCTTTTTTTTCTTTGTCTGCTAATTCTTGTCTATTTGCTTCGATGAATTGATTGTATGAATCTTGATTTCTTTTAATAATGGACTTTAATATCTTAACAACTCCAGAATCATCAAGTTCAATTTTTTTATCTTTCTCTTCTTTGTTAAGAAAAGAGAGAGCAAATCTGAGAGTTGAGGAATCTTCTTTATTCCCGTCTTTTAAGAACTTTATCTGATCACTCTGGATACTATCTTTGATAGCTGATTTTGACATTAGAAATTAGAATTTTTTGTACGGAGGTTTTTTTCTGAGAGTGTCCATACTAACTTTTCTTTTACATCTTTTAGTTGCAGCTGCAATTTTTCTTTTTCGCATAGCTGTTGGCTTCTCATAAAATTCTCTTCTGCGTGTTTCTGTTAAGATACCTGCTTTTTCGCAACCTCTTTTGAATCGTCTTAGCGCTATTTCGAAAGGTTCGTTATCTCTTACTTGTACACTTGGCATATAAATCCTTAATTATTTAAATATTGCGTAATCTTACTTGATATTGTTTATAAAGCAAGTTTTAACTTATAATACGCCTATGATTACCCTTGGAATTGAATCTTCTTGTGACGACACTGGATTAGCTATTGTCAATCCAAATGGAAAAGTTTTAGATCACATTACCAGTTCACAGCATGAAATTCATGCTCAATACGGAGGTATAGTTCCTGAATTAGCTTCAAGAGATCACGTCAAAAAATTTATACCGCTACTGAATATATTATTGGAGAGGAATTCTTTAAGTATTAAAGATATTCATTTGATTGCTTTTACG
>CBFHLA010000004.1:0-239 GCA_965656575.1 Gammaproteobacteria bacterium
CATTTGATATAATATCTTTACAGCAGATTCTCGTGCAATTAGTTGTGGCTTGTATTTCTTATTTGCTATCATGCTTATTTAAAAACTCCAGAGTATCTAATGTTACCATCGCATACTCTAAACCTTTATTTAATTTTGCCCCTACTCTGTCAACAGCCTGCTGTTTAGTCTCAACCGTTAATACTCCATTCAAAATTGGAATCTTAGTTTGCATTGATAGATTGCTTATGGCGTTTGTA
>CBFHLA010000004.1:249-11429 GCA_965656575.1 Gammaproteobacteria bacterium
TAAGAAATCATAATGTTTTGTATCGCCTTTTACTATACAACCTATAACGAGACAAATTTGAGGTTGGTATTTTTTAATTATTTTTTCTGTTAATAAAGGTAGTTCAAACGCACCACCTGGAATTTTTACTTTAGCTATATTCCCTTGATAATTTTTAGTTCCAAGCGCATTAAGATATCCATTTAGCAAGCTTTCGTTTAGTTTATCGTTATAGCTTGAATGAACTATAATTATCTCAAAATTAATACTTTTATTATTTGATGCATCAAGATCAAATAACTCATACTTGGCTAATGATTTATCATGAGAGATAAGATTATTTATGTCTTCAGTAATGGATGTCATCTTATTTAGTTATATGTTTTATTACTTCTAATCCGAATGCATTAATCCCATGATATTTTTTAGGTGCGCTCATAAGATTCATCTTTCTTACTCCTATATCATTAAGTATTTGAGCGCCAATTCCTACAGTTCGATAGTCTTCATAAACGCCTTTGTTTGATTTCTTTTGTTGGATAGTCTCAATATTTGATGTGTCTGCTTCAGACATAGTATTTGTTATGAATACCAATGCTCCTTGCTTGGATTTACTTATTTTTTTTAAAGCATCGTCGAGAGGCCAGCTGCTTGGAGAAATAAGACCTACAGTATCGGTTAATGTGTTTTGTACATGAACTCTAGTTAGAGTGATTTTTTCTGGAGATATTTTATTTTTTATAAGAACAAAATGTATATTTTCTGTAAGAATATCTTTGTAGAATATAGAAGTGAAAATACCATGTTTAGTTTTTATATTCTGTTGACTAACTCTCTGTACAGTTTTTTCATTAGAAATTCTATATTTGATAAGATCTTCGATTGTTCCAATCTTAAGCTTATGTTTAGTTGCAAACTTGATAAGATCTTTTTTTCTAGCCATTGTTCCATCTTCATTAAGAATTTCAACAATTACAGATGATGCCTCTAATCCAGCAAGTCTAGCTAGATCGCAGCCAGCTTCAGTGTGTCCGGCACGGTTCAAGACTCCGCCATTTTTAGCCATTATTGGAAATATATGTCCAGGCTGAGCAAAATGTGATGGCTTTGCATTTTTTTTAACCGCAGCCTGTATTGTTTTTGCCCTGTCTGATGCTGATATGCCAGTCGTCACACCTTTGATAACATCAATAGAGACAGTGAAGTTTGTTTCTTTGGAAGTTTCGCTACCTTTTTGCTTGAGCAATGATAAGCCAAGTGATTTACATCTTGATTCTGTCAGAGTCAAACAAATTAAACCTCTTCCTTTTGATGCCATAAAATTTATATCTGAGGCATTAACAAATTCTGATGCCATAACGAGATCTCCCTCGTTCTCTCTGTTTTCATCATCCATGATAATGACCATTTCACCTTTTTTAATTGACTCTATTATTTCATCAGTAGTGTTAATCATTATAATTGCCTAACTTTTCTATATATTTTGCTAACATATCTAATTCAATGTTAATTTCATCACCTACAACATATGACTTAAAGATAGTATTCTGGTATGTGTGAGGAATAATCATAACACTAAATTCTAAATTAGATACATCATTAACTGTCAAACTTACTCCATCAAGCGTAACCGATCCTTTTTTAATTATATATTTTGATAAACCAGGCTCTATTTGAAATCTAATATTCCAAGAAGCATCTATTTCTTGGATTCTAATTATTTTTACGATCCCATCAACATGCCCTTGAACAAGATGGCCGCTTATTAGTTTATTTATCGTCAATGAAGTTTCAATATTTACTTCTTGATCATTAGAGAGATATTTTAGATTAGTTCTATGATTAGTTTCAGGAGATACTGTAAAAGAGTATTTATCATTTTCAATATTATCAATTGTTAGACATACACCATTCACACATATGCTGTCACCTAAAGAATAATTTGTATTTTTAATTAGAATATCAATGAGAGATGATTTTCCACTATTTTTAACTGCAGATACTTTACCTAAAGTTTCAATGATTCCTGTAAACATTATCCTCTTCTCATATCTAGATATAAATCATTTTTATATGATTTGATATTTTTAATTTTATAAGTTTTTTTATTTTTTAATTTATTTATTGGCGCTATCCCTGAAAAAGATATTGATTGATTTCCTAAAATTTTTGGTGCGACAAAATATAAAAGTTCATCAACGGCATCTTCTGTTAACAAGGTTCCTGAAAAAGAGCTTCCACATTCAACAAGTATGTCATCTAAGTTATACATTTTTGCTATATTATATATATCTTTCAATACAATTTTACTATCAATTGTTTTAACATATTTTATTACAACATTATCATTATATATCCTAATCGGAGCATTGGTTGAATTATCTATATTAGTGATGATAATTACTAGCCGATTAGCTTTAAATATATTTGATGTTGGTGGCACAGAAAGATTTCTATCAATAAGAATTAATGCAGGTTGGCTGGCTAAATTTTTTAGTAGTTTTTCATCTCTAATATTCATTTTTGGATCATCATTAAGAACAGTACTGCTAGTTGTAAGGATTGCATTAACTTCTGCTCTTAGTTCTTGCACGAACCTTCTTGATTGGTTTGACGTAATCCACTTACTTTCTTTTTGTTGATTGGCTATTTTACCATCAATAGAGACCGCTAATTTTAATCTAATATATGGTTTATTAAACTTATACTTATAGAAAAATGATTTATTTAGTTCTTTAGCCTCCTCTTCGCAAACATTTGTTGTGACGGTAATTTTATTATTTCTCAATTTATTTATACTCTGTTCATTAACAAGCGGATTTGGGTCAGTTGAAGCTATAACAACACGAGATATTTTATTTTTAATAATAGCGTCAACGCACGGAGGAGTATTACCGTGGTGATGACACGGTTCTAAAGTCACATATAAAGTCGAACCTTCAATAGATTCCTTGGCTTTATCTATTGCATCCTGCTCTGCATGCTTATCTCTAAATTTTTTATGATAGCCTTTGCTGATTATTTTATTATTCTTTACAACAACTGCTCCCACCAAAGGATTAGGGTGTGTACGATATCTGCCTTTTTTTGCTTCCTCTATCGCAATATTCATATACTTTATATCTTGTTCTTTATTCATCAATTTTTATTTTTTTTTGATTTTTAATCATTTCTGGTGAAGGTTGTTTTTCTAGATTTTCAATAATTTTAGTAAATGAGTTAACGTTAGCAAATCTTAAATAAACCGAAGCAAATCTCAAGTAAGCAACTTGATCAACTATTATAATTTCATTCATTATTGTTTCGCCAATAATTTTTGAAGATATTTCCTTATTTGGATACTGAGAACATTTTGTAAGAACTTTTTGTATAAGTTCATCAATGTCATCTATAGTAATTTTTCTTTTTTCGAAAGCACGGTTTATGCCTCTTCGAATTTTTGTTTCATTAAATAACTCGCTAGAACCATCAGATTTAATCACCCTAGGATAACTAAGTTCTGATGTTTCTAGAGTATTGAATCTAGCTTGGCAATTTAAGCACTCTCTTCTTCGTTTAACAGAATAAGAGTCTTCATTGAAGCGCGAGTCTATGACTTTTGTTTCTGCTGAACCACAAAATGGGCAGCGCATAAATTTCTCTAAGCTACAGCTTGTTTACTAGATGAATATACTGGAAATTGAGAACATAGATTAAGAACTTTATCTTTTATTTTTTTAATCTCAGCTTCATTTTCCATATTTTCAAGTACGTCACAAATTAAGTTACCTAGTATTTTAGTTTCTGTTTCCTTGAAACCGCGAGTCGTAATCGCTGGGGTTCCAAGTCTGATTCCGCTAGTCACAAAAGGTGACTGTGGATCATTTGGTACAGAGTTTTTATTCACAGTTATATTAGCGCTATGAAGTGCAGCATCTGCAGCCTTACCGGTTAACCCTTGCTTAACAAGACTTACAAGCATTAAATGGTTTTTAGTTCCACCTGAGACAACTTCAAAACCACGATCAATCATAGTTTGAGCAAGAACATTAGCATTGTTTATAACTTGTTGCTGATATTCTTTGAACTCAGGTTGTAATGCTTCTTTGAATGCTACAGCTTTAGCGGCAATGACATGCATTAATGGTCCGCCTTGTGTTCCAGGAAATACTAATGAATTAAATTTCTTTTCTAACGCTTCATTTGATTTGCAGATAATTATTCCACCTCTAGGTCCTCTTAAAGTTTTGTGAGTTGTAGATGTAACTACATCTGCATGAGGAACAGGATTTGGATATAAACCTGCAGCAACTAAACCTGATACATGGGCCATATCTACATGAAAATATGCTCCAACAGATTTAGCTATGTTAGCCATTCTTTCCCAATCAATAACTTGAGAATAAGCTGAGAAACCGCCAATAAGCATTTTTGGTTTGTGCTCATTTGCAAGTCTTTCTACTTCGTCATAATCAATTAAACCATTTTCATCAATTCCATACTGAACTGCATTAAATATCTTTCCGGAGAAATTTACTTTTGCACCATGTGTTAAGTGTCCGCCAGCATCTAATGACATACCTAAAATCGTATCCCCTGGATTCAATAGTGCAAGATAAACTGCCGCATTAGCTTGAGAGCCAGAATGAGGTTGCACATTTGCATAGTCAGCTCCATATAATTCTTTCAATCTATCAATTGCGAGCTGTTCTGCAACATCAACGTTTTCACAGCCGCCATAGTATCTCTTTCTTGGATATCCTTCCGCATATTTATTAGTCATAAGGGACCCTTGGGCCTCAAGAACTCTAGGGCTTGCATAATTTTCAGATGCAATTAATTCAACATGCTCTTCTTGTCTTTTAATCTCATTTTTCATTGCCTCGTTTAAATCATCGTCAAATCCAGCAATTTTCATATCCATACTAAACATAGTGTTCTCCATTAATGTAATTCAGCATGAAAATTTTACCACCATCAGTGTTTTTTGTCTAAGTTTCAATGCCAATATTGCTGTCCTCATTTGTGATTTTTACCTTCTCTTTATTATCTACATTGTATGTACCAATAGATTTTAGATATTCTTTAGTGATATCCCAAATTGGTTTACCCTCTTCAATGTTATTAACACTAGCCCAGCCGCTTACTTTATATTCTGAATTAGGTTTAATCTCTATACCATTGTTAAGTTTTAGGTTTTCTATCCTATTATTCATTGCATTCCTAGGGTTAATAGAATATTTAATTCCTCTTGTTCTAACCATATCTCCACCCTGCTGCAAATATGGATCAGTGTTAAAGATATTATCTGCCACGTCTTCCAAGATATTCTTAATAGTTTCACCTGTCATAGATCTCGTATATGTATTCGGATAAGTAATGGCTGTATGACTATAAATATCACACATCGTAATAGGTTGATTTGGAGTAATAGATGGACCCCACCTGAATCCTGGGCTGAGAGAAATCTCCGTATTTAAGACAGTATTCATAGAGTCGCACAAAAGATCATCAAATGTACCATTGAAATTACTCCTTCTATACAAGGTATCATCTGCATAGCCAACTATCTCAGATAGAAGATGTTTGTAAGGTTTTGATATTTTATCTATATAAGACTGCATTTTGATGTCTGGATTAATACTATTAGATAGTATTGGGAGTAATTTATAATTGTATGTATATGATTTTCCTGAAAAAGTTATATCTATCATAGATAAAAATTTTCCATTGCATCCAGAATTAAGTACAAGAGTTTTTCCGTCATTATTTTTGATTATGATTGGTCTTGGAACTGCATCATGTGTGTGGCCTCCGAGAATAATATCAATTCCTGATACTCTGCTTGCTAGTTTCTTATCAACATCAATTCCATTATGAGACAGCACTACTATCAATGAAGGATCATATTTGGCTTTAATTTTGTCTATTGTATCTTGAAGCTCCTGCTCTCTTATTCCAAATGTAAGATTAGAAACGTATCTAGAGGGATTTGCTATTGGAGTATAAGGAAATGCTTGTCCTATTATAGCAATACGATTTCCTTTAATTTCTCTAATTGTATAAGGTTTTTGGAAATGATTTTCATCATCATATGACGGTACATCATTAAATATTGCCTCATCATTGAGAAAGACATTGTTTGCTACAAATTCACCATTGAATTTTTTAATATTTTTCTTGAACTGGCTCTCTCCAAAGGTAAATTCCCAATGACCTGTCATAATATCTACACCTAGGATATTCGATGCTTCTACCATGTCCATACCTGACTCGAATAGAGAAATGGCGGAACCTTGCCAGGTATCTCCACCGTCTAACAGCAACGAGTTACCATTTGCTTCCCCTCTTAATTTGTCGATAATAGTTTTAAGATGCGCATAACCACCAAATTTACCGAATCTCTCAGCAAGTTCGTTGAATCGCATGTATGAATATACGTATTCATTAAAGTCTCCATCTAAAGAATAATATTTAAGAAATTCATCCCCAACAATATGCGGAGGAACATTTCTATTTTTTCCTGTACCAAGATTAATATTAGGTTCTCTAAAATATGTTGGAGCTAGTTGAGCGTGTGTATCAGTGATGTGTAATAAGCGAAGATCTGAAGTAAATGGAAAATTATAATCAATTAAATTCTTTGACGATGATTTATCGGAAAAGCTAACAAGATATGCTGCTGCCATCATTTGTAAAAATTCTCTTCGATTCATATTTTTTTATTCAGAAATAATTTAAACATAACTATTGATAAGAATATCATTATAAAAATGAATAAATATAAATAATCTGCTTTGATAATGAAATATATATGCAGCAAGGATACCAAATAAATAATATAAATAATTTTATGAATCTTCTTCCAATTAGGTATTTTTTCTTTTATAAAATTAAATGATGTTAGGTACATAGGTATAAATAATAATAAAGCAATATACCCTGATAGAATATAGTTTCTATATGTAAAGTCATCTGCAAGGATAGTTAAATCAATATTGTTATCAATAATATAAATTAAAAAATGTAATAGTGAGAAATAAAAAGATGCTAAACCTATCGAACGTGCATTCAGTAATATGCTTTTAAATTTAAGGAGAGGAATTAATAATACGACCGTAAGATAAATTAAAGCTAAATATCCTGTTGATGATATGAAATAATTTAATTTATTAAAAATTTCGTCATTAAAATATATATATGATATTAACAAAGCCAAAGGTGTTAGAAAAAAAGTTATCACAGTATTAGAAATATTTTTTCAAGTCCATTCCTTCATATAAATGGGCGACATGTTCTGCATAGCCATTGTACATTAGTGTATCTCTTTTTCTAAACTCACCAATTCTTCTCTCTCTTTTTTGACTCCATCTAGGATGAGATACATAAGGATTTACATTAGAATAAAAGCCATATTCTTTTGGTGCTTCAATATTCCAAGATGTTTCCGGCATTTTTTCAACAAAACTAATTTTTTTAATTGATTTAATACTCTTAAATCCATACTTCCATGGAACTACTAATCGTATTGGACTACCGTTTTGGTTTGGTAAAATACGACCATACAAACCAACAGACAGAATCGTTAGAGGATTCCTAGCTTCATCTAGTCTTAATCCTTCCCTGTATGGCCATGCTAAAATATCTCTTTTTTGTCCAGGAAGATTATCAGGATCATAAACTGATTCAAATGAAATATATTTCGCTTTATGCGTAGGTTTCGCCAGTTTTATAAGATGATTTAATTCAAAACCGATCCAAGGTATAACCATAGACCATGCTTCAACACATCTTAAGCGATATATACGTTCTTCAAGAGGAAATTTATTTATAATGTCTTCGGTATCTAGTATAAATTTATTTTCTACTTCGCCATCAATAGTGACTTTCCAGTTATCTGTATTAAGTTTATCTGCATTTATCATCGGGTCTCTTTTACCGCTTCCAAGTTCATAAAAGTTGTTGTATGAAGTGATTTGTTTGATTGTGTTTGTCTGTTCATTTGTACTATATTTCAAATCTTTTGAAAAAGACAAGGTCCTTGAATTTGAATAAAGTAGATTAGAAATTGTTAAAAATGTGAAAGCAATTGATGATTTTATAATAGCTCTTCTTTGTTTAAAGAGCTTTTCATCGGTTACATTGTTTTCTTTCAGACAATATTTAGACATGATCCACCCATTCCCTTGCATTTACAAATAATTTTAACCATGGTGATATTTTCCAATCAGATGGTGCCCATGAAAAATTATTAAGATGTAGCAAGCGTTCTGGATGAGGCATCATAATATTAATTCTACCATCAATATTACAAAATCCTGTAGCACCATCAGTCGATCCATTTGGATTAAAAGGATAGTCTTTTGTTTTGTTACCATAATTATCAACATATGACATTGTAATTTTTTTTAGATTTTTAGAATTTGTTATAGATATCTTACCTTCTCCATGCGATACGATTATTGGAATAATTGAATTATGCATGTCATTAAATAAAATTGAATTACTCTTAGGAATCTTTACTAAAACCTGTCTAGATTCAAACTGATTAGAGTTATTAATGACAAACTCAGGCCAGTGAGCAGATCCAGGAACTATTTCTTTTAGATTTGATAACATTTGACAGCCATTACATACACCAAGTGTGAATTTATCTTTAGCTTTAAAAAATCTAGATAATGTTTTGTATGCATCTTGGTTGTGAATAATTTTATTAGCCCAACCACGCCCAGCTCCTAGTACATCACCGTATGAGAATCCACCGCATGCAACTAGACCTCTATAATCATTAAGGATGTCAGGATCATTGATAATATCATTTGTATTTACATCGTACGCATCAAAGCCAACATATTTAAATGCATTGGCCATCTCTTTGTGACCGTTAACTCCCTGCTCTCTAAAAATTGCAATTTTAGGTTTAGATTTTATATTCAAATACTTCTTGCTTACATCTTTTAATTTGAAAGACAATTCTGAATGAATATATTTTGAGACATTTTTATGTGATTGGATTTTTGATTTATATTCTTGTAGTGCTGTCTTCTTATTATCCCGATTTGATTGAATTAGATGGGATAGCTCACTCCATGATTTCCGAAGATTACACAATGAATCAACATAATTATATTCAGAAATATCCAACAATGGATTTTCTTCTTTTTTAATAATTCCGATATTGGACACAAATTGATCTAGCCTATATTTCTTAGCTATATTAAGAAATTGCTTTTTATTACTTCTTGAAACTGCATAAACACCGCCTAATTCCTCATTAAATAGATATCTAATAGCATCATTACTTTTAAGGTTACACTTTTTTAGCTTAATAGACATATTTGATGCGAAGCCCATCTCAATAATAGTTGTAATTAATCCTCCATCAGATTTGTCATGATATGCATTTACTAAATTATTTCTTAACAACTCTTGAGTAAATTTAAAATAATTAATTACACTTTCTAAATTGTTAATTTTTGGTGGCTCATTTTGAGTAATATTACATACTTGATCAAGAGCAGACCCTCCCATTCTATTATGATTATCTCCGAGATCAATTAAATATAAATCAGAGTTCAATTCTGTTCTTGGCGTAACATATGTATTTATGTTATCAATAGATGCAAATGCTGATAAGACTAAGCTTACTGGGCTTTTAACTTCCTTTTGTTTTCTTTCTTTCCATTTAGTAGACATAGATAATGAATCTTTGCCAACAGGAATAATCATTCCAGATTGTCTACAAAGAGAGCTCAATCTTTTAACTGACTGATAAAGTTGAGACAATTCAATTTTATCAGATGAGTTAGCCATCCAATTAGCTGATAATTTAATTCTCTTTATATCTTTTATATACGCTGATGCTATATTTGTTACTATTTCACCAAAAGCCATATCAATTGACGCTTCAGCGTCTAAAGCTGCAACATTTGGCTTTTCTCCTACTGTTAAAACTTGACCATAATTTGAATTAATATCTGATTTTGTAATTGCAATGTTTGAAACTGGAACTTGTTCAGGGCCAATCAACTGATCCCTTGAAACTAACCCAGTTACTGATCTATCACCTATCGTAATTAAAAAACCTTTGTCAGATACGCAAGGTAGCTGGAGAACATGCTTGACCGACTCTTTAATAGATGGATATGAAAAATTATTATTATGTTTTATATTTTTACTTTTTTTAATCTCAATCGGAACTATCGGCGGTTTGCCAAGAAGAAACTTCATAGGTAGATCAATAGGTGTATCATTTTGATGAGAAACTTTCAGATGCTTTTTAGCTGTGACATTTCCTATAATGTAAGTTGGACAATTTTCTCGTATACATATATTTTTATATTCATCTAAATTTTCTTTACTAATTATTAAAACATAACGCTCTTGAGATTCGTTACACCATATCTCAAGTGAAGACATATTAGGTTCTGCAACATCTACATCATCAAGATAAACCCTAGCTCCCATTTTTGAATCATTTACAATCTCAGGTACAGCATTACATAAACCGCCAGCTCCAATATCATGAATACTAACAATTGGGTTGTTGTGTTTGTACGTACATGCATTGATTACTTCTTGGCATCTTCTCTCAATTTCTGCATTATCGCGTTGCACAGAAGCATAATCTAGATCGATATCACTGGTCCCAGATTGCATTGAAGATGCTGCCCCCCCACCGATACCAATTCTAAAGGAGGGTCCTCCAAGGATAGCAATAATATCCCCGTCTTTAAGTTTATTCTTATGTGTATATTTATTATTAATGTATCCTATCCCACCAGCTATCATTATGGGTTTGTGATAGCCGTAAATAGAATCTTTGCTTTGGTCTATTCTTTTTTGTTCATAGGTTCTGAAATAACCAAATATATTTGGACGACCAAATTCATTATTATATCTTGCGGCTCCAATTGGAGCTTCGATAATTATTTCAAAAGAATTTTTTATTCTTGTTGGATATTTAAATGAATTTTTTTCCCATATTTTTGAAGCGTTCGGAATATTTAAATTTGATAATGTATATCCACAAAAGCCAATTTTTGGAGTCGAGCCTCTACCTGTAGCTCCTTCGTCTCTAATTTCTCCACCTGAGCCCGTTGCAGCACCTGAATAAGGAGAAATAGCAGTTGGATGATTATGCGTTTCAGCTTTAATTATATAATTTTCTGGAGATTTTTTTATTTGATATTTTCTTTTTTTATTAATAGTTAATTCATTGA
>CBFHLA010000004.1:11439-12153 GCA_965656575.1 Gammaproteobacteria bacterium
TTCAGCTTTAATTATATAATTTTCTGGAGATTTTTTTATTTGATATTTTCTTTTATTATTAATAGTTAATTCATTGAGTGTTCTCCCTTTTATAATTGATGAATTATCACTGTATGCAGATACAATATCTTTATTATTGTTTGTATTCGTATGCTTGATCATTTGAAATAATGTCTTATTCATTTTTTTATTATCTATATGAAAAGTAGAGTTAAATATTTTATGTCTACAATGTTCTGAATTAATTTGTGAGAACATCATTAGTTCAACATCTGTTGGATTCCTTTTTAAACTTTTATAGATTTTTTCAAGATATAAAATTTCTGGATTACTCATCGCTAATCCCATATTTTTATTAGCTAAAGATAATTGTTTTATCGGAATATATTTAAAGTTGTTTTTATTTATTTTTTTATTTTGATCAAAATATTTATTAATCATACTTTTAGATGAAATTAATATTTCAATCATAGGATCATAATCAGGCAATATTTTCTTTTTGTATTTTTTATTTATCTTAAAAAGAGAGAATCTCTCAATTTCATATGATGAAAAATCTATGCATGAATCTAAAATATCTTTAGTTTTACTGGACCACGGAGAGTTTGCGCCTGATCTATAAAATACCGCTGCGTAATTAAAACCTGGTTCAAATATATGATTCAATAATTTTGCATCAATTATTGATGATATCTTCGTTAAAATTTCATGATT
>CBFHLA010000004.1:12163-37571 GCA_965656575.1 Gammaproteobacteria bacterium
TTAAAACCTGGTTCAAATATATGATTCAATAATTTTGCATCAATTATTGATGATATCTTCGTTAAAATTTCATGATTTATTTGAGTAGTAGATGAAATTTTAAATATATATGACTTATTAATATATTTATCTTTTTCGGTACTATTTTTTCTAAAGAAATACTGCATTTTGCTGTATGAATATAGTAATACAATTTGATTGTTTTTTGTAAATTATGTATAAAGAACATATCTATAGGGGGGCGACCGGCTTCGACGTGGGTTGCGACACCTTAGGTGCATGTCGAGCTGATAGTAACTCGTAAAACTGCTGTAAAATATATAAACGCTGAAAATAAACCTTTAGCTCTAGCAGCCTAACTGCCGCTAGCCTCTCTTGAAGTAGGCTTATATGCTTCAAAAAGAGGTCATAATGATAAGATCGTAGTTCATAAGCTTGTTAGTGAACTATTAAATTTAAACAAGCTAGTTTTTATGTAGGTTGTCTTTGACCAGCATGACGATGAAATTTAATTAAAGACTAAACATGTAGTACCGACGGCTTAGTTCTTGCGGACGGGGGTTCGATTCCCCCCGCCTCCAATGGATTCCGCTTTAAACAACGAGCAGTCCAATTATGTCCGCCATTTCTCCGAACTACTACATCTTTTTTCTTTCAAAATGGAAAACAACACGAACTATCGTTCGCTCCTCAACCAAGGCGGGAATTTTTTTCTGATCTGGAAAAGTTCTGACTAACTTAAATTCAGGTAATGAAGTATTAAAAAAGTCAAACGGGAAAGCAAAATTTCTATCACCAAACTTAATCTTACTATTTGCAACACGTGCATCAAAGCATAACTTCGAATCAGACCTTCCAGCCAATTGCGTTAATTGTTCAAAATAATCTTCACATTCGTCCGGGTGAACATGATACGCCACATTGCTGCTAAAAACGAAGTTAGCATTATGAGCAACTGCGTCATCAAACCTATTTTTTATAGTACCCAAATTAGCTTTCCAGCCTCCTTCTCCTAATATTTCGTTTGTCATTTGCGAACCAAATTTTATAAAATCATTAGTTAGGTCAATACCAAAATAATTATTCGGACTTAAAAATCTTATAAAATGCAACCCCAATCTTAGACTCCCACAACCAAAATCAACTACTTTATGATTTGGGTGCAGATCAAACCACTTAAGATACCGATCAAATTCGAGCCTGCCAGCTTCTTCAAAATCAGCAGGCACATTGTTTGATCCCAAATTCTTTCCTAGTGAATTATGTGCACGCGAAGTTTTGATCACCTCTTTCAGTTTGCAGACATAATAATCGCTAAATTTTGACTCTGGATTAGCTTTTAAAAATTGCTCAAAATTCTTATACATAATAATCTAAAAATTTTCCATATTTAGAACTGGAATCAGGACAGCTTTCTATAGGAATGTTTACTTCACCACCACACCCAATTAACACAACAACTAATATTATGGGAAGCTGTTTATTCATCATTGAAAAGAATAGTCTTGGATAGATAGTTTATCTGAACTTAATTCTCTTTCTCGGAATTCTTGTTCTAGTGTTTTAAGATGCTTTTCTATTATCTCATCAATATCCATAACTCATTATACAATAATTAGATTGATTTTTCCCCTATGGTGAGTGTACGGATATATATACTATCGCTCTTGTATGCATAGGAGGGTTGGGTGTCATGCAATTCCTGATAGAATAAGCTGATAATGAGGCAAATAAGGGTGTTATTTATGTAACAACTTGGGTAATAGAAAAAATTCTAACTCTGAAAGCTAAGAATAACAACGGATATTAGGGTAAGTACGATCCCCTCTCGCCTCCAACGGATATTAATATAACCACATAGCTGTAAGTATGTTTGATGGGATTTCAAATATATTTCATTAGTTGGTTTATTCAACTTTACTTCTATTTTTTACTTGCTAATGTATAACAATGTCAATTAATTCTAAGTATACAGAATTGCTAATGCATATAGGTAAAACTGTTTCGATAAAAGATTTTTTAACATTACAGGTTGGTACAGCACTTAGACATGACATTGACTATAATCTTGATCTAGCTCTTGAATTCGGGCACCTCGAGCATTCTCTGGGTTACCAATCAACATATTTCTTACTCGACACTGCTGACTATTGGCATGAGCACAACTTTGAAGACAAAGTTTTGCAACTACAAGATTTTGGACACGAAGTCGGTCTTCACATCAATAGTCTTGCAAAATGGGCATCAGGTCGATCCAATAACCCTGAAGATGATTTTAAAATGAATCTAAAACGTTTGAGAGATCTTGGTCTTAACGTGTCCGGCATTTCGGCACATGGAGACCCCGATTGCTATCATTATAACGTTGCAAATTACTGGATGTTTTTAGAGTTACGGCCCGAAAACCCACATATAACTGAAAATAACATCACTGCAGAGGGTATTAAAGATGTGACGACTTCGCGAACCCTTACTTATCCCGAGAATGACACGATAACCAATGCTAACGGAGAAGTGTTGCCGCTCTGGCAAACCTCAATGGCAAATAATGGTATCCACTATCATGCAACCCATATTGACTACGATCAATATTTTTCGGATAGTGGAGGTAACTGGCGTAAGAATCTAAATCCCATGGATTTCTCTTTTGATAATAAACGGAATCAAATTTTGGTACATCCGGAACATTGGAAAGGGGAGAAAAAAGTTTTCTTTTTCTTGTCAACTGCGCGGTCCGGGAGCAAGTGGCTCTCAGAAGTCCTTGATGCAGGAACATCCTGTAATGGTGCCCATGAATTCACTCTCAACTATGACGGTTCTCAAAGTAATGATATCAAGAATACAGCGACGAATTTTCAGACAATACAACAGAATGACCATCTTGCAGAGAAACTACTAATACATTCATATGAATATATTTATAATCAGCCATCTGATTGGGCGGAGTGCAATGTATATCTTCCACACCTAATTGATAAACTAAAAGATGCCTTTCCAAATGCAAAATTTGTTCATTTAAAGCGCGATACTGATAAAGTAGTAAATTCCTTAATTAACAGGAATTGGTATGATACGCCGATAGATCCAATTCATCCAATAATTAATTTTGAACATTATGGCGCGACATCTCAGGTTATGCGGTGTGCTTTATATGTTGAAAAAACTAAGCATAAAATTGAAACTAGGACAAGCATGGTGCTCATACAAGAAAAATTAGTAAGTGACTTCGAGTATTTTAAAACTCAGATGACAGCTCTAGGGATCGCTGTATATCCGCGTCTGGCAAAGAAAGTTTATCATACAATAATTAATAAAAATAAAGTTGAAACCTATGCGTCACCGTCAGATTGGACAAATGATATGAAGAAAGAGTATGCCGATGGAATTCAAGCATTTAAATCTAGTCCACAAAAATCGAATATACAACTAACCTTTAATAAAATAAATATGATAACAATAAGTAAAACAAACATTTTATCTACAAGTATTTTGAATTGGCTTTTTTCAATATCCCCAAAATATAAATTTTATTGCGAAAATGTTGTTTTAAAAACTCTGTCCACTTCTATCTCTGGGCATACTAGAAATAATCTTAAACACTCTTACTTTTCGATTGGCGGTAGTAAGTGGCATAAAATAAGCAAAGATGCAGGTTTCATCACCGATGGCAGTTTTTATTACGGAGGCAATATTGATATTACCTGTGCCACTGAAAACCCTATTTCTATTTTTTGTATTTTCTATCAGGATGGTCAACAAATTGGTAAAAGATCTTTGTATGTGGGTAAGGCTAAGCATCATGATGTTAAATTTGCATTTACTCTAATGCCTGGAGCACAAAGCTTTGATATTTTTGTGTATATTACTAAGAGTCAAAAACGCACCTACTTTACGCTCAATAATTTTCACCTATACAGCGAGAAGTATAAATAGATTTTTCTGCTTACATTAGCATGTAGCACAAGAAAGGTTCGGCTAATGGAGTCGTTATATAAAATAACAGTTAATGTGAGTAAATACCAACAACAAAGGTATCAATGAATAAAATTGTTCTTCGACTTCAAGAGACTAAATATTATGAAAGGGCTTTAAGATTATATCCACCGCTACTATGAACTATGCTCAGCCTCCATGGATAACACTCAGATAATCAATCCTTAAATTACTCTAAAATTTCAATAAATATCATAGAGGCAATCATACTCTCTCATGATTTGGCTGGAGATGAAGAAATAGTAATATAATAAAGAACGTTATAGCTTGATGATGTGCAAATTGACTCTGTGTCAGTTGCGACGACACTAGCATAATAAGTATTAAATTTATTATCACTCGATTATCTTTATGAGATGATTTGTATAAAGCAAAATATATCAGCAGTAATAGAATCAAAGCTGGTAGTCCTAGTTTAACGCTAATATCAAGGAATTCATTATGTAAATGATCCCTTACTTGGATATCAATATTTCGTTCTTTTTTATAATTAATCATATCTTTTTCTAAATGCAGCGGACCTATTCCTATAACTGGATGATTCTTAAGTTTTTCTGCTCCATATTGTAGATAGAATACTCTTTCCTTGATTGAATTAGATTTACTTATTATTTCATAATCATTAAGAATATTTATTTGACTGAGGATTTTTATTCTGTCAATTAAAGGATTGGGAATGATTATTATGGATATAGTAATCATAGATATTAATATTATTAATAATCGGTTTCGTGACAAAAATATAAGGTATGTCAAACATAATATAATTCCAATAAGAGGTCCTCTAGTCTGTGTTAATATTAAAATTAATAAAAAAACTAAACTAGATAATATGAGAAATATAGATTTATTTTTTTTTATAAAATATAAGTACATGCTCATAATAAAAAATAAAGCACACATATTTGCATAGGTTATAGAAGATGATGAAGTACCTACGTATCTACCTATATATTTATAGTTACCTGTGACAAATGCCTTTTCTAGTACAAATGAATAAGACAATCCAAGATGTATAATAGATGCAAATGCACATAAATATACAAGCAGGATTAATTGATTATTTTTTAACGATATTATCATTAATGGTATTAACAAGAGAAATCTATAATAGTTATCAAATTCGGATATAGGGTCATTATGATATATTTTTATATAAGTAATCCATAGACTAAAAAAAATGATACTTAATATTAAATAACTATGTTGTTTAAAATATTCACCAAGAGACTTGTAATCTATTAAAGATATAATTAAAGCTAATAATAAGAAAATATTGCTTATTTCTCTATGTATAAAATTAAATATAAAATAAATAAAAATAAATAATATTCTTAAAGTATTTAAATTTAATTTATTATCGAAATATTTTATGAGTTGCATCAGTATTTAGACTAGTAAAATTGTTAATATATCTTTACTTATAATTATTTAATATTTCAAATGAGTTTTTAAATTTATGCAAGATTATATTCTTTTCCTGATTACTAGATTTAGAATGAATAATCGAATCTGCTTTCAAGATCTTATCAAGACTATTTATTGTAGACCAATCTCCTTTAATACTTAAAACACAGCCATCATCGAATGATGGAATATGTACATGCAGCCCATTTTCAATAACTCCAAGATACCCTTTACTGTCTAAATGAAAATTGCGATCTCTAATAAACAATTTCCATCCAATACTATCTAAATAGAACTTACTGTAAAGCCTGCCTGCTCCTAGTGGCACTTTATGACTATTATCGTTGTAAGAAGTTTTGTATAAATCATCCTGAAGTAAATCATATATATACCAGGATCTAGGGCCAACCATTCCAATTGTATTTAACTTATCTTTACTCAGAATACCGAAACTGTTCTGGATATAGTCAGATGACACTAAATCATCTGAACCAGTTATTAGTATTGCTTTTGGATTTAACTTTTTGGCACCCTGAACAGCTATATGCCATTTATTTCCAACAGGTTTATTATCACAAAAAATAATACCGATTTTTTTATACACCTCTTGCATTTCATGCGCAAATTCAAAGTCCTCATCGTTAGAGCATGCTAAAACCATATAAATATTCAATGGATGATTACTTGAATTTAAAATTTCTTCTATAATTGCATGTAGCACTTTATGTCTACCTAAAAATGCAACTGTGACTGCAACATCAACATTATTATCTATATGATTTGGTGCATGCCACTGATAGGTTAGACTATAGTTTGGTATAATTTTTAAATAAATAGTATATAGTTTGTGATAAATCAGAGAGAGCTTTTTTTTAATTTTAGGAGTCAATAGTTTAATTTGTCTTTTAAATAAATAGACTAGTTTTTTTACTCTAGAGATCAATAGTTTAATTTGTCTTTTAAATAAATAGACTAGTTTTTTTACTCTAGAGATCAATAGTTTAATTTGTCTTTTAAATAAATAGACTAGTTTTTTTACTCTAGAGATCAATAGTTTAATTTGTCTTTTAAATAAATAGACTAGTTTTTTTACCATAGAAATCATAACTTTATTATATCTATTAATTTAACCCTGCTCTTAGAGATCATATCCTAAAAATTATTTTTGTCTAAGTATATCATAATCTCGATTTACGTTTTTTATTGAGCTAATAAAGTTTTGAATAACTCCAAATGTAAATCTTATTAAAAGGAACGAAATCACTAATTTTGTAAAATCAATAGAATGCTTTTCTGAATTTGATAACATTAATATTACATAAGTAAAAAATAAGCCCAAGATAATTTGCAGAATTAGTTGTATTTTTCTTACTTGTATTTCATTTGATGTTATCGAAAATACATATTTTTTTTCAATTTCTGAACCCTGTACTGAGCTAAATGAGTCTGCAAAGCTTGAGCTTACCACTTCCATTTCTTTATGATTTAAAATATCTGTTTTCCTTTTTTTTATAGTATTAAAATATACTGATTCATTGTTTTTTTGAAGTTTAGATAATTTCCAGTTTATTTTTACATAGATAATAATCAAGCACAGCAATAAAAGCGAGAAATAAAGCCCATTAGCTGGATACATGTACATAAGGAAAGTAACGCATACACACAGAACAACAAAAGTTTGAATCATTTCAAATAAGTATTTAATAATATTAATAACATTCCTCGTATACCTTTGATCTAAACTGAACAAGTACAAACGAAGCATATTTCTTTTTTCATCATCGGGAATAGACGAGAAACTATTGAGAAATTTAATTGTATTATTTTTTCTAAAAACTAATGCGTTTACATATGCGTAATTTCTAATAACTTTTACATATATGAATGGAAGAAATCCTGACATCAAAAACATTAAAAAAGCCAAACTTGTTACTGCAATAGTAGCTTCTTGTAAAGTAAATGCTTGTAGCCATTCAATATCAAACGAGTCGAGCACAGATAATAATGTTTCTTGATATATTAAACCTGCTACTTTTACTGAGAAAAAGAATGCAACTATTGTCATTATTCTTGACATGATTCCTAATAAATTAGTTGTAATAAAATGTAAAACATCTCTCTTGAATAGTATTGAGAGAAATTTAAAAATTATTTCAATATACCGTTTAGATGAAGCTAGATTGAAAATCATTCTTTTTATATATAATTATTAGTTCTTACGAAAGAGAGTACCCTACTAACACTTTCTTCTAAACTTTCATCATCTGTGAAGATTGTCAATTCAGGATTAGACGGGTTTTCATAATCTGATGATATACCTGTAAAATTTACTATTTCACCTTTTTTGGCTTTTGCATAAAGACCTTTGACATCCCTAAGCTCACATACTTCAATTGGACAGCTGCAAAAAATCTCTATAAAGTCATTTTTAAGTAAATCTCTAACTTGCAATCTATCTTTATTGAATGGAGAGATAAAAGCGGTTAAAACAATAACTCCTGCATCCACAAAAAGTTTACTTATTTCTCCAACTCTCCTAATATTCTCAATTCTATCTTCATTTGAAAATTCTAAATCAGAATTTATGCCGCGCCTAATATTGTCGCCATCTAAAACAACGGTTTTACATCCTAATTTAAACAGTTCTTCCTCGACAGCATGGGCAAGTGAAGACTTTCCAGACCCTGACAAACCTGTGAACCATAACACCATTGACTTGTGCTTGTTAGCTAAATTTCTTCTGCTTCGAGTAACAGTTGCGTGATGATAAACTGTATTGGATGATTTTTTCATAGACATCCTATAACATCGTTAGAGGCTTTTTCTATTGTTGCAAAATCAATATACATGCTTAGATTATTACTGAAACTTGAGAGTCTTTTAATTGGTATTTCTTTCCAGTATGCAGACAAGTAGTTCGAGCATTACCGGTAACTGGCAGATCTAACTTTTCACCGTACTCACTCATCCAGCCAATCTGTCTTGCAGGCACTCCAACCATAAGTGCATATGATGGTACATCTTTATTAACAAGAGCGCCAGCGCCTATGAACGCAAATGCACCAATTGTTATGCCGCACACAATTGTGCAATTTGCACCTAGTGTTGCACCTTTCTTCACTAAAGTATTCCTGTACTCATCTTTACGCTCAATAAGTGATCGAGGGTTATAAACATTAGTGAACACCATACTGGGCCCACAAAATACACCTTCCTCTAAATGGACGTTGTCATAAACAGAAACATTATTTTGAATTTTACATTTGTCACCAATTGAGACATGATTGCCCACAAAAACATTTTGACCTAGTGATACGCCAGAACCAATCTTAGCACCTGAACAAACATGTACCCAGTGCCATACTCTTGAGCCAGGACCAATTTGTGCTCCCTCATCTACGATTGCCGTTTCATGTATTTGATAATCCATATTAAAACTCTAATGGTAATGAAATTGTTTTATTGTCTCTTGACGACAGATAGGCAGCAATCAAAATTTCTAGAGATTTCAGGCCCTCTCTGCCGTCAGTCTCTGGCTCAGCGTTTCCACGTAAAACATCAATAACATTTTTGTAATATAATGGATGACCAAAACCATAAACAGAGGTTGTTTGATAATTAGCTTCTTTAATTACACTGTCATAATCTTTATGATCATCAAATTCCCATAGCTGAATATCATTAACAGCAACACCGCCTACACGAACTGTACCTTTTTCACCAAGAATAGTGATACTGCCTTCTAAGTTTTGAGGATAAGTAAGCATGGTAACACTCATAGATCCTAATGCACCGTTACGCCATTTAACATTGATAACACCGGTGTCTTCCACTTCAATGTCTCGAGTAGTGCTCATCATTGCTTGGAGTTTATCAATCGGGCCAATCAGCCATTCTAATAGATCAACATAATGAGAAGCTTGATTCATAAAGGCGCCTCCATCAAACTCCCAAGTCCCTCGCCATAGTGCTTGATCATAGTATTCTTGCGGTCGAGTCCAGAATACATTTATATGTACCATATGGATTTGACCGAATCTATTTTCATTCACTGCTCGTTTGAGAAGCTGTAAGGTAGAGTTTCTTCGATTCTGTTTAACTACAAACAATCGCACTGCAGCATCATCGCAAGCTTTGACCATGCGAACGCCATCTCTCCAGCGAGTGGCCATTGGTTTTTCTGTCATGACATTTACATTGTGCTTAGCACATAACTCTGTTTGATCAGCATGGAGTCCACTTGGAGTACAAATAGCAACCAAATCAAGCTCTTCATGTTCAAGCATAGTTTTAAGATTCAGATAACCTTTGACATTATACGTTGCTTCATGTTCAGAAAGAACTGTTTGTTGAACATCGCAAATAGAAACTAATTCAATATTATCTTGATGTTTTTCTATTGAGCCAAAGTGATTTTTTGAAATGCGGCCGCAACCAACAATAGCCATTTTAATTTTTCTTTCGATTATCGGCGGGTAATTCTTCATCATAACCTCCAAGTTGGGTTTTCTACAATATCCTTTATATCTATGATCACTTTTACACCGTTAGATAACTGCGTGTAATTATCAGGAGTATAAGCTTTAAATTCCGTGTGTGCTACTGCGACTATAATAGCGTCATACTTGTTAACCCCATTTAATGGATTTTTAATAATTCCATGCTTATACCATTTGCTTTGTTCAGTATTATTAACCCATGGGTCATACACATCAACATTGACATTAAAATCTTTCAGTTCTTCAATAATATCAATCACTCTAGTATTTCGCATATCTGGACAATCTTCTTTGAAAGTAACGCCAAGAACTAAAACATTTGAATTCTTGATAACTTTACCTGCCTTAATCATCTCTTTTATGGTTTGATTAGCAACATACTTACCCATGCCATTATTGATTTGGCGTGATGCAAGAATTAGATTTGGTTTATAGCCTAGTTCCTCTGCTTTAAATGTAAGATAGTAAGGGTCAACCCCAATACAATGTCCGCCCACTAGGCCTGGAGTTAGTTTGATAAAATTCCACTTAGTAGCTGCAGCCTTGAGCACTTCATTGGTATCGATATTCATTTGATCAAAAATAAGTGCTAACTCATTAATTAGTGCAATATTTACATCTCTTTGAGTATTTTCAATAACTTTAGATGCTTCAGCCACTCTAATGCTTGAGGCCATATGTGTGCCAGCAGCTATGACCTGATTATATAAGTTGTCTATTTTCATAGCAATCTCCGGTGTCGATCCGGAAGTGACTTTAATAATCCTCTTTACCGTATGCTCTTTATCTCCGGGATTAATACGCTCAGGAGAATAGCCGCAGTAAAAATCTTTATTAAAAGTCATGTTAGATGATTTCTCTAACTCTGGCACACAAATATCTTCAGTCACACCAGGGTATACAGTAGATTCATAAATAACAATATCGCCTTTACATAATACGGTACCAATCAATTCTGATGATTTAATTAATGGTGTCAGGTCTGGTCGATTCGCTTTATCTATAGGAGTTGGCACAGTGACAATATAAATATTACATTCTTTAGTATCTGCAATATTAGTAGTATAGGTAATATTATTTTTTACTGAAGCTAGCAATTGATCATCAATTTCTAGAGTTGTATCATGCCCATCTTTTAATTTTTGTACTCTCTGGTAATTTGTATCAAAGCCAACGATTTCAAATTTTTCTGCAAAAGCTACCGCAAGAGGAAGGCCAACATATCCTAAGCCAATTAAACAAATTTTTGAGTTTCTCATAATCAGTATATTTGATAATTTAAAGCAATAAATTAATTTTATAATATCATATTTTATGATTTTTATCTGGTAAATTGCTATGTATGCTATTGAGAAAGTTTAGATGTAAATTTAATAGTTAGATATGTTTTTGAATAAATTTAATAAAGTCATTTGGATAGCTTTGTGACGAGTGATTGTCGTCGTAGTACTCTAGTATTTTATTTTTAAGATTTTTATAAGTATTATCATTCATAGAAATTAATTCATTAATCTTTTCATTAATGCTATTAGAATTTTCTGTGTTAATTTTGATAATACTAGGATGATTCATATATGGGAATTTTCCATCTGAAAATAAAATAATAGGCAACCTCAAGGATGAATAGAGTGATACCTTTGATGGTGATAGTCCATAATTATAAATATCATAATCATTGAAATAACAACATCCAAAATCATACATGTTACTAATTTCTGGTATTTGTTTATTATCTATTTGTGGAAGAATATTGATTCGCGGGTCTAATTTTTTTAATTTAACTCTAGTTTCTTTTTTTAGTTCAGTGTAAACATCGAAAACAAGAGATATATTTTTAGTTTTTTTTATTCTAGCTATCGTATTTATTAATTTATATAAACTATTAGCTTTGTTATCTGTCCCAAAAAAACAAAGTTTTAATATATTATTTTTTTTTATATGATTATTCTTTGATGATAAATAATGCATATTAGGTAAATGAAATATATTTTTATTAATACATTTATCATTTAAATATCTATCATAATGCTTTAAACGTGTAATGATAAATTTTGCTTTCTTATGTAAAAAATCACTTATTTTTTCTAATAGAAGTAAATATGGATGTAACTTATTATAACCATAGATTTCATTTAACGTATCTGGATAAATATCTCTTATCTCTAGTGCAAAAGCACATTTCATTTTTTTCGATAAATAGTATGCTGCAAGTGATGATAAATGCTCTGGAGAGGAACCGATTATGAGATCATATTTTTTTTTTGGCTTATAAAATAAGACATTAATGCTAAAGGATATAATATTCAGCAGTCTCATGAATTTGTTATTTGAATTTGAGAGACCTTTCACGTCAATAAAATTAGTAACTGAATTAACTTTATCGGTTAAATGAGAGTTTTTGCATCTCAATATATCTATATCAATCTTACCTTTTAAAGTACGAGATAGAATGTAATGAGAAATATTACCTTTATTATTTAATGTTCCAGAGAATGGAATTACAAAGAGAATATGCACGAAATAATGCTACAACATTTTTATAACTAAAACAATGCTTACCCGTTTCTAAAGGATATCTGTTTCATTGAGATAGACGATATTACGTTCAAAAAAACTTACTCTTCATCTTTTAATAAAGGATACTCTTCTTCTTGTAATTCTTCATCACACTCGGGTTTTAAAATATCTCTTGCTATTTGATTAGCTTTATCTTTTTCTCTTTTTTTTCTTTCAATATCATTCATAAGTTACATTTTAGATTGAATTTATAGTTCACAGTGCCAAGAAGTAAAACCACATTTAATGCCAACAGTTACATAAATAAGAAAAAAAATAATAACAATCACATTCAGGGCTTTGTAGTAATTATGCATAAGTTTTTTTCATTCCATTTTTGTAGATTTTTTCGTGCATTAGATTCTGTTATTCCTTTATATGAGGTATTTTTTGCTGTTAGTTCAACGACATAGCCGTTAGGGTCCCTAAAATAAATAGATGAAATAAATCCGTGATCAGATATCCCCCTTGTATCAATCTTTTCTTTTTTACCTTTTTCAAACATTTTTAATAAGTTTTCATAACTTACTTCAAGGGCAATGTGTAAATCAAAGTCATGTTGATCTTTAAACACAAATGGTTGATCTGGTGCTTCGAAAAAAGCAATGCATGACTTGTCATCCATTTCATAAAAACTGTGTAAAACAGATACTTCTCGGCCTGTTTGTGTTTCATTTATCTCGAAAGCATTTATAAGTTTTAGTCCTAAAAAATCCTCATAAAATTTTCTTGTTACTTCTGAGTTTTTACATCTGTATGCAGCATGATGGAGTTTTTTAATCATCTTTTAATTATTTAAAGTTAAAAGTTGTGACAGTGATTCTTTGGCATCTCCAAAAAGCATTCTTGTATTATCTTTAAAAAATAATGGATTTTCAACTCCTGCATATCCCGTTGACATTCCTCTTTTCATAACAACAGTATGACTACCTTTCCAACATTCTATAACGGGCATTCCAGCTATTGGACTATTAGGGTCTTCCAGTGCTGATGGATTAACTATGTCATTAGCGCCTATCACAATTGAAAGATCAATGCTATCAAAGTCGTCATTCACCTCTTCCATTTCAAAGACTATGTCATAAGGGATTTGAGCTTCTGCAAGCAAAACATTCATGTGACCCGGCATTCTTCCTGCTACAGGATGGATAATAAATAAGACCTTTATATCTTTGTCATTGAGAATACTGATTATTTCATTTACTACAAATTGAGCTTGAGCAACAGCCATGCCATAACCTGGTATTATTGCAATTTTCTTGGATGATGAAATCATAGTTTTAAATTCTTCTATCTCTATAGCTTGCACTTCTCCTTGATCTTTAGTATCTGATCTAACTACACTAGATTCTGTTCCAAAACCTCCAGCTATAACTGAAATAAAGCTTCTGTTCATAGCTTTGCACATAATGTAACTTAAAATAGCGCCACTGCTTCCAACCAATGCTCCGACAACAATTAAAAGGTCGTTACTAAGCATAAATCCTGTTGCGGAAGCAGCCCATCCTGAATATGAATTTAACATTGACACAACTACCGGCATATCTGCCCCACCAATTGCGGCAACTAAATGTACACCAAAAATGAATGAGATGATTAGCATGACTGTAAGTGAAGTAGTTGCACTATTTATATCTGAGGCAGTCACGAATTCATTACCATAATATATGACGAATAAAAGCATAATTAAGTTTAGATAGTGTTTAGCTGGCAGCGTTAATGGGTTACCCGAAATTTTTCCACTTAATTTGCCAAAAGCAATAATAGAACCTGCAAATGTTACCATTCCAATAAAAATCCCTAAATAAACTTCTATAGAATGTATTGTTTTTTCTATACCAAAGTACTCCTGTATGGGATTAATAAAATTAACTATACCAACTAAGACAGCTGCTAAACCAACAAGGCTATGTAAAATAGCGACCAGCTCTGGCATTTCTGTCATTTGTACTTTTTTAGAAAGTATTAATCCTAATGATCCTCCAAGTAATAAGAGAACGATTAGTAAACCATAGTTACTTGATACTTGTGGACCAAAGACTGTAGCAAAAATTGCAATGCTCATTGCGGCTATTCCATACATATTACCTTGTCTTGACGATTCTTGATTACTGAGTCCTCCAAGTGTTAGGATAAATAAAACCGCTGATACAATATATAATGCACGTACTGATTCTAGATTTAATAATTCAAGATTCATTTTTTAAACATACCTAACATTCTTTTTGTGACAGCAAAGCCACCAAATATATTTATGCTAGCAATAAAAATTGCAAGTCCTGATAAAATTAAAGATAGTGCATCAGTGGTTGAAATCTGCGTTATTGCACCAATTATAATTATGCTACTAACTGCATTTGTGACTGACATCAGGGGTGTGTGAAGTGAAGCTGTAACATTCCAAATAACCATATATCCAATAAAACAAGAAAGTACAAATACAGTAAAGTGATTCATGAATGATGCAGGGGCAAAAGCGCCGACTAAAAACAGCAAAGATAAACTTATTAATCCAGGAATAATGGATGATTTTCTCTCAGATGTTTTTTTTTGTGAATGAATAACTTTTTTTTCAGTTTTAGTTTTTGAAGCAGCGGAAACTTCAACTTTTGGAGGAGGATAAGTAATCTTTCCATCTTTTACAACAGTCATACCTCTAATTACGTCATCGTCCATATTAATCGTAATCTCACCATTTTTGTCAGGTGTTAATTCATCCAAAATATGAAAAAGATTATTAGCATATAATTCACTTGATTGTAATGGCAACCTAGAAGGTAGATCAGTAAAACCTATAATTTTGACTCCTTCATGATTTACTATTTGATCTTTTTCACATAATTCACAATTACCACCTTGTTGTGAAGCAAGATCAACAATTACAGACCCTGGTTTCATAAGTTCAACCATATCTCGAGTAATGAGTTTTGGAGCTTCTTTACCAGGTATTAAAGCTGTAGTTATGATTACATCTACATCTTTGGCTTGCTCTCTAAAAAGTTTCATTTCAGCATCAATAAATTCCTTACTCATAGCTTTGGCATATCCATCTTTACTAGAACCATCCTCGTCAATATTTACGGTTAAAAACTGAGCTCCGAGACTTTCAACTTGCTCTTTAACTTCTGGTCTAGTGTCAAATGCCCTAACTACTGCGCCTAAACTCGAAGCCGTACCTATTGCGGATAAACCAGCAACGCCTGCTCCAATAATTAGGATTTTTGCTGGATTAATTTTTCCAGCCGCTGTAATTTGACCTCCAAAAAATCTTCCAAAACAATGTGCCGCTTCAATTACAGCTCTTGATCCTGCTACATTGGCCATTGATGATAGTGCATCCATTTTTTGTGCTCTAGATACACGTGGAACAGAGTCCATAGATAAAATATTTATGTTATCTTTCTCAGTTAATTTTAATAATTCAGGATTTAGAGCTGGAGTAAAAAAAGATATAAGGGTTTGGTTATTTGAAAGTTTACTCGCTTCGTCATGAGTAGGTTTATTTATTTTTAGCAATAAATCACATTTATAAATTTCTTCTTTTGAACATACATGCGCGCCTTTTTCTACATACTGTTCATTGTAAATGCTTGCTTGAAGCCCTAAATCCTTTTCAACAAGAACATCAAAACCAAGTTTTTTAATTTTTGATATAATGCAAGGTGTAATTGCAACACGTTTTTCATTGTCCTTAATTTCTTTGATTACACCAATTTTCATATTCTAATATTATACCAATTCGTACTTAAAAACATAATCATTCAGAGTACTAATAAGATCAGAATATTATAGACGCTTTGAATTATTTTTATTATGTAAGATTTTTATATTGTTCTTCTGTGATTTCAATAATTACATGTTGGCCAGCTAAAAGACCTGGCTTGAACTCAACTTTAAAATAATGGTTAGGTTTATCAAAAGTAAATGTCTTAATAAATTCCTCAGCACCGTTAAAACCTGTAACATTCGGAACGCCTAGGCTAAGGTCCACACTAGTTGTGATTTTATTTTTACCATGTTTTATATATGTAACTAATTCTGATGTATGCCATAACTTATCTACATATTTATCGTTAATCTCTATTTCAACGCCTTGTGTTAACGTCATAGGATCTGTAGGTCTAATCATATGGACTTTGCTAACATTTTCAGAATCTATAGGTGGATTATAAGGAGCTTTAGAGGCACAACTCGAAATGAACATGGCGACAATAATAATTAATACTTTTTTCATACTTTTACGCTATCATACTTTCCGTCTATCATCTAAATAAATCCCTTATAGTCGCGATAGTGATAAATATATACAATCTTACTTTCCATAGAAGGCTCTTCTGGGATTTGATTTTAAGCAAATAATATTTTTCAATACCACATTGTGTTTTTATGTATCTTTTAATATTCACTATTAAAAATCATATTTAATAGAATCGGATATCTATTGATATTTTTTTTCCTATTGGTCACATAAGAAATATGATCATTTGCTGATTTGTTATCGTCTAGTTTTACGCCCCAAAGTCCTTCAGTTTCATTTGGAATAGCAGAGAACCGTATATCATATATTATATTTTTATTATTTTTATCAACACCAAGGTATCCGTTAGAGAACCATTTGAATCTCTCAAGGTCTTTAGCTTGTTGTGACTTTGAATCTAACCATGGATAGTCTTTTTTTATATTAATTTTCTTTATTGTTTCACCTTTAAAAATCATATGAGAGATGCCTAGCCTAATAGCATTAACGTAATAGTTATCATTATCAGAATATACAACTTTCCATACTATTATATTTGCAAAGCTTGGTTTAGCTTCAATCTTTTGTATGTCATGGCCAAGATTGATTGCATAGTTTAAAATAATATTTTCTGCTCTCTGTTTTTGATTGTAACCAATACCTTGATAAATTATCATCCATGCAATTGCGTAAAATGCAAAATTTGTATTTTTTTTAAATAGTGTTAGTAGGCACAAAATAATAACGGGTACTGTAAACAATGGATCTATTACTGAAATTGTGTTCCATGCTAGCCTTGCATTAGAAAAAGGCCAATATAGTTGAGTACCATATGTGGTACAAGTATCAATAATGCCATGAGTACCGTAACCTATAGTTGAATAGATATATGTGCTCTTAAGACTCAAATGACTTTTTTTTGCAAAAAGGTAATAAAAAACTAATGCACAGACAAGCCCACCAAATGGTATGAATAATAACGAATGTGTAAATTGTCTGTGATATTCAAGAAATAACAATGGGTCATGGTCTGATTTTATAAAAATATCAATATCAGGAGCTAGACCTGCTAAGAATCCTATAATACTAGCAAGAATAAGGTTCTTTTTTTTTGAATAAGACTGTACTACAGTAGTTGCAACAATTCCTTGTGTTAATGGATCCATTTTAATATTTTATTTCATGCTATAGAAAAGAACGAGTGTTACAACTAAAGGAACTATTAACATCAAAATAATTATAACAATAATCCATGTGGACGGTTTATCTCTGTCAATAAATTTAAATAAATTCCAATTCTTTTTTAACATATAAATTAATTATTAGAGATTGAATGGTTAGTTAATCTGTTAAGATTCTGCAAAATCTTTTAACATTTTTGTAACTTCAATTGCATGCATCTCTTCAGCTTTTATCATACCTCTTGCATATTCTTCTATGTATATGCTCTCATCTTTAACGATATCGAGTAATAATTTATATAGAGCTACTGCCTCTTTTTCATGATTTGAACTTTCATTTAATAAGTCAATAGTGGAATGCTTATTGGATTCTTCAATGATAGATATTTTTACAGATGGATGTCCTTCTAGTCCAGTGACTATTTCACCAGCTTGTTGTGCATGAAGCAGAGATTCACTGGCTTGATCTTTAAAAAATTGAGCAAGGCTAATCCTGTCTCTACCTGTGATCATGAGTGCATAATGTGTATAGCGAACAACCCCAGAGAGTTCATACTCCATTATTTTATTAAGAACCTCTATTACCTCATTTGTTTTATTTTTGTCCATATAATTCATCTCCTAATGGAATGTTAACATATATATCCGCGGTAAATATCAAATTAATACCTTTTTGAAATTACCTTATATCTAAGATGTGATATTTTGTTAATTATATTTCCATGGTCTACAACAAGGATTTTTCTCGAAAGCTTCCATACAGGTAAATCTTTAATATTATCTCCAATATAATCATATATCGGGTTGTTAAATTTATTATTGAGATATTTTACTTTATTAAAACTAATCATATTTACATTAAGATCAGTACCCACGTATGAATCGAATATTTTAAGATGATGATAGATCGCTTTCACATATTTGTAATATGAACCTGAAATTAGAATAATATGATTATATTTATCTTTTTCATTTTTTATATATTCAATCACATCATCATTAAAGGGTAGATTATGGACATCAATGCAGGTTTTCTGATAAAGGAATTCTTTAGCATGAGGTTTTCCTCTAAAAAATCTCAAATAGAATATATATGGAAGTAGATAAGTTTTTTTAAAAATTATTTGCTTCAAACATAAATAAATCATGTCTGTATCAATTAATGTATGGTCTAAGTCTACAGCTAAAACAACTTGTCTCTTTTGCATTTAGTTTAATTTATTTGCTTTCTTCTTCATCTTTATTGAAAGCTTTATATTTACCATCACTTAAATTTTGAAGAAATTCAATGGCATCAGGTCCTGATAAATATTTGAGCTCATCATAATCTTTTTTAGTTGTGATTAGTTGAATTTTGAATCCTTCGATAGTATGTCGAATATATTCTTGATCCATTTTTGGTAAATCGCTGATGCATTTTTTAAGATCACTCTCTAAAATATAGCCAACTTTTTTACCAGTTCTAATCAAATCTTTAATTTGATCTGATGAGCTCATTTTATGGAGTTATTAGATAGTTTTGACTTGTACGGCTCTAATTCCTTTTGGACCATCTTCAGTTTCAAATTCAACTTTATCGTCTTCTCTGATTGTACCGTCGACTAAATCAGACTGATGTACAAAGATGTCTTTATCGCCTTCATCAGGTTTAATGAAGCCAAATGCTTTGGTTGTATCGAACCATTTTACTGTTCCTGTTTTCAAGATATTCTCCTTAGTTAATTAATAATTAAGAAGGTTTACAAATCAAATAATTTACGAACTACAGCTTAATTACACTGCTATTATATATGTAAATAAGCAAAAGGAAAGGTTTTAAAAAAACTATGTTTTTGTTACTTTTATTATATCTTTATACAGCTTTGGTAAAATATTCTTAAGCTTGATTAGAGTATCTTTTTTTATATCACTTATTGGTGTTACTATAGATTTATATATGTCTAGCTTATTATCCATTTTCTGATTAGTATAGTAACTGATAAACATCTTTATCATCTCTTTTGATTTCTCATTATTATTTTTAAGGATTTCAAGCACGTTATCTACGGCTACGTTAGAAAAATTTTTATTCCAACAATCATAATCAGTTACCATGCCAATTGACACATATCTGATATCTGCCTCTCTGCATAATTTTGCCTCTGGCATGTTTGTCATGCCAATAACATCGCAGCCCCAAGATTGATATAACTGTGATTCAGCAAGCGAAGAGAATTGTGGACCTTCCATACAAAGATATGTCCCTCCTTTTTGAAAATTTATATTAGAACTAACAAGAGAAGCTTCAGCTATTTTCATAAGATCATCATCGGTTGGGTAAGCCATGGATACGTGAGCAACAATACCGTCATCAAAAAAAGAAGAGTGTCTCATTTTTGTTTGATCTATATATTGGTCGATGATAACAAATGTTCCTGGGTTAATTTTTTGATTAAGTGAGCCTACCGCTGATATTGATAGAACATCTGTTACATTAAGCTGTTTAAATGCATCAATATTAGCCCTGTAGTTAACTCTAGATGGGGAGAGAGTGTGAGAAGAGCCGTGCCTTGGTAGAAAAAAGAATTTTGTCGTTTCGTAGCTTAATTCATAAATTTTATTTGAAGGCATTCCCCATGGAGTAGAAATTTCATAAGAGTTAATATTTTGAAAACAGGTCAAATCATAAAGACCGCTTCCTCCAACTATTGCTAGAGTTTTTTTCATAGTTTACTTTTAATGTATTCTTCGAGCTCTCTCTTTGCTGTCCATCCTAAATTTACTGTTTTTTCAGAAATTATTGAAGATGATAATCTATTTGCTGGATTTTCATTTACATACTCAATATCTTTAGATATGAAATATGCAACTTCATTGATTGAATAACTTTTTGGGTTAGCAATGCCGTAATCATCGCCATAACCATTAGCTGCAATAAGTCTAAGAGCATCAATGGTATCGTCGATGTGTGTAAAATTTCTGGTTTGTGTTCCTGGTTTTGTAATTTTTAACCTTTTGTTGATTTTTTTTCTCTCTAGAAATTTTGCAATTACTGTTGCAAATTCACCTTCTGAATTTTCTCTGCCTCCATATACATTATAAAAATATGTTATCGCATATTTAATATTACATGCCTCGCAATAAAATTTAACCAGCTCTGAATTTTGCCATTTAGAAAATGCGTAAGGGCTTTTAAATTTATTTTTTCCTTTATCTGCAAACTTAGTACTACTACCAGCATATATTAGTTTTGCTTTCGATTTTTCAGCAAATTGAAGAATATCTAAAATAGGTCTTGAATTATTTTTTAATACAAAATCTATTTTTTGAAGTGAATTTTCAACACGAGAATATTCTCCTAAGTGGAATATTAAATCGTAGTCTTCTTTCAAAGTTAGGATATCTTTTGCATCCATATCAAGATACTTAACATTTTGAACATGATTATCTTTTTTTCCAGAAATATAATTATCTAATGAAGTGACACTATGATCGTTAGCATAGGATTCACATAAATGTGATCCTATAAACCCTGCCCCGCCTATAATTAATATTTTCATAATATACTCAATTGAATTCTTCTTTAATATTGTACAATATCTTCATCGATATCTCTCCACAAATACCAAGTTGCAACAGTGCAATATGGTTCCCAAGTCTGCTTTTGCTTGAGTATTGCCTTTAAAAAATCTTTTTTATTTATATTATAATTTTTGCAAAAACTATTTATCAAACCTATATCTCCGGTCGGTAAAATATTTTGTCGATTCAATTGAAATATTAGAAACATTTCTGCAGACCATGGACCTATTCCGTATAGGGACGATAATGTTTTTATAGCTTCACTGTCTGACAATACTTTTATATCCATAAAAAATCTTGGATTATTGCTACATATCTCTGCAATTTCTTTTATGTATCTAATCTTTCTAAAAGAAAGGCCTGAATCTCTTAAGTCACTATCAGCTATATTAATTAAACTTTTAGGAGTTATGGATTTAATATTGCTTCTTATTCTTGCCTCTATAGAACTTGCCGCTTCTATAGATATTTGCTGACCTATTATTATTTTAAAAAACGTTTGGAAAGTAGTGTGTTTACGAGTTAAGAATGCATTATTTTTTTGGACACATATGATTTTAGAAATAATAGAATCGGATTTTTTGAGATAATCTCTTGCTTCATCCCAGTAGTGCGGTTTTGTGTCTTTAGCTCTCATAATAGGCGTATTAAATTATACGCCTATTACATATAGATGTATTATTGACTTTTGTATGTGCTAATACCAAATGGTATGTATAACGGGCACCATCCAAGAGATCCTGTAAGTATTGGGATAATACCTATGAGTGACCACATGCCTAAGCCTAGTCCTGGCCCCATATATAAAATAGCAATACCAGCTATTACTCTTAGCATTCTCTCAATGCCGCCTACATTAGTACACATTGTTTTAGGTGTAGTTGCCATATTTGTTTACTCCTCAAAATATTGCTTGTTAATATACTAGTAAATTAAGCCTATATTCGCAATATTATTTTTTTTTGCTTTTATAATCTTCAATAGCTGCGCTGATTGCATCTTCAGCTAATACAGAACAATGTATTTTCACAGGCGGTAAAGCAAGCTCTTCAGCAATGTCAGTATTTTTAATTAAAGATGCTTCTGTTAATGTTTTTCCCTTCACCCACTCTGTAAGTAGAGAGCTTGAAGCAATTGCTGAGCCACAGCCATAAGTTTTAAACTTAGCATCTTCTATAACGCCATCGTCGTTAACTTTAATCTGCAATTTCATAACATCACCACAAGCTGGAGCTCCAACCATACCTGTTCCAACATTGCTTTCGCCATCAAAAGTACCTACGTTTCTTGGATTTTCATAATGATCCAAAACTTTGTCGCTATATGCCATTTTATCTCCCTGATTATCTTAATAATTAGTCTCTAATTTTGACGATAATAATCTGTCAACTCGTCTAAATCAATCTCGTTGTTACTAGTTTTTGTTTCGTCAATTAAACTACCCAAAGTAACTGTATCAAGGTAATTTGTGAGTTTATTACTAAATTTTTCCCAAACCGCATCATCTGTTTTTTCATGATTTACTTGGCTTACGTGTTCTGGGTTTATAGCTTTGATAATACTAGCGATTGTTATATTGTCAGGATTTTCTTTAAGTGTATAACCTCCGCCTGGACCACGCACACCGCTTACTAGATTATGTTTCCTTAAAAGTGAAAACAGCTGTTCTAGATATGACAAGGATATTCCTTGATATTTAGATATCTCCAATAATGTTTTTGGTGTTTTTGAATCATTTGTTGCAATATTTACCAATGCTTTGATTGCATATCTTCCTTTTGCTGATAATTTCATTTTATATTCTCCTTTAAAAATGATTTTCCTTAATTCCTGACTATTATTGTAAGGTTTAATATCATTTTTTCAACCTATGATGGGTTTTAATTCGAGATTTACGTGTAATGATTATATATTAAATAAACTATATATTATTGATTTATATATCTTTTAAGCCAGTAAAATAAATTTAAGTTTAATTTTATCTTGTTATCCATGTCACTTTTAAAGTTCTGGTTGTCTCTCAATGATTTTACTTCTAAAAGTTGAGCGTCCTCATACATATAGAAAATTAAATGTGACTTAATAGAGAATGTTTTATTGTAATACATTTGATCACCATAACTAAATTTATGATACATCTTGAAGATACGTGTGAATTTGTCATGGAATATGTCTTCAATAATTAAGTTTTTAATATTTTTCCCATAATAATCTTTATTGAATTTTGAATTTATTGCTTGTTTGAAGTTATGATAATTAAGCTCATAGATAGACATCAAATGATTAAAATTAATCTCTTTAAATTCTGCTTTTCTAATTTGTTTGTCGTTTCTAAACATGTGTGTCATAAGTATTAATATTTTGCTACAATACACCACAATATATTACATATGACAAAAAAAGAACAGATTGAAATGTCCGGAAAGGTTATAGAAACACTTCCTAACACAATGTTTAGAGTTGAGCTTGAAAACGGGCATATTGTAACTGCGCATATCTCTGGAAAGATAAGAAAACACTATATCAGAATACTAAGAGGTGATAGCGTCATGGTAGCTCTTACTCCATATGATTTAAGTAAGGGGCGAATAATATTTAGAGATAAATAATTTATTAAAGGTTATTTATCACAGCATCACCAAATCCACTCGTAGATACCAGCGTAGCACCAGGAACTAGTTTTGTTATTTCCTCTTTGACATCTATAGTTTTGTGTTTTTCTGATGATTTTACTCTTATCAATCTCTTGCCTGCTCTTGCTCTAGCTAAGTCATAGGTAAGTTGTTTTTTCTGAATTGCGCCTTTTACACCCTTAAGAACAAGATCTGCTGCCTTAGTCCATCCTAAGTATCTCAGCATCATCTCTCCAGATAAGATTATTGAGCCTGGATTGACTCTATTCTTTCCAGCAAATGGTTCTGCAGACCCATGTGTTGCTTCAAATACAGCACATCCATCTCCTATATTCCCTCCAGGCGCCATCCCAATTCCTCCAACTTGAGCAGCTAATGCATCAGAAATATAATCACCATTAAGGTTGAGCGTAGCGATAACATCATGTTGCTCGGGTGCAAGAATAATTTGTTGAAGGAAATTGTCTGCGATACAGTCTTTAATGATAATTTCAGAATTAAATTTAGGATTTTCAATAATATATGTGCCATCCTTTTGAATATTTCCATTATACTCATTTAATACAACATCATATGCCCAGTCACGGAATGCTCCTTCTGTATATTTCATGATATTGCCCTTATGAACTATTGTTATACTTGATTTGTTCAAGGCTAAAGAATAGTCAATCGACATTCTTATAAGTCTTTTTGTGCCCTCTTCTGATACTGGCTTAATACCTATCCCGCAGTTTTCCTCAAATCTAAATGGTGAATGACCTAATTCCTTGTTAATAAAGTCAATTATTCTTTTTGCCCCCTCAGAATTTGGCTCCCACTCAATCCCAGAATAAAGGTCTTCAGTATTTTCTCTAAATACAACCATATCAGTAAGTCCAGATTCAAGCATTGGCGTACTAGTGCCGGGAAAATATTTGATGGGTCTCACACATGCAAAAAGGTCTAGTTTTTGTCGTATCATTACATTTATCGACTTATGACCTGTTCCAATTGGTGTAGTTAATGGTCCCTTTATTGATATCCTATACTCTTTCATCGCTTCGATAGTCTCTTCAGGGAGAATGGAGCCGTATAAATCTTTAGAATTAGAACCTGCATATAGTTCTAACCATTTGATTTCTCTTGAATTACCATATGCTTTGTTAACAGCATAATCTAAAACTCTTTTCATAACAGGCGTAACATCTATACCGATTCCGTCGCCTATTATGTAAGGGATTATTGGATTATCGGGCACAATGAGTTTTTCACCATCATGCCCAATTTTTGTTCCATCTAATGGAATATTAAGCTTCAATCAATAAGCTCCTTTACTTATCAAATTGCTCTTCTTCGGTAGAG
>CBFHLA010000005.1:0-18230 GCA_965656575.1 Gammaproteobacteria bacterium
GATCAGGGATTGCTGTTGGTATGGCTACTAATATACCACCACATAATCTAAACGAGGTTATTGATGGTGTTATTGCTATTATCAAAAATCCCTCCCTAGCAGAAGACGACTCTATTGATGAATTTATTAGGGAGACTGCTTTTAAAGGACCAGATTTTCCAACAGGAGCTGAGATAAAGGATAATGGAGGAATTTATCAAGCTATTAAAACTGGAAGAGGTTCATTCAAAATCAGGGCGATCCATTCTGTAGAGGAAAATAAAGATAAGAGCTCAATTATTATTCATGAGTTACCCTACCAGGTTAACAAAGCTAAGTTAATTGAAACTATTGCATTATTGGTTAGAGATAAAAAAATTTCGGGAATTAGTCACCTTAGAGATGAATCAGATCGAGACGGATTAAGGGTTGTTATAGAGCTTAAAAAAGGTGAACAACCTGATGTAATTTTAAGCAGTTTATACAAACAGACAAACCTTCAAACTTCGTTCTCTGTAAATATGGTTTGTTTGGTAGATGGAGAACCTTGCACAATAAGTGTGCCTACCGCTTTAGCTGAATTCATTAAACATCGTCGAGAAGTTATTACTAGGAGAACTCTCTATCAATTAAACAAGACATATAGTAAAGCGCATATTCTTGAGGGCTTAAGCATAGCTTTAAATAATATTGATGAAATAATCAATCTAATAAAAAAATCTAAATCTAGCATTGACGCTAAAAAGAAAATTACAAGACAGACGTGGTCAACATCTAAAAATAAATGGATATTATCTAAACTTATAGAAGAATGCAGAGATTACATGACCGTAGAGACCAATATTGGTTTAGTTGGAGACAAATATACAATTAGTGATGAACAAGCGCAAGCAATACTAGATATGAAACTTAATAAGCTTACGAACTTAGAACAGCATACTATTATTGAAGATTACAATAATGCCACCACATCAATTAAAGAATATTTGAGCATATTGTCTAATCCTGATGAGCTTAACAATTTAATGATAAATGAACTTTTAGAAATTAAAGATACTTACGGTCAGGAGAGAAGATCAAAAATATCTGATGACGAAGGATTGCTTAACAAAGAGGATATGATTAAGAAAGAGGATGTTATAGTTGTTCTCACGGAAGCGAATTATGTAAAAAGAATGCCTGTTACTGAGTTTAGAAGTCAAAAACGTGGTGGTCGTGGTGTAAATGCAGCTAACTTTAAAGATGGAGATAAGGCGAAACTTTTAGTGTGTGCTCATACCCATGATACAATCTTGTGTTTTTCTACTAAAGGCAAAGCTTTTTCTATTAGAGTTTTTGATATTCCTGATACGAGTAGGCAAGCAAGAGGTAAATCCATAAATAATATCTTGCCGTTAGAAACAGATGAATCAATATCAGCAATTTTAGCAATCAAAAACTTTGAGGAAAACAGCTTTCTATTCTTAACAACAAGATACGGCATGGTTAATAGAATTTCGTTGTCTTCTTTTAAGAAAGTTCGTAATAATGGTCTCAAGGCGATTCTTTTGAAAGATGATGATTATCTATTTAATGCCTTACACACAAGCGGTTCTGAAAAAATCATTCTTTCTTCATCTACTGGGAAGTCAATTATGTTTCAAGAGTCTCAAATAAGAGAAAGATTTAGAGGTACTCAAGGAGTTGTAGGCATTAAACTTACTAGTAATGCTAAAATTATATCTTCTTTGAACACTCAATCGGAACAGGTGATTTTCGTAACAGAAAATGGTTTCGGTAACAAGATTTCTGTTGATTCCTACAATGAGCAAAATAGGGGTGGCCAAGGTGTTATCTCGATAAAAACCTCTGATAGAAATGGTAAGGTCGTGGGTGCGGTAAACGTTGATAATACTGATTATATTATCCTGATAACGAACAAAGGCAAAACAATCAAAATTTCAGCATCTGACATGAAAACCATTAATAGAAATACTCAAGGTGTACGTTTGCAAGATATGAGTGATGATGAGAAAATAACAGCTGTTTCTTATGAACGCACAAATGATTAGATTATGTTAAAGAAATTCAGAGATAATATTGACGCTATAGATAAAAAAATTCTTAAACTCTTGAACCAAAGGGCAGATATCGCTAAAAATGTTGCTGAATACAAAAAATTATCAAAAAACACTCTTATATTTAGACCAGATAGAGAATCTCAGATTATAAAAAAATTAAGAGCCCTTAATAAGGGTCCTCTTGATTCTAATCATATACATAATATTTATAGAGAGATAATATCAGCATGCTTATCATTAGAAACAAACCTTAATGTATCATTTCTTGGACCAGAGGGAACATACAGTCAAATAGCTGCTAGGAGATTTTTTGGAAATAGTGTAAGCAGTGATAGTAAGAGCAATCTTTCAGAAGTATTTGATTCAGTCAAGAATAACACGTGTGATTATGGAGTAGTTCCTGTAGAAAACTCAAATCAAGGAAGTATTAAAGCAACAATTGAATTTCTTCTGAAATATGATGTGAAGATTTGTGGAGAGCAAAATATGCCTATTAGACATACTCTTATGTCTAAAAGTAAATCATATGAAAAAATAAAAAAAATATATGCTCATAGCCAGACTCTTTCTCAATGCTCTATTTGGATTAATAATAATATGCCTAATGCAGAATGCATTTCTACAGACAGTAATGCCAAGGCAGCACTTCTGGCTAATAAATTAAAAAACTCAGCTTGTATAGCGAATGAGATATGTAGTAAATTATATAAATTGAAAATTAATGCTAGAAACATTAATGATTCCTACGATAATACAACAAGATTTCTCATTATTGGTAATTCTGAAATAGCTGAATCAAAAAATGATAAAACTACTTTTGTTATGACCTTAGAAAATAAATCAGGTTCTCTATCTAAGGTACTACAAATATTATCTGAAAATAAAATATCTATGACAAAAATTGAATCTATACCAACAAAAGAAAAAAATTGGGAATATTTATTTCTAATTGATATAACTGGTCATAAATACAATAAAAAAATATCAAACGCACTTAACAAAATAGAAAAAATATCTAGATACTATCAACTGCTAGGATCTTATCCAAAGAGTATAGATTAGCGTGACAAATAAAATTAAAAAATATACACCTGGATTTAATATAAATGATGTGGAGAAGAAATATAATTTAAAAAAAGTTATAAAATTGGCATCTAATGAGAATCCATTCATCTCAAAAGATGTTATGTCATTCATTAAAAAATCAACTCATAAACTCAATCTTTATCCCGACAGTAACCCTGTTAATCTTCATTCTGAAATATCAAAGCTTATTGGTTATAGAATGACGAATAAGAATATTATACTTGGTAATGGCAGTAATGAAATATTAGAACTTATTGCTAGATCAACACTTGATCATAAATCTGAAGCAATTATCCCGAAGCATTCTTTTTTGGTTTATGAAATTATTTCAAAGCTTCAGCACGCTAAGGTCATAACAAGTAAACCAGATACAAATAAAAAAGAAAATAACTACCTTGGTATAGATCTTAACTCTATATATGAAAAGATTACAAGTAACACAAAGTTAATATTTATTGCAAACCCTGCTAATCCGACTGGAACTTATTTACCATTAAAATATTTTGAAGAATTTCTAAGAACCATTCCTAAAAAAATATCAGTGATTTTAGATGAAGCATATTATGAATATCTTGATTCAAGTTTTCAAAAATCAGCTGTAAGTCTTATAAAAAAATATAAAAATCTATATGTAACTCGATCTTTTTC
The DNA here is from genome assembly GCA_965656575.1 of Gammaproteobacteria bacterium. GTDB lineage: Bacteria > Pseudomonadota > Gammaproteobacteria > CACLCV01. The sequence goes on from CBFHLA010000005.1 coordinate 3,774, forward strand.
AAAAATATACGGACTTGCATCATTGAGAGTTGGTTACGGGATTTCCAATCCGGAAAATATTGAAAAACTCAAATTATATAAGCAACCTTTTAGTACAAACTATTTTGCACAAAAAACTGCAGGCATTGCACTAAAAGACTTTCATTTTATTAATGAAAGTAAAAAAAATAATAGTAATGCATTGCATCAATTTAAGAAAGTATTCGATGAATTATCAATCAATTATCTTGGTACTTATTGTAACTTTATAACTTTTAGAGCTGGCACACGTTCAAGTTCATTATTTGACTATTTGTTAACTAAGGGAGTGATAGTCAGACCGCTAAATAATTATAAACTTCCAGAATATCTCAGAGTTTCGTTAGGTTCGCCAAGTGACAATAAAGTTTTTGTTAAATATTTAAAGGAATTTTATAATGTCACAACTAAATAATGTCCTAGTCATTGGTCTGGGAATGATGGGCGCATCATTATGTAGTTCTATAAGGAAAAATAAACTGTCAAAAAATATTATTGGTTATGATTTAAACAAGAAGAACTTAAGTTATGCCAGGAAAGAGGGAGTTATTGATGAAACGCTTACCAGTATTTCTAAAATGCGTAATCCTGATTTAATAATACTCTGCACTCCATTAAATACTTATGCAAATATAATTAATGAAATCATAAAATATGCATCTAAAAAAATTATATTGACTGATATTGGTAGTGCAAAAGGAAAAATTAGTAATAATATCCATAAGCTTACTGTTAAGTCTAAAGTAGAATATTTAAGTTCACATCCTATGGCCGGTTCAGAGAAAACTGGTCCAAGTAATTTAATACCTGATATGTTCCTCAATAAAGTTGTATTTTTGATTGATAAGAATAAATGTAGTAAATCAACATATACTAAACTAGCTTTGTTTTGGAAATCATTAGGATCCCACACTTATGATTTAGACAGAAAAGAACATGATATTCTTATGTCAGAAACAAGTCATATTTCGCATCTTATGTCTTATGTATTCATGCTCACACTACCTCAAAGAATTATAGATAATAATTTATCATTATTGCTAGGCGGAGGTATTAGAGAACATGTTCGACTAAGTCAGAGTAGCTCAGAAATGTGGGCTGATATTTTTATTAATAATAAAAATAATCTTATGAAATCTATCACTCGCGTAGAAAAAAACCTTAAGCTTTTTAGAAAACTTATAAATGATTCTGAAGAAAAAAAACTCATGTCTATATTAAAGAAGATAAATAATAAAACGAAATGAGCTCTTCGAATAATCTTTTAGTCAATAAATCTAATCCATTTATCGGAACTATACTGATACCAGGTGATAAATCAATTTCCCATCGCAGTGTAATACTTGGATCTTTAGCAAATGGTAAACTATCAGTAAAAAACTTCCTTAACTCAGAGGATTGTCTATGTACCGTATCTGCAATGCAGCAATTAGGTGCAAAAATAGTGATTGATAATACTTCATTAAGTATTGATGGCTTAGGATTAACTCAGTTAGTAGAGCCAAAGAATACGATTGATGCTGGTAATTCAGGAACATTGATGCGTTTGTTAACAGGAGTGCTTGCTATACAAAATTTTAACTCTTCAATTACTGGCGATTCTTCATTGAATAGTCGACCTATGAAAAGGATTATTGATCCGTTACAAGAGTGTGGAGCTAACATAATATCTGATAACTATAAAGCACCCCTGAAGATTAACGGTAACGTTAATTTGAAACCAATAAATTATAAACAGGAAATAGCTAGTGCACAGATTAAATCTTGTTTAATGTTAACCTCATTATTTATTGATGGTACATCATATTTTTATGAATCTGTGACGACTCGAGATCATACTGAGAATATGTTAGAACATTTTAACTATGAAATAACAAGATCAGAGAATAAAACAACCATTGTAGGCAGACAAACACTTACTGCAAAGGACGTTGTTATTGGATCTGATATATCATCCGCAGCGTTTTTTATTGTGGCAGCAATAATATCTGAGGGATCTAAAGTTACGTTACCCAATATCAATATTAACAAATATAGACTTGGAATTATTCATGTACTTCAAAAAATGGGTGCTGATATTAAAATTTATAATAAAAGATCAGAATCGAACGAATTGATTGGTGATATAGATGTCTCTTCGTCAAAACTTTCATCTATCGTACTTGATGGCAATATAATTTCTACACTAATTGATGAACTTCCTATATTATTCATTGCATGCTCAGTAGCTTCTGGAATTTCAAAGATCAGCGGTATAGAAGAGCTAAGGCATAAAGAGAGCGATAGAATTAAATCTATGGAGGAAGGCCTAAAGGCTGTTGGGATAAATGTCTCATCAAAAAATGACTCCATAGAAATTCAGGGTAACGAAATCCTTGGTGGTAAAGTTAATAGTTTCGGTGATCATAGAATTGCTATGTCATTTGCAGTAGCAGGTTTAGTTTCTAAAAAATCAATTACGATAACAGATACAATGAACATATGTACATCATTTCCAACATTTGTCGATATTATGAGAGAGCAAGGTGCCGAAGTTTATGAAATCTAGAACAACATTTATTATTACTATCGATGGAACTAGCGGGTCAGGTAAGAGCACTATATCTAAGTTACTTGCAAAGAAACTTAATTTTATATTATTAGATAGCGGAAAGTTATATCGATCTGCGGGATACATCGTCTCTCAATCCGGCACTAAGTTAGACGCTAATATAGATTATAAAAAATTAATATCTCAAATATCTCTAAAGCCGAATGAAAATACTTATGAATATGAGGTATGTTATAAGAATCAAGTAATAGATCAATATTTATACACTGATGATGTTGCAAAAGCTGCATCCGTTGTATCTAAAATTTCTGAAGTTCGTCAATGCATGTTTAATTTGCAGCACTCATGCGTGAAAGGACTTGGGCTTATAGCAAATGGGCGTGATATGGGCACCGAAGTATTTCCAGATTCGCCACTAAAGATTTATATAGATGCTGATTTAGAGATAAGAGCTAAGAGAAGATTAAATGAATTACTTGATAAAGGTGAAAATGTAACATTTGAGAATATTTATGATTCTCTAAAGAAAAGAGACGATAGTGACATGAATAGACAGCTCTCTCCGCTGAAAATACCGAATAATGGACATATATTAGATACTTCTCATCTAAAACCGGATGCAATTGTTGATAAAATATTAAATTTGTATACTATATCAAACAATTAATTGAATATAACATATGACTACAACTTCTGAATTCGAACAATTACTGGAATCCAATATTTCACAATTAAATATGACACCAGGTGAAATAATTCCTGCTAAAGTCATCGATATAAAAAATGACTTCGTTATCACAAATGCCGGCCTTAAATCTGAAGGCATAATACCAAAAAGCCAATTTATTAATTCAGATGGAGAGCTTGAAGTAGCTATAGGCGATATAGTGGAAGTTACTCTTGATCTTGTGGAAGATGGTTATGGCGAGACAATACTATCCAGAGAGAAAGCAAAGCGCAAGAAAGTATGGACTGCATTAGAGAGTCTCTTAAAAAATCAAGAAATTGTATCTGGGAAAGTATGTGGCAAAGTAAAAGGTGGTTTCACTGTAGAATTAATGGACGTAAAAGCATTTTTACCTGGCTCGTTAGTTGATGTAAGACCAACAAAAGAAACAGACTATCTTGAAGGGAAAACCCTAGACTTTAAAATTATTAAAATGGATAAAGTCAGAAATAATATTGTTTTATCTAGAAAAGCAGTATTACTTGATCAAAACTCAAGTTCTGAAGAAATGAAAGAAAAATATGCCGAGGGAAATACAACTAAGGGATTTGTTAAAAACTTGACAGATTATGGCGCATTTATAGATTTAGGTGGTATAGATGGCCTCCTTCATATTACGGACATCGCATGGAAACGCATTAACCATCCTCAAGAAATACTTAAAGTTGGTGATGAAATAGATGTCAAAGTTCTCAAGTTCGACGAAGAGAAAAATAGAGTCAGTCTTGGTATGAAACAATTGACAGATGATCCATGGGAAAAAGTTGAGGGGAATATTGAACTGAATTCAGTTTATGAAAGTAAAGTAGTAAATATTGCAGACTATGGAGTTTTTGTAGATTTAGGCGATAGTATCGAAGGTCTCATTAGAACTTCTGAATTAGACTGGACAAATAAAAATATTAGTCCTAAAAAAGTCCTTAACTTAGGAGATAAAATTAATGTCAAAGTAATTGAAGTAGATGAAGAGAAGAGAAGACTTTCTTTAAGCTATAAGCAATGTTTACCAAATCCATGGGAAGAATTCTCAAATGAACACAATAAAGGCGATATAATTAAAAGTGAAATTAAATCCATAACTGATTTTGGAATTTTCGTTGGTCTTGATGGTGGTATCGATGGGTTAGTTCATATATCTGATGTTACTAATCTAGGTAAACCGGAAGATTTTATTAGATCATATAAAAAAGGAAACCTTATTGAAACTACCGTACTCTCCATTGACGCAGAAAGAGAGAGAATTTCATTAGGATTGAAACAAAATATTGAATCAAACTTTGATTCATTAACTCAAGATTTAGAACTGGGTTCTGAGATTACTGTTGAAGTGGTAAGTGTATCAGATACAGGGGTCTATCTTAAACTAGGTAATAATATTACAGGCTCACTTAAACTTCTTCAAAAAGAACTCCGTGAAATTATAGATACTAATTCATTGGCGGTAAATCAAAAAATACAGTGTAATATTAAAACTATCGACAAGAAGAACTTTCAAGTCATTTGCACATTATTAAACAATAGTGAATAAGTCAGATATTATCAATCTTGTATGTGATAAGAATAATCTAGGCTTGTCTGATGTAGAATATTCCATAAAAAAAATTGTAGATTTTATGAGTGAGAATTTATATCAGGGAGAACGAATTGAAATAAGAGGCTTCGGTACTTTTTCTCTTCATACCCATCAATCACGTCTAGCCAGAAACCCTAAGACTGGTGATAAAATTGCACTTGAGAGAAGAAATACAGTTCATTTCAAGCCAAGTAAAGAACTTAAATCTAGAGTTAATAATATCTAATCTATCCAATCTAACAAATTTAATTTAGAATATACGCATGGGAAGGTTATTTTTTTTAATATTTACTACTATTTTAATAATAATTTCGGTGGTAATTTCTACTCATAATACAAACAGTATAAATATTGATATATATTTATATAATTATGAACTACCTTTATCTATCTTAATACTTTATTCTTTTATAGCTGGAATTATCACAACACTAATTTATCTTATAAGTATTATTATTTCCTATAAAAAAAGAACTAGAGAAATGAAAAATGCACTACAAAATAATCAAGAAGAGCTGGACAATCTTAGACGAAATCCATTAAGAGATGGTACTGAATGATTGAAATACTTGTTATCTCAATCATATTTTTTTTAATAGTTGTATATATTATTAGTAAAAATAAAACTAGTGGTAATGCTACTAATAATATTTATAGCTCAGAGTACTATCGTGGACTGAATTATCTTTTAAATAATGAGGATGATAAAGCTCTAAAAATATTTACTGACCTTATAGATGTCGATAGTTCAACAATAGAAACACATTTGGCTCTCGGGGGAGTTTATAGAAGAAGAGGAGAGTTTGATAAAGCTATATTAATTCATCAGAATTTATTATCCAGACCAAAATTAGATAAAAGTATTAAAAACCAAACTTTATATGAACTTGCAAAAGATTTTTTCGCTGCTGGTTTGTATGATAAATCAGAGAAGATATTACTTAATTTGAAAGAACATAAATCCTATTTTGAATCTTGTAATGAATATCTCTTGTTAATTTATGAGCTTTCTAAGGATTGGGATAATGCCATCAAATTTACAAAGAATCTTAAACAACTAAATATTAGAAAATCATCTATTGATGTAATTATTTCTCATTACTATTGTGAAAAAGCTAACGATTATAAAAAAGATAATCAACTTAATAAATCTATCACTGTATTAAGAAAAGCTATAGATATTAATAATAAATGCAAAAGAGGGTATATGACACTCTTTGAATTTAATATGCATTCAAACCCTAGTTTGGCCTTAGATAATCTCGAGCATTTGCTCAATATAGATTCAGTATACTTGATTATTTTATCCAATGAAATTGTTCAATTGTCAACAATACACCAAGATAATAATCTTGATAAGAGAATATATAACATTATTTTAAAGTTTTCTAATGATAATAATTTTTCTCCTACACTGTATGAATTTATGTTTAATATTAGTGGCTATGACGCTCCTCATGATTATTTACATTTAACAAAAGTCAATATATTTACTAATATATTTAATAATCTTTACTTAGCGAAAAACTCTAGTGATAATACTACTGTGCATAATAATGATTTACTTGTATTAATAAAAAATAACTTCTTGACGTATAATTGCTCAAATTGTGGATATTCTGCTAAAAATCATATTTGGCAATGTCCATCATGTAATCATTGGGAAACAATCAAGCCGATTACAATCAGTGAGAGAGTTACATCTAATGGATGATAGTAAAAAAATAATAGTTGCTTTAGATTATGATAATCTAGATTCAGTTATAAACTTTGTTGATTCGATAGATTCAGAATTATGTAGAATCAAAATAGGTAAAGAGCTGTTTACAAAGTACGGTCCTAGTATAATCAATAATATTCATGAAAAAGGATTTGAGATATTTTTAGATTTGAAATTTCATGATATACCCACAACAGTATATAAAGCATGTATCTCTGCATTTTCACTTAATATATGGATGTTGAATATACATTTATCTGGAGGATATGATATGTCTGTTTCCGCCATGAAAGCTAAGAAAGATTGCCAATCATCTTCTAAACTAATTGGCGTTACCGCTCTTACTAGTCTATCTGATGATGATTGTATAAAGATTTATGGTTGTAAAAGAATAGATCAACTAAAAAGATTGAGAGAAATTGGTCTAGAAGCTGATTTAGATGGATTTGTGTGTTCACCATATGATATTAATACTCTTGCAGCAGAGGATAAAATTTTTGTAACACCAGGCATAAGAACTAACAATAATACTCAAGATCATCATAAAGTAATTACACCAGTAAATGCATTGCAACTTGGCTCGACCTATCTCGTAATTGGAAGAAGCATCACACAGAGTTCAGATCCAATCAAAGAGCTAAAAGAAATTTATCAATCTTTATAAGTCAGATTTAAGCTGTGTGTATTCCTCTTCACTGTCGAATTTAGCCCCATATTTTTGAATAATTCTTCCTGCACATCTATTAGCAAACTCTATGCATTCAGTAATAGTTTTATTATTTCTCTTTGATAATAGATATGCAGCTAAAAACATATCTCCAGCGCCTGTTAAATCAACAGGTGTAACATTCTTACTAATTACATGAGTGATTTTAGCATCGTAATAAACATAAGCTCCTTTATTACCAGAGGTAATAACTATTTCATTTGAAAAATTACTTAGAAATTTTATAGAGTCATTAATATTATCAGATGAAGAAATATTATATGCCTCTTGTTGGTTACAGAAAATAATATCAAAACCTTTATCAATCAATTCCATCATATTATTTTTAAAAAAATTAACTACATTTGGATCTGATAAAGTAATAATTTTTTTTATATTATTTTCATTTGCTATATCTAAACAGTACTTCGCAACACTATTAGTATCCTCGGAGGTAACTAGATATCCTTCAATTAGTAAGTATTCAGATTTTAATATCACATCTTTTGATATGTCCTCTTTTGATAAATCAGATGAAACGCCAAGATAGGTATACATTGTTCTTTCATGGTCAGGTGTGATTAAAACTATACATTCACCAGTTGTACCGGTTTTAACTTGTTTAATAGCTGATTGCATACCAACAAATTTCAATGATTCTTCAAATGTAGCGCCAACATTATCTTTTGATACTCTACCAGTAAAACTTACAATCTCACCAAACTGAGCAAGAGCATATAAAGAATTTGCTACTGACCCCCCTGGCATCATTTTTACAACTCCATGCTTCTTCTTGAGCTCATTATTTATTCTATTATGATTTTGAATATCATTTAGCTCCATACAACCTTTTTTTAAGTTAAGTTGCTTAAGTTCATCTTCTGATATTTTATATTCACTATCAACAAGTGCATTTCCTATTCCATATATAAATATTTCTTTCATTTTATTCCTTTGTATTTGTTAAGTAATGCATTCCTTGCATTTCATTTAGTCTACTTTGGCATCTATTCCAAATATTTCTTAGTTTATCACCTGTATACAAATCATTACATGCGTAGTTATTGAAAAAGAACTTAATTTTCATTTTATTTCTATAACAAATATCAATAAATGATATAAATCTTCTTATAAGATCTGCTGAGTCATCATTGCATACAATGAAATCATTAATGAAGATCCATTCTGTCTTTTTAGATATTTCCATATATTCTTTATCTCCACCTGGTTCTCTAAAAAAATCAGAAAAAGAAATCCATAAAAAATCACTTGAAGTAGCTTTACAGCTAAATGCTCTTGAATTAACATAATATTTTTTATCAAAGTTTAAATTCTCAAAATTATTCTGTAAAAAACATATAATGCTCTCATCATTATGAACATGCTCAGAACTATTATTTAAATTTAGGATATTTCTTGATCTATAATCTACCAATCCTTCAATTTTATAAATATTAAGTGATTTTTTCATAATCTCCATTTCGTTTATAAACATTTCTCTCTGCAGTCCATCTTTATATAGGTCATCTGGGTGTGTGTTAGATGTCAAATAAAGTGTTATGTTTAATGTAATGAGCTGATTTAAAAGATTTCCAATAATCATTGCATCTGTTATATCTTCAACTTGAAATTCATCTATGAAAATAACTTTACATTTTTTACTTAAATCTCTAGCTATGATGTTTAAAGGATTCTTCTTGCCAGGTAAGTTTGATAAATGTTCATGTATATTTTGCATGAATTCCATATAATGGAACGATTCTTTTCTCTCAGTAAGTAAATTAAAAAAGGTTTTTGTAATTAAAGTTTTTCCTCTTCCAACATCTCCCCACACATAAAAGCTTTTTTTAGTTGATTTACCTTCTAATTTATTATTTAAATCTTTATCAGGCTGTATTGACTCTATCAACTTATGAATTAAATGTAATTGTGCTGAATCTAAATCTATTCCTCGTTTTTTTAATTTTTTAATAATATAGTCAATCATGTTCTTTTGTGTATATCACTATTTGCACGTGACATTCTAATACCACTGATCGGACTCGAACCGATACTTTCTTGCGAAAAAGGGATTTTGAGTCCCTCGTGTCTACCAATTCCACCACAGTGGCATAATATTCGTATATTGTGCTAAGATAAACTATGTTTGATTATATCACATACTTCACAATCATAATTATTGCAATCATAGCTGTATTGTATATTAGAAAACAAATTACATTATCTCAAAATATTCGTATCGAAGATACTACGCTGGAGAAGCTTGACGAAAAGTTAAAAAAACATAAATTGATTGGAGGAAGACATAAACGAACTAATAAGAAAAACCCACCGATAGTCTAACTATTTTGCTCCTTTGCTGATTGTGCCATTTTAGCCATCTCAGGCGTGTATGCTTCTCCTTGCCATAACATATCATAGACAATTTCTTCGTTGCCATTTTCACAAAGGTCTATTACTTTTTGAAATAAAGGTTGGAATTTATCGCTTTTATGAGAATTTTCATGCTCCTCATATGAATTCCAATATGTGATGATAAGTGCTTCCTTATTTTTTAATTCACTCTCTAAGGCTTTTCCAAGATTGGATCCTTCATTTGATATTTGCCCACTATTTAAAACAACCATTCCACCAATAAACCCAGTCTCAGAATGATATGTTTTTACATTTTCGCACATCAAAGCAACCCTTTCTTGAAGCTCGTCAATAGTATGCCCTTTCTTAAGGATTACTCGATTAATAGTTACTATGCCATCATGCGGAAAATTCTTTATCAATGCCATAGGTTTACTCCTGTTATTTTATCTAAAAAGTTTATATTAATTTTGTATCAAATTTCTTTTTAATTTGCAATGATGATAACCTATAATCCATTCTGATGAAAACAAGTATTGAATTATATGATTATGATTTACCTGATAATCGCATTGCATTCACTCCACCACTAAAACGAGATAGCTCTAAACTTATGGTTTTTGATAAAACAAATGATTCAGTAGAACATACAGCTTTTTCAGATATTTGTAATTTTTTAAACACTGGTGATTTATTAGTTCTCAATGATACAAAAGTAATTCCTGGGAGGCTATTTGTTAAAAAAAAGTCCGGCGGTACAGTAGAGCTACTTTTCCATAAGACATTAAGCTCAACAGAAGCAATCTGCATATTCGGTACTTCCGGAAAACTTAAAATTGGTACTATATTAAATTTTAATAAAAAATATTATCTAACCGTAACTAATATAGAAAGAAATTACGTTACTATTAAATCAGAAGACAACATAATGAATCTTTTTATTAAGTATGGCGAGATTCCTCTTCCAAAGTATATTAAGAGGAAAGCAACTAAGGACGATGTTGACAGGTATCAAACAACCTATGCCGTAAATGATGGTTCCGTTGCTGCTCCAACAGCTGGCTTACACTTTACAAAAGAAGTGCTAAATAAATTAAAAGAAAAGGGTGTATTATTAGAATATTTGACCTTGCATGTCACTTACAACACATTCAAACCTGTATCAAATGACAATTACTTATTGCATGATATTGGATCGGAATATTGTGAAGTTAAAAAAAGTACAATTGATATTATAAAAAATGTTAAAAGAAAGAACAAACGAGTAATTGCTGTAGGAACTACTGCAACAAGAGCATTAGAGAATTATGCTACTAAGTTATTTAAAACTGATTATAAAGGTGAGGCTGACTTATTTATTACGCCTGGGTATAAATTTAAATTAATAAATGGTTTGATAACAAACTTTCATTTACCCAAATCTACTCTTTTATTACTGGTTGCATCGTTAATAGGCAGAGACAAGCTACTAGAACTATATAAAAAAGCCATTGATACCAACTATAAATTTTATAGTTATGGAGATAGTATGCTACTTAAAATTTGATATGAAATTCTCAATACAAAATAAACATAATCATGCAAGAGCAGCAACGTTAACGATAAATGATAAAACAATTAGCACTCCATCATTTATGACTATCGGGACTTATGGTGCTGTCAAAACTATGGATTCTTCTGACTTGAAGAATTGTAATGTCGATATAATTTTATCAAATGCTTTTCATCTCATGCTAAGACCTGGTGTGGATCTTATTAAAAACTTTGGGGGTTTACATGAATTTATGAAATGGGATGGTTTAATACTGACTGATTCAGGCGGTTATCAAGTATTCAGTTTAGGCAAAGATGTTAAAATTAATAATGAAGGAGCAGAATTTAGATCTCCATTCAATGGTGACAAAGTGTTAATGACACCAGAGATATCAATTGATGTTCAAACGCAAATCAATACAGATATAATGATGATATTTGATGAATGCATTAAATATCCCTCTGATATCACTACCACAGAAAAATCTATGGAGTTATCTTTACGTTGGGCAGAAAGATCAAAAAAAGCTAATTACTCTGCTAAACCTCTATTTGGTATTGTACAAGGTGGTATGTATCCAGAACTAAGAGAAAGATCAAGACAAGCGTTAATAGATATGGAATTTGACGGTTATGCTTTGGGAGGGCTATCTGTTGGAGAGCCTTCAGATATTATGTATGAGGTAATAAATGAACATGCTCACAAGCTACCTACTGATAAGCCGAGATACGTAATGGGTATAGGAAAACCCTTAGACATTGCATATGCAGTCAGAGCAGGAGTGGATATGTTTGACTGCGTTATACCAACTAGGAATGCCAGAAACGGTCAAGTATTCACATCAAGCGGTATAAAAAGGATAAGAAACGCCCAATATTCGAATGATATTGGACCGATAGACAATGAATGTGGATGTTACACTTGTAAAAACTTTAGCATTTCCTATATTAAGCACCTTGATCGTTGTAATGAGATACTAGCTGCGAGACTTATGACTATCCATAATGTATACTTTTACCAAAATTTAATGTTGCAGCTTAGAAATGCTATTATTTCTTCATCATTAGATGATTATATTGCTCAACTTGAAAGAAACTTTAGAGAGGTGAAAAATGATTGAATCAGCACATGCAGCAGGACAGCAAGAACCATCTATTATTGGATTTCTATTACCTATTTTTATTTTAGTATTGATGTATTTTATTCTCATTAGACCTCAGTCAAAAAAACTTAAAGAACATAAGAAAATGGTTGCAGCATTAAAAGTCGGTGATGAGATAGCGACATCTGGAGGCATTTATGGAAAAATTACTAAATTAACTGATTCTTATGCAATGCTTAAAATTTCTAATAATACTGAAATTAAACTTCAAAGAAATTCTATAAATCAGATACTTCCTAAAAACACACTTGATAATATTAAGTAATGTATAAATATCCTACTTGGAAATATATTTTAGTACTGCTAGTTTTAAGTTATGCAGTAATATATTCTTTACCTAATTTTTATAATACATATCCTTCTATTCAGGTAAACACATTTGATAAGAAAGAAGTCAACAGTCTAGATTTACAGCAACTGTCAGAAGACAATAAGATTTTTAATATTGGCATAGATGGAAATAATCTTTTTTTTAATTCAATTGATGATCAATTAAATGCATATAATAAATTGATTAAGCTGCCATCATATCAATTTACATTAAGTAACTATAATCATATTCCTAAATGGTTGAGTACTATTAATGCAAATCCAGTGTCTTTAGGTTTAGACCTAAAAGGTGGGGTCCACTTTCTTCTTCAAATTGATAGTGATAATGTGAAAAAATCTAGATTCACTCAATTGGAAAATAATCTTAGAAACTTTTTTATTGATAATGGCATTCGATACAACACCTTCTTTACAGATACAGATAGTGTTACTTTTAAATTAAATAAAGGTTCAATTGATTCTGAAGTTTTAGATACCCTTAACGAGAACTTCTCGGATTATCAAATAACAACTCTGAAATCAGAAGATGGCATGGACATTAGTGCAACTCTATCTCAGGAATCTTTTCAAAATGATATAAAAGCATCAATGAAAAAGAATCTTGCAATATTAAGATCTAGAGTTAATGAACTTGGTGTTTCTCAACCTATTATTCAGCAACAAGGGAAAAATCGTATTATTGTTCAACTGCCGGGACTGCAGGATTCAACTAGAGCTAAAACTATTCTAGGTTCTACGGCTACTTTAGAATTTAGACTGACAATGGGATCTTCTGATGATTGGAGTCAATCTGAAGCTATTGGTACAAACACTATTAGTGAATCACTGTTATATAGACATAAAAATGGTTCTCCTGTACTTCTATCAAGAGATGTTATTGCTTCAGGTAAAGATATTGAAGGAGCAAATTCTGGCTTTGATGGTCAGACTAACCAACCAGCTGTGTTTGTTAATTTGAGTGCATATGGCGCATCCAACATGCTTGATACAACCTCAAAAAATATTGGAAACAGAATGGCAGTTGTCTTTGTTGAACAAGATAATAACCAAGTAATTAATATTGCTACAATAAGGGAAGCATTTAGCAAACGTTTTCAAATAACAGGTCTTGACCTCCAGGAGGCAAAAGACTTAGCCATACTTTTAAGGTCAGGATCACTTAGCGCACCAATGACAATAGTTGAAGAGAGAACGGTTGGCCCAAGTCTTGGTAGTGAAAATATAATTTCCGGAAGAGACTCCATGTTACTAGGCATGATTTTAGTAATAATATTCATGTTTATTTACTATAAAAAATTTGGATTGATAGCAAATATAGCTCTAATATTTAATATATTAATCATCACAGCAACATTAGCTCTTTTCCAGGCAACACTTACCCTTTCTGGTATCGCAGGTATTGTACTCACGGTGGGCATGGCAGTGGATGCAAATGTACTAATATATGAACGTATAAGGGAAGAGATCCTAAATGGCAATAGCCCAAATGCTAGTATTATCTCAGGTTACAATAAGGCATTTTCTACTATTTCTGATGCAAATATCACCACGCTTATTGCAGCAATTGCATTATTAACAATCGGTACAGGCGTGGTTAAAGGATTTGCAGTTACATTAGTAATAGGAATATTGTCTTCTATGTTTACAGCAATCGTTGGTACTAGAGCATTAGTAAGCTTTATATATGAGAATAAAAATAATAAAGGGCTGTCTATTTAATGTTTAGAATTATAAAAGAGCTTGATATAAAATTTATGGAAATTAGAAAGATTCCATTAATT
>CBFHLA010000005.1:18330-30434 GCA_965656575.1 Gammaproteobacteria bacterium
ATATACATAGCTCTAAGATTTGAACTTATCTATGGACTGGGAGCAATTTCTGCTTTAATTCATGATGTTATAATAACACTTGGATTTTTTTCCTTTTTTAATTTAACTTTTGATTTAAGTGTTTTAGCTGCAGTATTAGCTGTAATTGGTTACTCACTCAATGACTCAATAGTCGTATTTGATAGGATTAGAGAAAATAATATTATTCTAAGAAAATTATCTATATTTGCTGTTTTAAATAAATCAATCAATCAAACTTTATCTAGAACACTTGTAACCTCATTCACAACAATGCTTGTCATAATTTCTTTACTTATATTTGGAGGCAACGCTGTTGAAAATTTCTCCATAGCGATGCTTATTGGCATTTTAATTGGTACATATTCATCTATATTCATTGCTAGTACAAGCTTGTCATACTTTGGAATCAAACGACCAGAAGAAAATTAATTGGCTTATAGTTTTTTCATTGTTTTTTCATTTGCTAATATCAAAAACTCATTTGAGTCATTAATTATAATCCCAGACTCTTTAGCTACAAGTATGCAGTCTTGATTTTTTTTAAAATCTTCATGGCTTAATATATAAAAATCAATAAGTCCTCTGGATAGATATATCAATTCTACAGATAGAGAATTTAACGATAATATTTTATGAACACATAAATAATCAGGCACCTGAATGTTATCAGAGCAAGCATAAATTAATGTCTCTGATTCATTATTAGATCTTACCTTTCTTTGATTATTCACTGAACCAGATCCCTTCTCACTGAATAAGAAAATGTCTAAAAATGGATTCAAAATAAATGTAGATATAATCTTTTCTTTGTGTGATAAAGATAGTGATAAAGTCCAGAAAGGCAGTTTCCTACAAAAATTATCATAATCATGGATAAAATTTATCATCCATATGTACGCATCATCTGGATGTATTTTCTTGTTATAAATTATATTAGGATCCTCAAGTCTTAGTCGTTCTTTATCTTCGGTGTAATTAAACTCAATATAGTCATCCACACCTAATTTATAATAAGTATTAATATATTCAACCGCTTTACTTGTTAATATTTCTCTTACTGGCATATTTCTCAAAGCATCAGTGCTTTTATTAATAAAGAATCTTCTCACTTCTTCTTCAATAAGCTCTCCGGCTGATTTTGCTATGTTGAGTCTTGGTTGCATAATATTTTATAGTTAGATAGTGTATACTACATTATGTCACCTAATATTAATATTGTTTTAGTCAATACCAGCCATCCTGGAAATATAGGTTCTACTGCTAGAGCAATGAAGACGATGGGGCTGGATCAACTTACTTTAGTAGCTCCAAAAAATTATCCATCTGATATAGCAAATGCAAAAGCTGTTGGTTGTATAGATGTCCTAGAAAAAGCTAGAGTTAAATCATCTCTAGATGAAGCATTATGTGACTCTAACTTAGCTATTGGATTTTCAGCAAGATCTAGAAAGTCAAATATTCCCTCTCTATCCATGCAACAGCTCATGACTTTATTAAATAAACAAAAAGAGCATAAGGCATCCATTGTTTTTGGCAATGAACAATCAGGTTTATCCAACGATGAACTTAAACTATGTAATTATTTGGTATCAATTCCAACTCATGAGTCATATGCTTCACTCAATCTTGCTTCGGCTGTTCAAATATTTTCTTATGAATATTTTAAATCATATAATGTTGAACCAACTATTATAAATTCAAACAAACTATCTACTCACTCAAGTAAACTTGTTTTAATCAAGAAATTTTTATCTATTATGCAAGATTTAAAAATAATTACAGATAAAAACAAGTATTCACTTACTCAAAATATACATATCATTTTCAATAAAACAGATTTAACTGATAATGAAGTCAACCTTTATCTCGGAATACTCTCTAAAATACATAAAGCCTTACAAAAATAATAGTTGACTGAACAAGTCAAGTATATGATAATTCATTCATGAAATTAAGCACTAAATCTAGATATGCCATAACAGCAATGATTGACTTGGCACAAAATCAAGATGGAGCTGTGTCACTTAAGGATATATCCGACAGGCAGTCAATCTCTTTATCGTATTTAGAACAACTATTTTGTAAACTAAAAAACTTTAAAGTAGTGACTAGTAGACGTGGCCCTGGCGGTGGGTATGTTCTTAACAAAAAATCCAGTGAAATTTCACTCCACGAAATTATCACAGCAGTTGAAGAGAATATGGATCAAACTCAGTGTGGCGGTAGTATGAATTGTAATAAAGACAAGCCATGCACAACACATAATGTTTGGACTGGGCTTAACAAAATTATAAGTGATTACATGAAGAATATAACTATTGAAGATGTAATATCTAATCAAGTTATACATAGTTTGCATGATGCAAGGGAGAGCGATACTCATGTCAGTTAATACAAAAAAAATAAATTCCACCCTGAATATTCCTATTTATTTAGATTATTCCTCAACAACTCCAGTAGATAATAGAGTTGCAAAAAAAATGTCAGAATGCCTAACGCTTGATGGAGCTTTTGGAAACCCTGCATCAAGATCTCATTCGTTTGGATGGGATAGCGATCATTTAATTAAAGAGGCAAGAGAAAATGTTTCAAAACTAATTAAATGTGATACTCGAGAAATAGTTTGGACGAGTGGTGCAACAGAATCAAATAACCTGGCAATAAAAGGTGCAGCACATTTTTATAAATCAAAAGGAAATCATCTGATAACGCTTACAACAGAGCATAAGGCTGTTCTTGATACAATGAGACAACTAGAATTGGAAGGCTATAATGTCACTTATTTAGACCCCGAACCTAATGGACTAGTAGATTTAAAAAAACTAGAAAATGCTATGACAGACCAAACTATACTTATCTCAATTATGCATGTTAATAATGAAATTGGCGTCATTCAGGATCTTGAAAGTATAGGGCAAATAACAAAAAGAAAAAAAATATTATTTCATGTTGATGCAGCACAAAGTCCAGGAAAAGTTGATATTGATGTTAATAAATTTAACGTTGACTTGTTATCACTGTCTGCGCATAAAGTCTATGGACCGAAAGGTATAGGCGCACTATATGTAAGAAGAAAACCTAGAGTAAGATTAGAAGCTCAAATGCATGGAGGAGGACACGAGAGAGGGTTCAGATCAGGCACATTACCAACACATCAAATCGTTGGCATGGGCGAAGCATTTCGAATTGCGTATGAAGAAATGAAAGATGATAATAAACGTATCAAATTACTTAGAGACAAATTTTGGAACCAACTTAAAGATGTCGAGGAAATATACCTTAATGGTGATTTAGAAAATAGAATTCCCGGCAACCTTAATGTCAGTTTTAACTATGTTGAAGGTGAGAGCTTAATAATGGCTATCAAAGATATAGCAGTCTCATCAGGTTCAGCCTGCACATCTGCAAGTCTGGAACCTAGCTATGTTTTGAGAGCGCTTGGAAGAGACGATGAGTTAGCACACAGCTCAATAAGAATAACTATTGGAAAGTACACCACGGAAGAGGAAGTTGATTATGCAGTAGAATTACTAAAAAAATCTGTTTCTAAACTTCGTGATTTATCACCATTATGGGATATGTATAAAGATGGTATTGATATCAAATCAATCAAATGGAATACACATTAAATTATGATTAGTGTAACAGATAAAGCTGCAGACCATATTAAAAGCCAGTTAAGTCAAAGAGGTAAAGGTATAGGTATAAGACTAGGTGTAAAGACAACTGGATGCTCTGGATTGGCATACGTCATTGAGTTTGCTGATACTGAAAATGATGATGATAATGTATTTCAAGACAAAGGGATAAAGCTAATAATTAACCCCAAGAGTTATGCTTACCTTAAAGGTACAGAGGTAGATTTTGCTAAAGAAGGAATCAATGAAGGATTTAAGTTCAATAATCCTAACGTAAAAGATACTTGCGGTTGTGGCGAAAGCTTCAATGTCTAATGTCAGTTCTAAAACTTACTTACTTTGAGTTATTTAATATAAATGTAAATATAACACTTGATTTAAATGAACTTAATAACAAGTATCTAAAACTTCAAACTAAATTTCACCCAGATAAATATTCAAATTCTTCTGCTGTAGAGAAAACAATGGCTGCTAGAATTTCTACACATATCAATGATGGTTATAAAATACTTGGTGATCTTACAACTAGAGTTGACTATATTCTAAAAATCAATAATTTTACTACAGATGAAAATATTACATTTAAAAATAATCAGTTTTTAATTGAGCAGATGGAATTAACAGAAATGATAAATAACTCTGATAGAAAGCAATATAATAATATTAAAAAAGAAATCAAAGCTAAGATAGCATCACTGATATTAGATATGAAAAACAATCTTTCTACTGGAGATTTTGATATACTTTATCAAAATAATTCTATGATCAAATTTTATAAAAAAAATATTAATCAATTAAGTAAATAAAATGGCACTTATACAAATATCTGATCCTGACAAATCCGTTGAATTTAATAAAGAATTCTCTGTTGGCATAGACTTGGGAACAACACATTCACTGATTGCAAAAAAAGAGGGAGAAAATCTGACTTTTTTTAAAGATAATAACAATGTTTTAATACCATCTATCATATCTGATGAAAATGGAAAGCAGACTATTGGTAATTTAAATTCAAAAGACTCAGTTAAGTCTATTAAAAGATTGATAGGTGTTACATCAAAAGAGCTACATACCATTAATTATGAAGACCTTGAATTAGATTCTAGTGAAGATCTTCCTAGAGTCTCTCTAGGAAATAATAAATATAATGCTATAGAACTCTCATCGAAAATACTTTCACATTTGTGTGAAATAGCACAAAGTCATGAAAATACTTCTGTTAATTCAGCTGTAATAACTGTTCCAGCATACTTTAATGACATGCAACGTCAGGCTACAAAACTTGCTGCTGAAATGGTAGATATTAAAGTACTTAGATTGATTAGTGAGCCTACAGCAGCTGCAATTGCTTATGGTATTGATGATAAGAAAACTGGTAATTTTATTGTGTATGATCTTGGTGGAGGAACATTTGACGTATCTATCCTATCCATAGAGAAAGGAGTCTTCAAGGTGTTATCAACTAAAGGAGACACACATTTAGGTGGTGACGACATTGATAGATTGCTTAATAAGTATCTTCTTGATAATTATCCTCATTTAACAAAATTACATAAAACTGAACTATATAATTTATCTAAATTTCTTAAACATGGTTTATCTGATAAGAATACAATCACAAATGAAAAACATAATGTTTCCATAGACTTAAATGACTTTAATAAACTTATAAATCCATTAATAGAAAAAACCTTAAAGTTACTTAATGAGGCTATTATTGAATCTAAGGTTGATATAAACGATATAAAAAATATTATACTCGTTGGCGGCTCCTCAAGATTAAAGATAATTAAGTCAAAACTAAACGAAATATATAAAATTAATATTTTAGATGATCTTAACCCTGATACTGTAGTTGCAGAAGGTGCTGCAATCCAAGCAGAGGTATTATCAGGAAACGCTAAAGATGACTTCCTATTATTAGATGTGTTGCCACTATCTTTAGGTATTGAAACTTATGGTGGATTATCTGAAAAAGTTATCCATAGAAACACACCTATACCGTCATCATCTGAAAAAACATTTACAACTTTTAAAGATGGTCAAACAAAAATGATGATTAATGTGGTTCAAGGAGAAAGAGAAGACATTTCAGAATGTATTTCACTTGCACAATTTATATTGTCTGATATTCCACCCCTTGTTGCAGGTGCTGCACGAATTAAAGTACGATTTCAGGTAGATGCTGATGGACTATTAACGGTATCCGCAAAGGAGGAAACTTCTGATAAAGAAACAACCATTGAAATAAAACCATCTCATGGTCTTACACCAGAATTGATTCAAAATATGATTTCTACTTCAAATAATCAGGCTGAAAACGATAAAAATTATAGAGCATTAAAAGAATCAATTGTAGAAGCTGAAAGAGCAATCTATGCAATAGAAGAAGCATTAAAAGTCGATAGTAATGATCTGTTGAACCAAACAGAACTAGATTTAATTAATCAAGCTATTGATAATTTACAAGACGCTTTACTCTCAAAAAATATTGATACCATCAAGCTTGCTAATGATAATCTTGAAAAGACTTCTGAATTTTATGTAGAGAGAAGAATGAATAATAGTATTAAGTCATTAATTACAGGTAAAGATATTAATGATATAATCTAGAAATGCCAAAGCTAACATTCTTACCTAACCCTGAATTATGTCCAGATGGGATTACTGTCACTGCTAATAAAGGTGATTCGATATGCAAGGTAGCATTAGAGCATGGAATAAAAATTGAACATGCCTGCGAAATGTCATGCGCATGCACCACTTGCCACATATATATTACTGATGGTTATGACTCACTTGAGCCACCTACAGACGACGAGGATGATTATCTTGACAAGGCTTGGGGATTAAGGCCTGAGTCTAGATTGAGTTGTCAGGCACAAATAGCCGATGAAGACTTAGTAATAGAGATTCCTAAATACACAATTAACCATGCTTCGGAGAATCATTAATGTCACTTAAATGGACAGATACATTAGACATCGCAATAAATTTAAGTGAAAAATATCCGGATATCGACCCTCAATATGTCAGGTTCACTGATCTTCATTCGTGGATATTAGAACTAGAAGATTTCGATGATAATCCAGAAAATTCTAATGAAAAAATTTTAGAAGCTATTCAAATGAGCTGGATAGAGGAGATGTAATATGGAAACTACACTAGCACTAATTAAACCTGATGCTGTTCAAAGAAATATTATAGGGCAGATTATAACCATGATTGAGAACGATGGTTTTCTTATAAAGAAAATGAAACTAATGAAAATGTCAGATGAGCTTGCAAAAAAATTCTATTCTGTTCATGAAGGAAAAGAATTTTTTAGCAAATTAATTAAATATATGACATCCGGTGATATCGTTGCTCTTGTTTTAGTTAAGGAAGATGCTATATCAAGTTATAGAAAATTAATAGGCTCAACTGACCCTGAGACTGCAGAGGAAAACACTATAAGAAAGTTATTTGCTATAGATAAATCATTTAATTCTGTTCATGGCTCAGATTCTATTGAGAATGCTCAAAGTGAAATATCTATAATATTTGGCAGCTAAATGAGTAATCTGATATCAAAAAAAATCAGAGGCTTTAGAGATATTCTTCCCTCTGAAGCTAGTAAATTTATTTTTATAGAAAATATAATAAATAAAATGATGCTTTCTTATAATGCAGAGCAGGTTAGATTACCAGCATTAGAATCACTTAACCTTTTTAAAAGATCAATTGGAGAAACATCCGATATAGTGACAAAAGAAATGTATTCCTTTGATGATAGGAATGGCGATACGTTGTGTATGATTCCTGAAGGGACAGCATCTTGTTTACGTTTGGCATTGGAAAATAATCTTATCTATGACAGAGGGCCAAAGAAAAAAAGATTATATTATATAGCGCCTATGTTTAGACATGAAAGACCACAAAAGGGAAGATATCGACAGTTTACTCAATTCGGCGTCGAATTTTATGGAGATCAATCATATCATGATGATATTGATTTACTCTTATTTATATCTAACTTATTCATAAAGCTTGATATAAATGATATTAAATTACATTTAAACACCATTGGTTGTAATGATGATAGACAAAGGTATTCTAGCAAATTAATAGAATATTTTAGTAGATATGAGAATCACTTCACAGATGAGCAGCAAAAAACTCTATCAAAAAATCCATTGAGATTATTAGATACAAAAGATCCATCACTGCAAGATATAGTTTCATCAGCACCAAGCATAGATGATTTTATTAATAAAAATGCTAAACAGAATTTTGATTTAATAAAAAATGAACTTTCTAATCTGAATATAGCGTTTGTTCATGATACAAAGCTTGTTCGTGGTCTTGATTATTACAATGATCTTGTTTTCGAATGGAAAACTTCTAGATTAGGATCTCAAGATGCAGTGTGTGCTGGAGGCAGATATGATCAACTATCATCTATTATTGGAGATAAAGAAATACCTGCGGTTGGCTTTGCCATGGGACTAGATAGAGTGGTCGAGCTTTTTGAAGATAAAAATACATTTATTAATATTGGATTAGCAAACATATCAGAAAAAAATCATTCTATACAAAAGTTAGTGCAATACATAAGAGATCTTGATTGTGACTTTAAACTAAAAATTATGGATCAAAATAAAACATTAACTAAACAAATTAAACAAGCAGATAAGGAACAATGTAAGCTTTTAATAATTGTAGGTGACAATGAAATAAGTAATAATATGCTTACTGTGAAGCATCTTAGAGCTGATCAAAAAGATCGAAATGTTTCACTAGCTGAAATAAAAGATATTATTTTAGAGAGCAGTTAAAAACTTAGGATATTAGAATGAGCGATGAAGAAAGAGTTGTAAGTTGGCTTGAGGAAAATTATAAAGGCTTATTAATAGGCTTATTTTTAGGTTTAAGCTTGTTGTATGGATATAAGTTTTTTTTATCTAATCAAAATACATATCAACTTAATCTGTCTCGACAATATGATGTAGCTATTAACGACTACAATAGCGGAGACAGTAAATCAATAATTGAGTTCTCTAAAAATCATATTACAGAGAATCCAAATAATATCTACACTATCCTTTCAAGCTTTTATTCTGCCAAGAGTATGTATACTGATAATAACTACGAACAAGCTCATTTCTATCTGGATCATATAATTAATAATTCATCAGACAATGAAATAACTATGTTAGCTAAATACAGAAAGGCCAAGATACTGTTTGATGAAAATAAATTTAATGAAGCTCATAAACTTCTTGGTGATAATCCACAGAATTATCAGCATGCTGAATTAAAAGGAGACCTATACTATATTCAAAATAACTATTCAAAAGCGTTAGATTTTTACAACATTGTTCTCGAATCTACTATTACTCCTAATGAAAGAAAAAATATTATTCAAAAAATAAATCTAATTAAATGAGTCGATATAGATATTCTGCAGTCATAATATTAACTTTATTTTTATCCTCATGTTCGAATTTTCTAACTTGGCATTTAGATAGAGGTATTCATGCTGCTAGCAATACTGATCCTCAAGATTCATTTACAACTGAACCACTTGCTTCAGATTCGAAGAATAATGCACCCAGTAACATAAATCTTCAAATAGATATCATTTACAATAAATCAATTAATTCTGGCATAAGTGGCAATAGCGGTTATCTCCATATGAAAAAAATTAATAACATCCTTTATGTAGTTGATACAGAAGGCATGTTATCCGGTGTTGATTCCAATAATGGTAGAATTCTATGGAGTGTAGATACTAACACTGAAATTAGTTCGGGTTTGAGTATTATAAATGACTCAATATGTCTTGGTTCTGCAAATGCAGAACTGCTTTGTTATAAATTAGACTCGGCAGAATCAAACAAGCATACTCCCTTAATATCAAGTTTATCTAATCTAACATCTTTCTCTGAATATAACCCTGATGTTAAAATACAACTATTAACTGAACTAGCTTCACCAATACAATCAATTAATAATCTTTTACTTCTAAAGCTAGACAATGATGACTTGTATTTAATAGATCCTGATAACAATGATGTAATCTGGAAATCCGAAAGTCAGAATATATCATTAAGATCCAAGGGTGCGTCTAGCCCGATGATTTTCGATAACAATATAATCATCGCTAGAGACAATGGTTCAGTATCATCATATAACGCTGTTGATGGTACTCTGAAATGGTTTACTATCATATCTTCTAGATCTGGAAGAAATGACTTGGAGTCACAGCGTGATGCTGAAATGGACCCAATAGTTAGTGATAAAATGCTTTTTTATGGACATTATCAAGGAGAGCTAAACGCATTAGATATATCTACCGGAGATATTATTTGGGCGAGCCCATTTTCATTTATTAATGATGTTATTATTAATGAGAATTCTTTGTATGGTTCAACATCAGATAACCTTATAGTATCTATAGATAAAGCTTCAGGCTTCATTAATTGGAAGGATAGTGTTGATGACTCTATACTTACAGAACCTTTTCTAATTAAAGATCTACTGTTTGTGTTCAGTACTACAGGTAAGTTGTATGTTTATGATAAAAATGAAGGAAATAAAATCTTTGAAGATAATCTTGATTTTGATTTACATCCACAAACATCCTTTATATTAGATAAGGATAAAGTATACTTTTTTACAGAAGATGGTGATATAGTTCACCTCAAAATTACTATTTAATCTTATGACAGAATCTGTAGCCCTTGTAGGCAGAACAAATGTAGGTAAATCTCTCTTATTTAATAAATTAACTCAATATAAAAACTCTATTGTTCTTAATAAACATGGAGTAACTAGGGATGTAAACCAGGGCAAACTTCTTTTTGAAGATAAGTACCTTAATATTTATGATACAGCAGGCATAACATCTGATGATGAGCAATTTTCTAATCTAGCTTATGAAAAAACGTTGCAAGCTGTAGATAAATCGTCATTAATATTTTTTGTAACATCTTTGGAAGATGGCATTACTTCAAAAGATAAAGAGATTTGTTCCATACTCAGAAAACTTAATAAAAAAATAATTCTTATAATTAATAAGTGTGATAAACAAAAATCTGATCTTAAAAGATTCGAATTTGGTGAATTAGGATTTAATTGCACTTTTGAAGTATCTGCAAAAACTAACAAAGGTTTATTGCAGTTAATTGAGAAATCATTTTCTATAACCAATCCATCCTTATATACAGAATCAAAAACTTGTCGTGTTGCATTCATAGGCAAGCCTAATGTTGGTAAATCAACCCTTATCAATAGCATACTAAATGAAAGTCGATCAATTACTTCTGATACTCCTGGTACAACTATTGATTCATTAGAAATTCCTTTTACTTTCAAAGGAAACAAATATCTTATCTATGATACAGCCGGTATTATGAAGAAGTCTTCAACAAAAGAAATAATCAATAAATACTCAATAAACATGTCTCTTAAGTGTATAAGTGATGCGAATGTATGTATTCTTGTAATTTCAGCGGAAGAACTTATATCAAAACAAGATAAAAGTATTTTTAATATAATTAAAGAAAACAATAAACCATTTATCCTTGTTATTAACAAAATAGATGTAGTAACTAGAAATGAAATGAAAAAGCTTAGAAGTAATGTTGATTACTTTTCAAATATATTATTTGGAACTAAAATAATCTATTTATCTGCTCTTGAAAATAGAAATATTAGAAAACTATTATTTACAATTAATCATCTTACTAATAATTTATATAAAGAGTACAGACCTTCTAAATTAACAAAAATATTAAATGATGCTTGCAATAAACACCCAGTTAAAAATAGTCGAAATAGATTAATTAAGCTCAAATTTGCAAAACAAAATAAAAGTTCAGATTTATCTATAACAATACATGGCAATCAAACAGATAAAATTCCAGATTCGTATAGAAAATATCTTGTAAATTATTTTTCAGAACAGCTTGGATTATCAGGCGTTCCAATAAGGTTGATATTTAAAAAGGAAAAGAACCCATATGATATGGGTTCTTAATCTAGTAACATTATTATTCAGCAGTTTTTGGACTAATAATATTTTTAACTTCAGAAATACTATTTGCAGGAAATCCACCTGTACTAGCATGATCTTTAATTAACTGCTCATTATCAGCGTTGTATACACAATATACTTTATCGCCTGTTACGTAGCTTTGTACCCATTCAATGCCTGTACCCATATCTTTTAAGATACCGCATGATTTTTGTGAAATACCTTGAAGATCATCTTGTGTTAAATCACCAGCTCCAGCTATTTCTCTTTCAATTACATATTGTGGCATAATACCCCTCCATTGTTATGTCTAGACATTATCCAACTATATCAATCATATTTCAAGCACGTCACACCTAGTTGTTTACTAGAGCTAATGGGTTTATGTAGGCATTATTCAACAATACTGACCAGTGCAGATGAGG
>CBFHLA010000006.1:0-28722 GCA_965656575.1 Gammaproteobacteria bacterium
GTTTCTTGATAGAATAGTTTCAATATCTATATATGATTTTTGATTTTTTTCTAGATACTCATTATACAAAAAGTTGAAATGTTTATTTGCTAAATTAAATTTACCAAGTTCAATATAAATTGAAAATGCAATCTTGTGTGCATGAATATCTTTATCATCTACTTCCAGCCATTTATTTACAATTTTTACAACAGCCTCAAATTGTCTTAAATCTCTTGCTTTGTTAATCATATTAATAAAATCATTTTGATTGCTAAAGAAACGTATATTCGATGAAAAAATATCTACGGCGTCACTTATTCTGCCTTTGTGTAACAGGAGTTCTGTAGTAATTTTATAATAAATAGACTTATATTTATCGCCTGAACCTTGGTAAGAAATTTCTTTTAATTTTGGTACCTGTTCATTCTCGACGGATGAACTACAAGAGAACAAAAATAGTAGGGAAATTATGGCTATAAATTTTGAATTTTTCATCATGAATGTATAATAGCACATGCTATTATGTAAATAGGGAACATAAATGACCATATCAGTTATAGGGCTTAACCATAAATCTGCAAGTATAGGTATAAGGGAAAAATTTTCTTTTAGTGGAGATGCGTCGTCATTATTATTAAGAAGAATAAAAAAATTATCTAAAATTAATGAAGTTATTATTGTTTCAACATGCAACAGGACTGAGATTTATGCTGACAGTATAAATGGTACTGCTGACATAAAAGATTGGCTATTATCTGAAAAAGAATTTCAATCTTTTGTAAATCACATGTACAGTCATCAAGAAGAAGATGCAATAAGACACTTATTTAAAGTTGTATCAGGTTTAGACTCTATGGTAGTTGGAGAAAGTGAAGTATTGGGACAAGTAAAAAATTCGTACAAAAGTGCTTTAGAAAATAAAACTATTGAAAGCAAATTAAAAAGGCTCTTCGAATACTCATTTTCTGTTGCTAAAAATGTCCGCTCCAATACAGATATAGGTGGGAACGCCATATCATTTATGTATACATCGATACTGCTTATCAAAAAAATATTATCAGATATAGAAGAGAAGAAATGTTTATTAATAGGTGCAGGGGAGATGACAGAACTTGCTCTTAAATATCTCAAGTCAAATAATTTGAATAATATAACAATATCTAATAGAAAAGAGGAAAAAGGTAAAAAGTTAGCCTCTGATAATGACTGCAGATACTCCCATTTGAATAACTTAGCTAATATCATCCATGAGTTCGACATTATAATTACATCGACATCAAGTTCCCTGCCTTTAATCGGAAAAGGAAATATAGAAAGTGCACTTGATAAAAGAAACAATGAATCGATTGTAATAATAGATTTAGGAGTACCTAGGGATGTCGAATCACAAATAAAAAATCTAGATAATGTCTATCTTTACACCATCGATGATTTAGGAGAAATAATTGAAAGAAATTATAAAATAAGAGAAAAATCTATCAAAGAAGCGGAAGAAATTATTAAATTTAAGATTGTGGAATATAAAAACTGGCTATCAGAGAATAATAGTGCAGAAATTATAAAAAACTACAGAGAGTATGTGGACGATATTACGAATGGAATTGTAATAAAGGCAAAGAAAATGTCAAAAAATGGTGAAGATACGGAATCTATAATAGATTATGTGTCAGAATCACTTAAAAATAAATTAGCTCACGATACTACAATTAAGTTAAAAGAGCTCTACCCAAATCTTGATGAAGATAAAATTCGCGAACTCAACGATATATTCAAAGAAAACTAATGAATCAAGACCTGCGAGCTAAACTAGAGAGTTATCTCACTAGCTATCAAGATATCACTAAAAAATTAAGTTCGCCTGAAGTTTACTCAGACAGAAATTTAATGAAGAGTTTAAATCAAGAATTAACTAAACTTGAGCCAGGTGTAAAATTATTTCAAAAATATATGGATATTGAAAATTTGATTCTCGACACAAAGAGTTTACTTGAGGATGAAGATAAAGAGATGAGACTCATAGCAGAGCAAGAACTAAATTCTCATGAGAAAGATTTAAAAGAAACTGAAGAAAAAATTATAGAAGCTACGGTGGAAAAAGATCCTAATGATTCAAGAGATATATATATGGAAATAAGAGCTGGTACGGGCGGAGAAGAAGCTGCAATATTTGCTGGAGATTTGTATAAAATGTACTCAAAGTATTCTGAAAAAAATAAATGGATGATAGAAATTATCAATAGTAATGTAAGTGATCATGGCGGCTTCAAAGAAATAGTTTTTAAAATATCTGGCGCCGATGTGTATAGTCATTTGAAATTTGAATCTGGAACTCATAGGGTTCAAAGAGTACCTAATACAGAAACACAAGGGAGAGTTCACACCTCTGCATCCACTGTTGCGGTATTGCCTATTGTAGAGCAAATTGATGACATAGAAATCAACCCTGCAGATTTAAGAATAGATACTTATAGAGCGTCAGGCGCAGGTGGTCAACATGTTAATAAAACTGATTCTGCTGTAAGAATAACCCATATACCTACAGGTATTGTCTCAGAATGTCAGGATGATCGTTCTCAACATAAAAATAGAGCAAAGGCAATGGAATACTTACACTCTAGACTTTTATCTGCAGAACAAGAAAAGCAAAAAAAAGATACGGATGAAAGTAGAAAAAAGCAAGTTGGCTCAGGTGATAGGTCTGAACGAATAAGAACATATAACTTTCCACAAGGTAGAGTTACCGACCATAGAATCAATTTAACTCTTTATAAGCTTGAACAGCTTATTGAAGGTGACATAGAGCCTTTAATAGATGCATTAAAAGAAGAATCAAGAAAGTAATGACGTTAATGCAAGCTATAAAAAAAGCTGCGCACTTCCTTGAGAAAAATACAGGCCTTTCTAAAGAAGAATGCAAGATTGAAGCTGATTATATATTTATGCATATCCTAAAAATATGTAAATCAGAATTATATACTATACTTAGCGAAAAAATATCTGAAACAAAGACCAAAAAAATTAATGCCATTTTACAGCTGAGATTAAATAAACCTTTATCTCAGATACTGAACAAACATCCATTTTATAATGATCAATTCTACATCAATGATAAAGTTCTTATTCCAAGACCAGAAACCGAATCATTTATAGATGAAATTCTGAGACAGGGTGACTTGTTATATGAAGAAAAAAATAGATGTGTATTGTTAGATGCTGGTACTGGCTCTGGCTGTGTAGGTATTACAATCGCAAACGAAAGGTCAGATTGGCAAGTGATAATGTCAGATATTAGTATAGATGCAATAAAAGTTGCAAAAAGAAATATATTATTGAGCAAATATAACAACGTTCATGTAATCTGCGCAGACTGGCTAAAACCATTTGCCGATGATAGTTTTGATATAATTTTCAGTAATCCTCCTTATGTCTCAACAAATGATTTACAAATTGATAAGTCAGTACTAAATAATGAGCCATCAATAGCTTTATTTTCAACTGAAGATGGTCTCGGAGATATAAAAAAAATAATTCGTCATACAAAAAAAACATTATCACGATCAGGAATACTTTTTTTAGAAAATGGACTTTCTCAGTCATCGGCTGTTAAATCTATATTAGAATCGGAGGATTTTACAGACATAAGGGTGCACTTAGACTATAATAAGTGCGGAAGATTTACATCGTCTAGAAACAAAAATGGATAAAGAAACTATTGATAAATTAACATTTCTATCAAAACTCAGTATTCCTGAGAGCGATATTGATGAGCTATCCAAAAATTTAGATAATATACTCAAGCTAATTGGTGAAATTGATGCGGCACCTACAGATGGTATGACGCCTATGGCACATCCTTTAGATTTTAGTCAACCATTGAGAGATGATGTCTCCAAGAAAGATATAAATAGAAAAGAAAATCAGCATGACTTATCCAAGACAAAAAATGGCTACTATACCGTTCCAAAAATATTAGATTGATATGGCATACAAATCTGTAATAGAAATCTTAGACGCAATCAAAAAGAAAGATATAAGTTCTTCAGAATTGACTAGATATTACCTAGACCAAATTAAAAAAAAAGATACCGATCTTAACTGTTTTATCTCGGTTACAGAAGAATCAGCAATTAGCAAAGCGCAAGAAATTGATAATCAAATTTCAAAAGGAGTGATCAAACCTTTATCTGGACTACCAATAGCACAAAAAGATATTTTTTGTACTAAAGGTGTAAAAACTTCGTGTGGATCTAAGATGCTTGATAACTTTATTAGTCCATATGATGCAACTGTAATTGAGAAACTCAATAATGCGGGTACTATCATGCTTGGCAAAACTAATATGGATGAATTTGCTATGGGATCTTCGAATGAAACTAGCTTCTATGGTCCTGTTAAAAATCCATGGGATAAAGATTATGTTCCTGGTGGCTCGTCTGGTGGATCCGCATCTGCTGTTGCAGCAAGAATAGCGCCATGCTCAACAGGTACAGATACTGGCGGATCAATAAGGCAGCCAGCATCGTTGTGTGGAATATGCGGCCTTAAACCAACCTATGGAAGAGTATCAAGATTTGGCATGATTGCATTTGCGTCCAGCCTTGATCAAGCGGGTCTCTTTACAACAGACGCATTAGATGCAGCTGTTCTTTTAAAAGAAATCTCTGGTTATGACCCAAAAGATTCTACAAGTTCTAGCGTCGATGTACCAGACTATTATAACTACTGTATCAACAATGATAAAAAAGCATTTACCATAGGCATACCTGATGAATTTATCAATAATCTTAATGAGGATGTAAAAAAATCATTTTACGATGCAGTAAAAATTTTAGAAGGAATTGGATGTAAAATAAAAAATATTAAGCTTGAGCATACAGGACTTGGTGTATCTGCTTACCAAGTTGTAGCTCCAGCAGAATGTTCATCAAATTTATCTAGATTTGATGGAGTCAGATTTGGTCATCGATCAGATAAAGCATCTACTCTAGAGGAATTATATAGAGAATCAAGATCAGAAGGTTTCGGAAAAGAAGTTAAAAGAAGAATACTTGTGGGAACTTATGCCTTATCAGCTGGGTATTATGACGCGTATTATTTAAAAGCTCAAAAAGTCAGAAATCTAATAGCTCAAGATTTCAATAATGCCTTTAATGAGGTTGATCTTATATTAGGACCTACAACACCAGATAAAGCATTCAAAATTGGAGAAAAAATGAATGATCCAATAGCTATGTATTTATCTGATGTTTATACTGTAAGTACAAATTTAGCTGGTCTTCCGGCTATGTCTATACCAATGGGATTTAAAAATAAATTGCCATTAGGCCTACAAATTATTGGTAATCATTTTGATGAAAAAAATATATTAAAGTTATGCCACTTATATCAGAAAGAGACAGACTGGCATATTCAGGAGCCTAGTAGTTAATATGTGGGAAACTGTAATAGGTCTAGAAATACATGTACAGCTAGCAACTAACAGCAAGCTATTCTCATCATCGCCGACTAATTTTGGCGCTGAACAAAATACGCAAGCATCAGTTATTGACCTTGCTATGCCCGGTGTGCTCCCGGTGCTTAATAGAAAAGCTATAGATATGGCTATAATGTTTGGATTAGCTGTCGATGCTAAAATTGCCGATAAATCGATTTTTGCTCGTAAAAATTACTTCTATCCAGATTTGCCAAAAGGATATCAGATTTCTCAGTATGAACTTCCCGTAGTACATGATGGAAAACTAAGTATTAACGTAGATGGTAATGAAAAAATTATAGGAATAACAAGGGCGCATTTAGAAGAAGATGCTGGTAAATCAATACATGATCTGTTCGATGGAGAAAGCGCAATTGATTTGAATAGAGCAGGAACTCCGCTAATTGAGATAGTATCTGAACCAGATATGAGATCCGCTAAAGAAGCAGTTGCATATCTCAAGAAAATACACTCTATAGTAAGATGTTTAGGCATTAGTGATGGAAATATGGAGGAAGGATCATTCAGATGTGATGCCAATATATCGATAAGAAAACCAGGTGAAAAATTTGGAATCAGAGCGGAAATAAAAAATATCAATTCCTTTAAATTTGTGGAAAGCGCAATCAACTATGAGGTAGATAGACAACAAGATATACTTGAATCTGGTGGAACAGTAGACCAGGAAACAAGATTATTTGATCCAAAAAAAAATGAAACAAGGCCAATGAGATCAAAAGAGGAAGCTAATGATTACAGATATTTCCCTGACCCAGATTTATTACCAGTATCGATTACTGAAGAGGAAATATCCCTTATAAAGCAATCTTTGCCAGAATTGCCTGATATTAAAAAAGAAAGATTTATTAAAGAATATTCTCTTAAACATGATGACGCTGCAATATTATCATCTTCCTCAGAATTATCAGATTACTTTGAAAAAGCTGCAAAAGCTTCCACTTCAGAAATTCAACTTTTAGCTAATTTTATTTTAAGTGAAGTAATTGGATTATGTAATAAAAATAATTTTGATATTTCACAAGCGACTGTTAGTCCAGAGGACATAGCTAAGCTTAATAATTATATAGGTGAAGGAAAAATATCCATGAAGCAAGCTAAAGAGGTTCTATCTGAGTCATGGGAAAACTCGATGTCTGTGGATCAAATTATAAAAAAGAATAATATTGAACAGATATCTGATCCGGATTTACTTACAAATGTTGTTAAGAAATTGCTGGAAATGCACCCAAAAGAAGTTCAAGATTACAAAAATGGTAAAGAAAAATTAATGGGTTTTTTCGTTGGACAAATTATGAAAGAAACGCAAGGTAAAGCAAATCCAAAAATCCTTAATCAAGTTTTAATTAAATTATTAAAAGGAGTCTAAATGTTAAACTTCATAAAACAAATCGCTGGAATGTTTTCTACAGATATCTCAATAGATTTAGGAACTGCAAATACACTCATATATATGAAAGGTAAAGGTATTGTTCTCGATGAACCTTCTGTGGTAGTAGTCAGAGATGATAAAGGGGTAAATAAAAAAGTTGAAGCTGTAGGCATTGAAGCAAAAAATATGCTTGGAAGAACACCTGTTGGTTTGACAGCAATTAGACCGCTCAAAGATGGTGTAATTTCAGATTTTACGATTTGTGAAAAAATGCTTCAACACTTTATTAAGAAAGTACATAAATCTGCATGGTTCAGGCCTAGTCCTAGAGTTCTGATTTGCGTACCATGTGGTGCAACACAGGTTGAAAGAAGAGCAATAAGAGAATCGGCTACTGGAGCAGGTGCTAGAGTCGTTCATCTTATTGATGAGCCTATGGCAGCAGCTGTTGGCGCTGGTATGCCACTTGATGAACCAAGAGGTTATATGGTCTGTGACATAGGTGGTGGTACATCTGAAGTAGCAACAATTTCACTTAACGGAATTGTTTATGCATCATCCACTAGAATAGGTGGAGACACTTTCTCAGAATCGATAATTAGTTATGTTAGAAGAAACTATGGATGTGTAATAGGTGAACCTACAGCAGAAAAGATAAAGCATGGAATTGGATCAGCTTATCCAACAAGCGACCTTTTGGAAATAGAAGTTAAAGGAACTAATTTAGCTGCAGGAGTCCCTCAGTCATTTACTATAAATAGCAATGAAACGCTAGAAGCATTGCAAGAGTCACTTCAAGGTATAGTATCATCAGTAAAAACAGCTCTAGAAAACACCCCTCCAGAATTAGGTGCTGATATTCATGAAAGAGGTATGGTATTGACAGGCGGGGGTGCGTTATTGAAAGATTTGGATCTTTTAATAAAAGAAGAAACAGGTATGAATGTCCTAATAGCTGAAGATCCGTTAAGTTGCGTAGCTAGAGGTGGTGGCAAGGTTCTTGAGATAATAGATGAAAAGGGAGTAGAGTTTCTCTCGATGGATTAAGTTGTGTCATCCCCCATCTTTAAAAAAAGCGTAACTAATTTTTACTTACTATTACTATTAATTGTCTTATCTATCGCAAGCATAGTTTTTGATAAAAAATATCCAACTTCAAATAATATTCGTGTTGCTGTTAATGATTATATATTTAACCCGATTCAATTTATCATCAAAAGTCCTACGTCATTCGTCAATACCATTATGATGGAAAAGAAAACAATAGATGATATGGAAATAGAGATAACTAAACTAAAAAAAGAGAATCTCAAAATGAAAGCAAATCTACAACGAATAGATGTTTTAGAAAATGAGGTAACAAGGCTACGTTCAGTAAGAGCTATAGCAATTAAGAAAATAAAGAATATAAAAATAGCAAAAGTATTACAAAGAGATATTATTCCAAATAAAAAATCTCTCAAGGTGAGTATTGGATCGAAAGACAACATCAAAATGGGTCAAACTGTACTGGGTGTCAATGGTTTAATTGGGCAAGTAGTAGAAATAAATTCTTTCACAAGTAAAGTATTACTCATCACAGATAGCTCAAGTAACGTTCCTGGAATTATTGCTAGAACTGGACAACAGGTAATCGTTAAAGGAGAGTCTCAAACAAACATGATGGAAATTACTTTTTTAAAAAATGAAGCTGATATTCAAAAAGGAGATTTGATAGTAACCTCTGGGCAAGCAAAAAGATTTATTCCATCAATCAAAGTAGGTCGTGTAAAAGATATAGTTAAAAATGAAGGTCAACGATTTTCCAAAGTTACTCTAATTCCTTTGGAAAGTATTAATGATATTAATGAAGTCATAGTATCATCTGATGAAGATGAGGATGGTTAAATGGTAATTTTATTAAGCATAATCTTTGGGATTATTTTAGCACTTATGTTACTTCCTCTTGGATACATGGCTCCTGAGTGGCTGCTATTAATAAATATATACTGGGCAATTGCATTGCCAACTAATAATAAATTACTACTTGCATTTGTTTCAGGTTATTTCGTAGATATTTTGTATGGACAAGTATTAGGGCTAACATCGCTTACATATGTAATTTTTATATATATCATTCTCAAGCTATATAATTCTCTGAGGTATATGACAGTAACCCAACAAATGGTAATTATCTCTTTTTTTATTTTGATAAAACAACATTTTTTTGTATGGTTAAATTATGTGATAGGCATAGACTCAGAATACTTTGATCTTCTGATCAGCGCTGTATTAAGCGGTATACTTTGGCTCCCTATATACTTTATGTTACGATACTTCAGAAGAAAGTTTCGAGTATCATAGATATTCCATAAATGATTGAAGAATCTGATAATCTTATTCATAGCTCATCAAATCAAATAATAGTTGAATCAACAGAAAACGGCTGTGTGTTAAAAGATAAAAACACACTGATGACATACCTTTTAAATCTAGATGAATATGAACAAATAGTTAGTCATAGTAATAAACACATCCTCAAAAAAATTATAAAAAAGAAAGGTTTGAATATTTTAGATTGTACAGGTGGCTTTGCTAGAGACTCGGCAATCATTAGCTCTATAGGTAACACTGTTACATTAATTGAGAACAATCCCGTAATAATGAGAGTTCTTAATGATTCTATTAGTAGAATTCGCAGCACTGCAATGAAAAATATTTTTAGTAACATCACAACGAAGTTTGGTGATTGTATAGATTTTATAAGGACGACTAGTAGAAAGTATGATTATGTATATTTTGATTTCATGTTTAATATAAATAATAAAGCTTTACCGTCAAAAAAGGATCAGTTTTTAAGGAAAATTGTTCATAACAATGTAAATACAAATCAGAATATAATTAATGAAGTTCTACATAGAGTTGGTTGTAAAGTTATAATTAAAGAGCATGCAAAATCTAATGATTACAAACATCTTGATATTATCAATACCTATAAGGAAAAAGTTGTAAAATATCATTTACTGGAAGGAAGAAATGAAAATTACTGAATACATAAAAAATAAAAACGATATTCGTTTATTTAATTTAACTGGTAATCAAAAAATAATAGATGATCTTGAACTAAGCAAACTTCCAGTGGAAAGCACATTTTCAGAAATGAATAATCAATATTTTTCTGATAATTGTTTAGTAATTATTATTATTAATTCTAGTCTGATTCTTGATGGCTCTATATATAAAAGTATTGTTGGTTTAAATAATATTCTTATATTGATTACTTTTGATAGCTTCTTCATCCAACATGAAACAGAATGTAAAGATATAATGATTAGCCATGGTTATAGATACTTTGGTAATACAACTAATGATAAAGCAGTTATTTTCATTTATGATATATCCAAATATAAAGAGAAACCTGATTGGCTGAATAGTGATAATTGGGCTAACCCTGAGCTTTGGGAGAAGTAAATATGAAAGATGTAATTATAAATGTACTGAAAGAAGGATTAATGTATGATGATTTAAGAGTTGAAGGCTCTGATGCTAAATATGAAGTAAATATTATTAGTGATGAATTCAAAGATAAAACAATAATTCAAAGGCATAAAGTAATTTATGCATTATTAGATGCTTATATAAAGACAGGTGAAATACACGCATTGACAATCAAAGCGTATACTGTGAGTGAATCAAAAAAATAAAATATGGAAAAGTAAAAAAATTATCCATATTGATATGGATAGTTTCTATGCCTCAGTAGAAATAAGCGAGAAGCCTTTTTTAAAAGATAAGCCTGTTGCAGTTGGAGGCAAACCAACTGAAAGAGGAGTTTTGACAACCTGTAATTACATAGCCAGAAGATACGGAATACACTCAGCCATGTCATCGAAAAAAGCTATATCTCTATGTAAAAACCTAATTATACTTCCAGTCGACATAGAAAAATATAAAACTATATCAAAAGAAATATTTAAAGTTTTTAAATGTTACTCAAAAAAAGTAGAACCTATATCAGTTGATGAGGCTTATATTGATGTTACACATTCTGAATATTGCAGAGGTGACCCTGAAGAAATGGCAAAACAAATTCGAGCATGCATCTTTAAAGATTTTAAAATAACTGCTTCTGCTGGAATCTCATGTAATAAACTCATCGCAAAAATATGTTCAGATTTAAAAAAACCTAATAATCAATATCGAATTTGTGATGATGAAATTCCGGCATTTATCAAAAATGTACGCCTAAATGAATTGCCAGGGATAGGGAAAGTAAATTTTAAGAAATGTCTAGACCTAAATATGGAATATTGCAAAGACATGTACAATTATTCTGTAGATGAACTTATAAAGATATTTGGAGTATATGGAAACAATTTGTACAATTTTATCAGAGGTATTGACAATAGAAATGTAGATATATCTAGAATTAGAAAAAGTATTAGTGTTGAAGATACTTTTTTAAATGATTTAAGTAATATCGAAATATGTATTTCGAAAATCAACCATCTCTTTGAAAAACTTATAAAACGATGCAAAATTAATAATGTTCCTCAAAATCTTGTTAAGGAGATATTTATTAAAATAAAATTTAATAATTTTCAAACTATTACCAGACAGTCAAAATGTAATGAGCTTAATCTCAGAAGTTTTATTCAGCTATTTATGAATAATATCGATACATTAAGAAGACCTATAAGACTTCTTGGATTAGGTTTTACCATAAAGGATAAGGAAGAACAGAGAATACAGTATGATATTTTTAATAGATAATGTAATATAATCAAAAGAATCTGATAATGAGAATATAGGGGTAAAATAATGAAATTTGAAACGATAGCAATCCATGGTGGCTATTCACCAGAACCGACTACAAAATCAGTAGCTGTACCAATTTATCAAACAACATCTTATTCATTCGATGATACTCAACATGGAGCTGACCTATTTGACCTCAAAGTCGCGGGAAACATTTATACAAGAATCATGAACCCTACATCAGATGTCCTTGAAAAAAGAGTTGCTGCAATGGAAGGAGGTATTGGCGCTTTAGCTTTAGCATCAGGCTCTGCTGCAACAACTTATGCAATCATGACTATTTGTGAAGCTGGCGATAATATTGTCAGTACAAGTACATTATATGGTGGGACTTACACATTATTTGCGCACCAACTTCCTAGATTTGGGGTTGATGTAAAATTTGGAGATCATGATGACATTCCAAGCCTTGAAAAATTAATTGATAAAAAAACTAAAGCAATATTTTGTGAATCAATTGGAAATCCAGCAGCAAATGTTGTTGATATTCCCGAAATTGCAAGGATAGCACATAAACATAAAATTCCTCTAATTGTCGATAATACTGTGCCATCCCCATACTTATTCAGACCAATAGAACATGGTGCTGATATTGTTGTTCATTCTCTGACAAAATACATGGGAGGACACGGGACAACCATAGGAGGTATTATAGTTGATTCTGGTAAATTCCCATGGGCTAAACATAAAACCAAGTTTAAAAGATTAAATACTCCAGATATGTCATATCATGGTGTAGTGTTTACAGAAGCAATGGGAGATGCCGCATTCATTGGTGCAGCTAGAGTTGTACCACTTAGAAATATGGGGGCAGCTATTTCACCATTTAATAGTTTTATGATTTTACAGGGAATAGAATCTTTGCCAGTACGAATGGATAGACATTGTGAAAATGCATTGAAAGTCGCCGAATTTTTAGAAGACCATAAATGTGTTACATGGGTAAATTATCCAGGTCTTAAATCACACAAAGAATACAATCTCACAAAAAAACTAATGGATGGGAAAGCATCGAGTGTGCTTAGCTTTGGTATCAAAGGTGGTATGAAAAAAGGAGGGGTATTCATTGATAATCTTAATCTCATAACTAGATTAGTGAATATAGGTGATGCTAAATCTCTTGCTTGTCATCCAGCGAGTACAACGCATAGACAACTTTCTAAAAAAGAATTAAAAGCTGCCGGAGTACCAGAGGACTTAGTTAGACTATCTATAGGTTTAGAAAACATCGATGATATTATTGAAGATTTAGATAAAGCACTAAAAGCTTCACAAAAATAGTTTATTTTTTTATATAAATTTTATTGCCTGACTCTGCAAATTGTTTAGATTTTTCTTTCATGCCCTTCTCTACTGCAATTTTGATATCCTTGATATTATTTTGAGAGGCATAATCACGAATATCTTGAGTAATCTTCATAGAACAAAAGTTAGGACCACACATTGAACAAAAGTGTGCTGACTTTGCGCTCTCTTGAGGCAATGTTTCATCATGAAATTCTTTTGCTTTATAAGGGTCAAGCGATAAGTTAAATTGATCTAACCAACGAAATTCAAATCTTGCTTTTGAAAGCTCATTATCTCGTTCGACTGCAAAGGAGTGTCCTTTGGCAATATCAGACGCATGAGCAGCTATTTTATATGCAACTAATCCGTCTTTTACATCTTCTTTATTTGGTAATCCTAAATGCTCTTTTGGAGTTACGTAACATAATAAAGCAGTGCCATATGAACCAATATTTGCCGCTCCAATAGCAGAAGTAATATGATCATAGCCTGGTGCAATATCTGTTACTAGTGGCCCAAGCGTATAAAAAGGTGCTTCATTGCAATATTCCTCTTCCAAAGTAACATTTTCTTTAATTTTATTAAGAGGGACATGGCCAGGACCTTCAATCATTACTTGTACATCTTTTGCCTGAGCTCTAGCGGTCAACTCACCTAAAGTTCTTAATTCTAAAAATTGAGCTTCA
This sequence comes from Gammaproteobacteria bacterium, assembly GCA_965656575.1. Taxonomy (GTDB): domain Bacteria; phylum Pseudomonadota; class Gammaproteobacteria; genus CACLCV01. Next base: position 13,616 of record CBFHLA010000006.1, read on the forward strand.
TCGTTAGCGTCAGCGATAGAGCCAGGGCGAAGCCCATCACCAAGGGAAAAAGAGACGTCATATTTTTTCATTATGTCGCATAAATCATCAAAATTATCATAAAGAAAGTTTTCTTTATGGTGAGCTAAACACCATTTCGCAATTATTGAGCCTCCTCTAGAAACAATGCCAGTAAGTCGATTAGTAGTAGTAGGAATATAGCTAAGTCGTAACCCTGCATGAATAGTAAAATAATCAACTCCCTGCTCAGCTTGTGAAATGATTACATCTCTAAAAATATCGTAATTAAGGTTCTCTGCTTTGCCTTTGACTTTTTCTAAAGCCTCATAAATCGGAACAGTACCTATAGGTACTGGTGAATTCCTTATTATAGCTTCTCTAGTTTCAAAAATATCTTTACCAGTTGATAAGTCCATAACAGTATCTGCACCCCATCTAACTGACCAAAGTAATTTATCAAGCTCTTCTTCAATATCTGATTTGACAGGTGAATTACCAATATTAGCGTTAACTTTTGTAAGAAAGTTTTTACCAATAATCATTGGTTCTAATTCTGGATGTTTGATATTCGACGGTATAATTGCTCTTCCAGATTCAATCTCACTTCTTACAAATTCTGGAGTGATAGTTTTTTTAGAATTATTGTTATAACTATTTTCTCTAGCAGCAACAAATTCCATTTCTTTTGTAATAATTCCATTTTTTGCATATGCAAGTTGCGTTATGTTGTTCTTAAATTTTTCATCAGAAGTAAAACTTTCCTGTCTTTCTAATATCCATTTGTTTCTTGTCTTAGGCAAACCATTGTTTAAATCTATATTGAAATCAGGCTCAGTGTAAGGTCCTGTAGTGTCATAAACATGAAATTCTTCCCTGTCGCGAGAGGAGTTTGATATTTTTATCGCCCTGTAGGGTATTTTGATATCATTAATTTTTTTATAAATTTTTCTAGAGTTAGGAAAATTCGTCTTATATTCTTCAAGATTTATTTTATTTTTTGTCATAGATTCCACACTGTACTGTAATAGTATCATAAACATCGATATAATCATGAAATGAATTATCTAGAAAAAACAAATCAAATATATAGATGTCATGACATTCTAGATGAAAGAGTTTTAGGCGTCATTAAAAATGTAAAAAGAGAATATTTTTTACCTCAAAAATATAAACCTTTTTCATTTACAGATATAGCTATTCCATTAAATTCTTATCAGAAAATGCTCGTACCATCCTGTGAAGCCAAGATAATTCAGGCAATGGAATTCCATTCAAATGATAATGTTTTAGTTGTAGGCACAGGTAGCGGTTATCTTGTCGAATGTATTTCATATCTATCTAACACTGTTTCGTCATATGAAATAGACCCTGTACTTTTTGAGTTTGGTAAGAGAAATCTTGATCTTTATAGCCAAAACAGGCACAAGATTTTTTTAAATCAAAATAATATTATGAATTGCTTAGATAAGATTAAAATGTATAAAAAAATATTGTTTACATGTGCTATTGACTCATATCTTCCATTCATTGAATATCTTGATACAGATGCAAGATGTTTTTTCTTTATAAATGAATATAAATCCCCCTATAAGAGAGGTATTATAATTGATAAGACTAGAAATGGTTACACAGTGATAGAAAATATAGTAACATCTCAAACAAATAAAATAACGGATTAATTATGCAAGAGAAGACACCCCTAGAAGTTAATGAAATGATTAAAACATGTCCATCACTTAAGGTAATAGATGTGAGAGAACAGTGGGAATATGATAAATGTCATATAGATAACAGCACTCATATTCCAATGGGAAAAATACCAGATTCAATTGATCAATTTGATGATAAATATGAATACGTGATTGTTTGTCATCATGGAATACGAAGCAGAACCGTAGCTTTATATTTGGAACAAAAAGGAGTTAAGAACATATATAACTTAACTGGAGGACTAGAGCAATGGTCTGATGATGTTGATTCAGCTATTGAAAAATATAAATGAAAAAAATATTTTTATTATTTTTACTCACATCGTTCAATGCTCATGGAACAGATCTTATAGAATTATATGACAGAGCATTACAGCATAATATTGATCTATCACAAAAAAGTTTAGATCTAAATATAGCTAATGAATTTCTTGAACAAACCCAATCATCGGTCTTCCCTGATATAAACTTCACAGCAAGAACATCTGAAACCACAATAGAAAGATATAAATCAAGTGGTTCTTTCAATCCATCTAATTTTGATAGGGATACATATAATTTATCCATCAAACAGCCGCTTTTTCACCTATATGTTTTTGACGAAATTAAAAAATCTAAAAGCATTCTTCAAGAAAATAAAATTAGACAAAGTGACTCAGAATCTATAATTATCTTGGAGTCTATTAGACACTACTTCAATTTAATTAAACAAAAGAATCTTTTATCACTTAATCAACTAAAGAAAGAACTAAACTATGTTCGATACCAAAATTCTAAGGCACTTCTCGAAAGTGGCAATATTACTATACAAAATTATGAGAATTATAAAAATGACCTAAATAAATCTATAGTTGATGTAGACATCAGTCAAGACAATCTCATAGAAACTAAGAACCAGGTTTATATGTTTTCAGGAAAAGAGTTGAATGATATTAATGATATTAAATTAACTAAGCTTGATCACGAAACCTTCAATATAAATGAAATAATCCTTAAGGCCAATTTGAATAACAACTCTATAAAACTAGCAAAACAAAATATTAAAAAGAGTAGGCATGACATTGCATCACAAAAATCTAGACATTATCCAACCATAGATTTAATTGCCGAATATGATTATGTCGATATTACTCAAGGCGGATCTCAATTTGGTGCAACTACCCAGGAAGATTCGTCTATATCATTAGTCTTAAATTTTCCAATATACAACGGAGGTTTTCAAACATCAAAAACTAGAGAGGCAAGGCTTAAGTATCAGAAAGCTAGACTTGACTATTCTGCTTCGAAAAGAGTAATAAGAAATGATCTTATAGACACACTAAATGATTTTAATACAAATAAGAAGTTGTATGATTTATCTAGAGATGTAGTTGAGACACATTTGAAAAGCTACGAAAGTGCGCAATTAGGTTATGAGAAAGGGATTTACACTGACACACAACTGCTTGAAACACAAATAAAATATCATAACTCGGTAAATGATTCGAAAAATATTATGATGGACTACTTATTCTCTAAAATGAAACTATATTATTTGCAAAATAAGATTTCTTTATCAGAGTTAAGAAAAATTAATACATATCTAGTGTGGTAATGCTGATATACAACTTACTTCTGTACTTAATATATCCTCTTGTCTTAATCAGGCTTGTAATTTATACATTAAAGAGTTCAATATCATTATCATATATATTCCATAGGTTATTAAAGCCTAAAAATATTAAAAAGAAATCATTGTGGATTCATGCTGCATCTGTAGGGGAAATGAAAATTGCAATTTCATTATCACAGGAGCTATTAAAAAATGAATACAAAGATATTCTTATTACATCAAATACTCCCTCATCTAAATATTATTTTGATAATTCACAGATAAAAGGAGTAGAACATCGTTACTTACCTTTAGATTATTATTTATTAACAAAAAGTTTTGTTAATATGATTTCCGCTAAGCTTTTGATTGTTATAGAAACAGAAGTATGGCCAAATCTGTATAATTCCTGCAAGAATAATGGTACTAAAATATTAATTATAAATGGAAGGTTCAACGCGCCAAAAGGTATCCTAGGGATATTATCAAAAAACCTATATCGGGATACACTAGATAATGTAGAACACGTGTATACTAAATCAATTAAAGACAAAGAGAACTATGAAAAATTTTTGGATAAAACCAAAGTTAGTAATGTAGGTAATATTAAATATTCTTTCTTAAACAATAAAAGTAATCAAAAAATAATAGATAGAAAATATGTCTTGCTTGCCTCGTCTCATCATCGAGAAGAAATAATAATTATAAAAGAATGGTTAAAACTAAAATCTAATAAATACCTATTAGTAATAGTACCAAGACATCCAGAAAGATTAGGAGATATTTTATCTGATATTCCTTTATCAGGTATTAATATTGCGATAAGAAGCAAAAATGAAAAAGTAAGAAATTCAACGCAACTTTATATTGCTGACACTATTGGTGAACTAGAATCATTTATAGAACATTGTGAATTTACAATATTTGGAGGATCGTTTGTTGATGTAGGTGGCCATTCATTTATGGAAGCTGCTGCTAGGGCTAAGACTATTATAGTAGGACCTTATATGTATAATTTTATTGAAGAGACCGAAGAGTTTCTAAAAAATAATGCATTAATAATGTGTCAAAAGCCAATAATGTTAAAAAATATATTTGAAAAATTATTTAGGTCTAAATCTAAACGTGAAGTTTTTGAGAAAAGTGCAAAGAAACTTGTTCAAGAAAAAAGCTTAATAGTAAATGATTATTTAAAATTAATTGATATGCATTTCAGAGATTAGATTTATTTAATAAATCTTTTCCAGTCAAATCTGTTATCTAGATTAAGTTTTTCTAAAGATTTTTTAAATTTTAATAACACATCTGAGCTATATCTTTTATCATTCCTCCTAGAAGGATTGATAATTAATTTATCAAAATCGATAAAAGATATTTTATTAGTTAATTGGTTGTATATTATATTTCTTAGATTCATGTCAAGATTATATATACCATTTTGAAAAAGAATCTCGAAACTGAATCTCAGGTCTTTATAGACTTGATCAGTAATATTATTAGTTAAGAGATATTGGTCAAATGTAAATCCATCTATTTTCGATAGTATTATATCTCCTGTGTAGAACATTCCTCTTCTATCTATGAATGAACAAACTGGAGTACATAATTCTATTATATTTTTTACTTTATCATTATTTATATGATTAATAATATATGAGAAGTCTACATAATTATTCAACTCTCTAACTGGACGTGTGTAAGCTAAACCTAAATAAACATAATAATCCTTGAAAAGTTTCATTCCCCCTTTTCTCCAATAATGTTTTTTTATAAGACCATTATTTAGATCTAAAAAATTAGATGTGTTTTCAAGTCTGAATTCATTATTATCATTACTAGACAACACTCTATCTTCAAGAATCTTTTGGATAGAAGAATCATAACAGATATACTTATTAGTGTATTTTCGAGATATTATTGAGCTATACTTTGTTTTTATCATATGAATAGTAAAAATAATACATCAATATCAATCTGCATTCTAAGATTATCTTCTATAGGTGACATAACCCATATCATTCCTATTATCTCAACGCTTCAGAAATCTATAAATAATTGTGATATCACATGGATTATAGGAAAAACAGAGTATGAATTAGTAAAAAACTTAAATGATATAAATTTTATAGTGATAGATAAAAATAAAACTTTAGACTCACTGCTTGGAATGCATAAATTCTCTAAAAATATCCCTTTTGACATAGTCTTACATATGCAGAAATCACTTAGATCAAAGGTTGTGGGTAAAATGATAAAAGGAAAAATTAATGTGACGTTTAATGATATAAATACTGATAATTGTCATGTAGTGGACAACTTCTTTTCATTTTTAAAAAAAATAGACATTAAAAATAAATATTTAGATTGGCAAACAAAATCAATGCTAGATATGAGTTATATAGAGAAAGTGAATCTGAATAAGTTTATTCCTTACGTAGCAATAAATCCTTTTACAAGCGCAAGAGTAAATAATCATCGTGAATGGGAGTATGATAATTATGGAACTATTGCAGAATACTTATTCAATGAGTATTCTATAAATACATTTTTTTTAGGTAAAGTAAGTAAAACTAAAAAAGATGAATTTAGTGCGCACATTAAGTCTAGTTCAAATATAGTAAATTTAATAAACAAAACAACTTTAAGTGAAATGCTTACAGTTCTAAGTAAGTGTAAATTTTATATTGGACCAGACTCTGGTGCTTTACATATGGCAAATATGCTAAATCTACCTATTATTGGTTTATATGCGACATCTAATCCTTTAAGGACTGGCCCGTACTTGAATCAAAAATATGTCATAAATAAATATAATGAAGCGATGTTAAGATTTCTCAATAAGGAAGCAAATGATATCAAATGGGGTGAAAGAGTTAGGGATAAACATGCAATGAAGCTAATATCCTTAAATGATGTTAAAAATAAAATTAAAGAGATTATTAAAAGCTAATTTTTTTGATGCGTTCTATTATACTGGATGTTGATTTACCGTTTATGATATCGACTAACTCAATTTTTTTACCATTTGCAAGCATATGATCAGATCCAGAAATAAATTTTTCCTCATAATCTTTTCCTTTAACAAGGATATCCGGAGATATCTCAACAATAAGTCTCTTAGGTGTATCTTCATCAAAAATAATTACATAATCAACACAAGAAAGTGAAGCCAATACAAAGGCTCTATCTTCTTGAGGACAAACAGGTCTATTTTGAGATTTAAAGCTTTTAATAGATGAATCTGAGTTTAGACCTACAATTAAAATATCTCCTTTAGCTTTTGCTTGTTGCAGAATATGGATGTGGCCCGGATGAATGATATCAAAACAACCATTAGTGAAAACCACAGTCTTATTTTCTTGTTGAACACTATCTACTAAAGGCTTTAATATACTTACATTAGAAATTATTTTAGGACTTTTTAATTGCATTACTAATATCAGACTTGCTAATGCTGACTGTACCAAGGTGTTGAATTGATAAACCTGCAGCAACATTTGCAAGTTCGCATGATTTTTTTAGTGATTTATTTGATGCTAAAGAAGCTGCAATTACAGAGATAACTGTATCTCCAGCCCCTGTTACATCATAAACATCTTTTTGTGATGTTGGAAATGTCAATACAGAGTCTTTCGAAAATAAAATCATTCCATTTTTTCCTAGAGTAAGCAATAAAGATTCTAACTCCAACTCTCTCATTAGTTGCTTGCCTTTTTTTATCATATCATTTTTATTTTTTGGTTTACCTGTTATTGTACAAAATTCTAATTCATTAGGCTTAACCATATATGCATTCTGATAAATACTGTAGTCTGTGCCTTTAGGATCTATAATCACTTTTACACCGCTTTGATTAGCAAGGTCTATTACTTCTTTTGATATAGGTTTGACAGCACCTTTGTCATAATCTGATAGCACAACTATATCTACATCCTTCATATACTTTGTAATTTTTTTATACAGCTCTCTATGCATACATGATTTATTCTTATCTTCATGATCCAGACGGATTAAATGTTGGTCATTAGCAATAATTCTTTGTTTCAATGTAGTTCTAATAGTTATATCTTTTACTGGGTCAAATTTAATATCAGTGTGTCTCAAAACTTTAATTAATTCTTTTAGTTCTGCATCATCTCCTGTTATACCCAACAGGGTAACATTCATTCCAAGGGCAGATAAATTCTTAGCTACATTCGAGGCTCCGCCTGGTTTGAAAGTGACTTGATTAATATCAACTATAGGGACAGGTGCTTCAGGTGATATTCTACTCATACTCCCATGGCTATATTTATCCAGCATTATATCCCCGATAACAAGTATATTTCTCTTTTTAAACATTGTTTACATGTGTTAGCCAATTATTATATTTCTGTATTTTACCTCGTATGAGATCAAAATATATCGTTTGTATTTGTTTTGTAATTTTTCCTGGTTTCCCATTGTTAATTTTTTTGTCATCCACCTGAATAATAGGAGTCACTTCTGCGGCAGTTCCTGTAAAAAAAGCTTCATCACAGGATTTGACATCTGCAACAGATATATCCTTTTCTTCAACTTTATAATTTAAATCTCTTGCTATCTCCATAATTGTTTGCCTTGTAATACCGTTTAAAACGGTTCCATCCTTAGGAGTATAAAAAGTATTATCAATTATCATAAAAAAATTTTCTCCAGATCCTTCATTCACATTATTATTGATATCTAGAATCAGAGCCTCATCAAAACCAGAATTTAATGCATCTTTAAGAGCAAGCATTGAATATAAATAATTTCCAGTAGCCTTAGCTTTATGTATCATGCTTTTATCGCATCTTTTAGGAAAATCTGTGACCTTAACTTTAATGCCATTAAGTATTTTATCATCTCCTAGGTAAGACCCCCAGTCCCATGCAGCTACAATAGCATGCACTTTTAAATTATCAGCCCTTAATCCCATGCCTTCTGAACCATAGAAACACATTGGTCGTATATATGCATTATCTAATTTATTCAATGCAACAACTTCAGATTGTGCATCATTCAATACACTAGCTTGAAATGGTATTTTCATACCAATTAATTCTGCTGATTCAAATAGTCTATTAGTGTGATCTTCTAATCTGAATATAGCTGGACCTATAGATGTTTCATAGGCTCTTACACCTTCAAATACTCCTGTTCCATAGTGAAGTGTATGAGTAAGTACATGTATTCTCGCATCTGACCATTCAACTAAATTGCCATCCATCCATATTTTACCCTTCAGGTCAGACATTATCATACGATGTTCCTATTTATAATTAATAAATGGAAACTATATCATGTATTTAATATTTGGGAAATTACACTGAATAATTAATATATGAAATTAGATAAAAAGCTTGAATTATAAAGCTTTTATCATAATAATGATAATCATTCTTATTTATAAAAACATATATGAAAAATAAAGCTATTCACTTATTCTTAGTAATCATTTTTATGATTCCAGCGCACGCTACTTTTTCTGATGAAGTAAATATATATTCTGCTAGAAAAGAATATTTGATAAAACCATTAATGGATGAATTCACAAAAGAAAGTGGAATTAAAGTTAATATTCTCAGTGCCAAAAGCAAAGTGCTAATTAAAAAGATAATTGATGAAGGTAAATCAACTCCTGCAGATATACTTTTAACTGTTGATGCTGGGAATTTGTATGATGCAAAAAATAAAGGCATATCTATACCTATCCATTCTAATAAGCTGATGGAATTAGTACCCGCGCACCTCAGAGATAATGAAAACCATTGGTTTGGTCTTTCAATAAGATCAAGGGTGATAATGTATAATCCTAATAAAATTTCATCATCAGAAATCACTACCTATGAAAGCTTAGCAAATTCAGAATTGAAAAATAGGATTTGTATCAGGTCCTCAAGTAATATTTACAATCAGTCATTAATGAGCTCAATAATTCATCATAATGGAGAATTATATGCATATGACTGGGCATCTAATGTAGTTAAAAATTTTTCTCGAAGCCCAAAAGGAAATGACAGGTCACAAATGACATCTGTAGTTTTGGGTAAATGTGATGTTACGCTAGCTAATACATATTATCTTGGTAAATGGATTACATCCAAAAAAGAAATTGAAAGAGAATATGCAAAAAAAATAAAAGTAATTTTCCCTAATCAAAATGATAGAGGAGCTCACATAAACATTAGTGGCGCTTTAATTACAAAATACTCAAAAAATATTGATAGCGCTACAAAGCTTATAGAGTTTTTAGCTAGTGATAAGGCACAAGAGATATATGCAAAAAAAAATCATGAATATCCTATAAGACAAAACATAGAAGTTTCTAATATAGTCAAATCATGGGGATATCCATTCAAAATGGATATGATGAGTCTCTCTACATTGGGGAGTCTGAATAATCAAGCTGGAGTAATATTCGATAAAGCCGGATGGAAGTAAGACCTTGCCAAAGAATCTTGAAGATATAAATTTAGCTCTGCTCTCAGTATTTCTATTGGTATTTGTAACTCCAATAATATTTATCTTCTTAAATATATTTAATGATAGTAATGAGACATGGATTCATATCCAAAACTATCTTTTACGTGATTATATTGTAAATTCTTTAATAATAGTTATAGCAGTAGGATTTATTACCATAATCTTAGGGACTTCACTAGCATGGATAATTTCAATGTATAATTTTCCAGGTGTAAACTTATTTCGTTGGTTATTAATTTTACCTATGGCCATCCCTGCTTACGTAAATGCATATATATATGCAGGAATAAATGAAACGTCTGGGATACTGTTCAGCTTTTTTGAGCTATATTTTAATAGCGGTGCATCAGTTTATGATTTATATGATATAAGAAACATTTATGGCGCTATACTTATATTAAGTATAAGTCTTTACCCATATATATACTTGCTATGCCTGCCTGCACTTTCTAACCATAGCAATACTGTTTTTGAAGTCGGACAGTCTATGGGATTAAATCGATTACAAAGGCTTACAAAAATAGGGATTCCAATAATAAGACCAGCTGTAATTGCTGGAGTAAGCTTTGTCATTATGGAAACCCTTGCCGAGTATGCAACAGTTCAATATTTTGGAGTCCCTACTTTTGCCACAGGTATTTTTAGAGCTTGGTTTGTTTTAGGAGATGAAACAAGCTCATTTTTTTTATCTTCAATTTTATTAACATTAATATTTCTTCTTGTTTATTTTGAACAGCTTTCAAGAGGAAAGAAAAGATTTGCCAATCCTATTAATAATATTAAACCAATAAAAACAGAAAATATCTCAAGGAAAGTTAGATATTCATTGAGCGCATACTGCAGTATTATACTTGCATTAGGTTTTTTAATACCAGTTTTACAATTACTTTATTGGATTTCCTATTCTTTTGAAGAAATCAATTTTATATTTATATTATCTTTGTTGAACTCCAGTGCGATTATCGCTTTAATTAGCTCTATACTAATACTGTTTTTTACTATTAATGTAGCTTATTTGATTAGAAGTAATAAAAACCAATTCAATAATTTTTTATCAAAGACATTATCTGTTGGATATGCTATTCCTGGTGTTGTTCTTGCAGTAGCTGTAATAGGCCCGGTGAGTATTTTAGAAAACTCATTACCATCTATATTTGGATTTGAACCGATAACTATTCTTACAGGTACATTCTACTTGTTAATAGTTACATATTTAATTCGATTTTCTACTATTTCTCTTAAAACATTAGATTCAGGTTTAAATAAAATCTCTAATAACTATGATAATCTTGCTTCTAGTTTTGGTTTGAGTAAATTACAGATACTTTGTAAAGTTCATCTCCCTATTTTACTACCTACAATTTATACTGCTCTTATTCTTGTATTTGTAGATATTGTAAAAGAATTACCAATAACCTTAATTCTTAGGCCTTTCAATTTTAATACACTCCCGGTTCACTTATATGAACTAGCAGAATCCGAGAATCTTTCTTCTATGGGTATGCCGGGTTTAATTTTAATTATTATTTGTTTAATACCCGTTATAATATTGTCCAGAGGTATTATGAATAATGAATCAAAGTAAACTGGAATTACAAAACGTAAAGATAACTTTAGACGAAAATGTGATTTTAAATGACATAAATCTCTCCATCAATAATGGAGAAATAGTATCATTAATGGGTTCAAGCGCATCAGGAAAAACATCATTAATTAGATCTATTGCTGGATATCAGAATATATCAAGCGGTAATATAAAAATAGACAATAGAGTTGTTGATAACTCAAATGAATTCATTAGTGTTGATAAACGAAATATTGGTGTAATTTTTCAAGATCTAGCTCTATTCCCGCATTTGACAGTAAGGGAAAATATATGCTTCGGTTTATTTAAAGACACAGAAATAAATCAAAACACCAGAGCTCTTGAACTTGAGAATATGTTAAATATTGGTCTTATTAAAGATAGATACCCACATCAAATATCTGGAGGTCAACAACAAAGAGTGGCAATAGCTAGAGCAATGGCTCCTAAACCGACAATACTTCTTTTAGATGAGCCCTTCAGTGCATTAGATCAAGAATTAAAGGACAATTTAATGATTGATATTAAAGAAATTCTCAAGAAAGAGCAGACAACCGCAATATTAATAACACATGATCCGAAAGAAGCTTTTACTATGTCTGATAAAATTGCCTTTCTGAGTGATGGAAAAATAGCACAGTATGATACTCCCTATAATCTATATCACAAACCTTCGTCTAAAGAGATTGCAAACTTTTTTGGAATTACAAGTTTTATGAAGGCAAAAGTAAAAGATGCTAATCATGTTGATACTGTTCTCGGGACAATATTTGGTAATACTCAAGATTTTATAGCAAATGAAGAAGTATATGTTCTAATCAGACCAGATGACATCATACATGATGATGACTCTACAGAATCTGCAAAAGTTATTGATAAAATTTTCTATGGTTCTGATTTCTTATACCATCTTGAACTTAAAGATAGACAAAGAATCTATTGTTATACACCTAGTCACCATGACCATTCAATAAATGAAAGTATAGGTATAAAACCAGTCATAGATCATCTAATGTTATTCAAAAATAAGTTATAGCTCTCTAAGTTTACGTCTTAATATTTTACCTACATTTGTTTTAGGTAATTCTTTAATGAATATTACGGATTTTGGTATCTTATATTCTGTTAAACCAGACTTACAGAATTTGATAATATCTGATGAATTAATATTCGGATTTCTACTTACCACAAATGCCTTTATTGACTCTCCTCTATTTTTGTCAGGTATGCCAATAATTCCTGCTTCAACAATATCTTTGTGAGTACTTAAATAGTCCTCAATCTCATTTGGATAAACGTTATATCCCGAGGAAATTATCATATCTTTTTTTCTATCAACTATCTTTATATACCCTTCAGAATTTATAAACGCAATATCTCCTGTTCTGAAATAACCATCAGAAGTAAAACAATTAGAGGAATCATTCCAATAACCAGACATAACTTGAGGTCCAGAAACACATAATTCTCCAGGTTGATCAATATCTAGTTCAGTTTCATTTTCATCAATAATCTTTATATTTGTTGATTGTAATGGTAAGCCTATATATCCATTGTACTTTTCATCTACTCTATTGATTGTAACTACTGGCGAAGTCTCTGTTAGGCCATAGCCTTGTGTGATTTCAGTACCTGTAACCTTTTTCCACTTTTTAGCGGTCTCACTGAGTACAGCCATGCCACCACCCACTGAAACTTTACAATTTTCAAAGTTAAGTTTTTTGAACTTACTACTACTCAAAAGAAGATTAAATAGGGTATTTACAGCAGTAATAATAGTAAATTTTTTCTTTTCTAATATCTTGATAAATGATTTTAAGTCTCTTGGATTTGCAACAAGGACATTCTCTGCCCCAATCTTTAGGAATGTTAAACAATTAACGGTAAATGAGAATATATGATAGAGGGGTAAAGCTGTTATTATTATTTCTTTGCCATCATTAACATGTGGCTTAATCCAATTATGTACCTGCTGTATATTTGAAAGTAGGTTTTTATGCGTAAGAATAGCGGCTTTTGATTTTCCAGTAGTACCGCCTGTATATTGCAAAAGAGCAATATCACTAGGATTTGAATGAGTATCTTTATAACTGAAGTTATTTGAAATAATATCTTTAAAAAATAGCATTTCTTTTGTTTTTTTTATTTTTTTATTTTCTTTTTTAAAAAAAAGAACACTGCTTATAGCTAGTTTCATTAATGGATTAAGTAAGTCTGTTATTCTACAAATGACAATTCCCTTAAGATTTGATTTCTTGATACAAGGTTCAAGCTCTTTAAAGAATTTATCTAGAACAAATATATAATCAGCTTTTGAATCAATTAACGTATGTTCAACTTCTCGTGATTTATAAAGGGGGTTTATATTAACAACTGTTGCCCCACAAAAATATGTTGCAAATAATGTAACAGGATAGGTTAATAAATTAGGTAACATAATAGCGATTTTAGTTTTTTTATTAACACCTAAAAATTGCATATATGCTGCCAATCTTTTTGATAAAAGATTAAGCATTTTAAAATTAATATTAGTATTGAATGATGAGAAAGCGATTTTATTCGAGAATTTGTCAGCTGAAGATTCGATTAAATCAGCGACTGTATCATGATCTAAGTTTCCTAGATTTTCGTCTAAGTTACTTGGATATTTTTTTAACCAATGCTTATCCATAAATTATTATAACATTATGGATTTAGTAATAACAAAGCCTCTAAAAAGAGGCTTTGAAATTTAACAATGAGTTAGGGGCATTACATTCCCATGCCACCCATGCCACCCATGCCGCCCATGCCGCCCATATCAGGCATAGCAGGCGCTGCTGGCTCATCATCTTTAGCAAGTTCAGTTACCATAGCTTCTGTGGTAATCATTAGTCCGGCTATAGATGCAGCATTTTGTAATGCAGTCCTAGTAACTTTAGTAGGGTCTAATATTCCCATTTCTAACATGTCACCAAATTCTCCTGTAGATGCATTGTATCCAAAAGAATCTTTTCCTTCTTCAACTTTTGCTAAAATTACAGAACCTTCTTGACCTGCATTAGTTACTATCTGTCTTAGAGGCTCTTGCATTGCTTGAGTGGCAATTGCAATGCCTTGTGTTTGATCAGAGTTGTCACCTTCAAGCTTTTCAAGAGCTTGTCTAGCTCTTAACATTGCGACTCCTCCACCTGCAACAACACCTTCTTCAACAGCCGCTCTAGTTGCATGAAGAGCATCTTCAACTCTTGCTTTCTTCTCTTTCATTTCAACCTCAGTTGCAGCTCCAACTTTAATTACAGCTACGCCTCCAGCTAATTTAGCAACACGTTCTTGCATTTTTTCTTTGTCATAGTCAGATGTAGCCTCTTCAATTTGAGAACGAATTTGAGTTACGCGACCTTCAATTGCAGTCTTGTTACCGCCGCCATCAATAATAGTAGAGTTTTCTTTATTCACAGTAACTTTCTTAGCAGTACCTAAGTCTTTTAATTCAGCTTTTTCAAGACTAAGACCAACTTCTTCAGATATAACTGTTCCGCCAGTTAGAATCGCAATATCCTCTAACATAGCTTTACGTCTATCACCAAATCCGGGTGCTTTCACCGCTACCACTTTTACAACACCTCTGATGCTATTTACAACAAGAGTTGCCAAGGCTTCACCTTCAACGTCTTCTGCGATAATAAGTAGTGGCTTACTTGCTTTTGCAACACCTTCAAGAACTGGCAGCATATCTTTTATGTTTGTTATTTTT
>CBFHLA010000007.1:0-4680 GCA_965656575.1 Gammaproteobacteria bacterium
TTACGAGTTAACATTTTGGCAGAAGGAACAAAAAAAGCTTCACCATACAGCGATATTAATTTAGGATCATATTATGTTGCTAACTTAAACTATAAATATAATTTTGATCACAGTTCTATCAATTTTAGTATGAAAAATATTTTTGATAGACCATATAGGACCTCTCATAATTTTAATACTCTTGATAGATCGTTCTTTGCTACCTATTCGTTTAATTATTGATATTATATAACCAGATAATGAAAAAAATGTCATATATAAGTTTATCGGTATTAGTGATACTTCTAGCAAGTAAGTTATCTTCTAGTTTTACAAATGTATCGCCTTTTATTGCAACTATTATATTTTCAGTTTATTTATTAAAAGATAAATATCATTTATTGTTTATGATTTTTATCTCACAAGCTCTATCCGATATAATTTATGGAGTTCATATATCAAATATATTTGTTTATCTCTCATATGCTCTTATTGTTTTATTTTTATATAAGAGTAAAAAAGAAATCAATTTATTTAATAGTTTAGTTTCCTCTATATATGTCAATGGAATCTTTTTTACAGTAAGCAACTTAGGTCATTATATTTTCTTTAGTGAGTCTTATACAATTGCGGCACTGTTTATGAGTTACGTTAAAGCTGTTCCTTTAGGATGGAACCTGATGCTCTCAACTGTTTTATTTATATGTGTTTATCACGTATTACTAGCCGTTAATAAAAAGCGGCTAGTAAAAGCATAGTCTAGATAAAAGAAAATTAGAACTTAAGTTGTCCACCTGTTTTATATTCAGTAACACGTGTCTCAAAGAAATTCTTCTCTTTATTTAAATCCATCATTTCTGACATCCATTCAAATGGATTAGTTGCTCCAGGATATTGATGTGGTAACCCAATACGTTGAAATCTTCTGTTCGCAATGAACTTTATATACTCTTCAAACTGATTTGCATCCATACCGAGCATCGGCTTAGGCATAGTATCTCGTCCGTATTGAATTTCTAAATCAACACCTGTTTTAATAAGATCAATCATGTCTTGTTGAAAAGATTCTGTCCATAGATTAGGATTTTCATTCTTGATTTGATTTATGACATCCATACCAAAATTCATATGCATGGATTCATCTCTTAGTATGTATTGAAATTGTTGTGAAACTCCAGTCAGTAGATTTCTTCTACCTAAGGATAGAATTTGTGTAAATCCAACGTAGAAGAATATCCCTTCAAATACAACATAGAATGCTATTAAATCTCTGAGAAGCCTTTGATCATCATCATGTGTTCCTGTTTTAAATGTAGGATCTCCAAGGCTTTGTGTAAAAGGAAGTGCCCATTCAGCTTTTGTTGCTACTGCTGGTAACTCTCTGTACATATTAAATATTCTTGCTTCATCTAAACCTAGAGATTGAACGCAGTACTGATAAGCATGTGTATGAATTGCTTCTTCAAACGCTTGACGTAATAAGTACTGTCTACATTCAGGATTAGTGATGTGCTTGTATACAGCTAAAACTAAATTATTAGCTACAAGTGAATCAGCTGTTGAAAAAAACCCAAGGTTTCTCTCGACCATTTCTCTCTCTTCTGGTCGAAGTGCATTTGGATCATTCCAGCATTTAATATCATCATGCATTGGAATTTCTTCAGGCATCCAATGGTTTGCAGAACCATCAAGATACTTTTGCCATGCCCATTCATATTTAAACGGTACTAATTGATTTAAATCAGCTCTGCAGTTAATAATAGCTTTATCGTCGACCTGAATTCTTGCTGCGCCTTGTTCAATATCTTCCATCCCTGTAGATCCAACACCATTATCTTTTGAAGTAGGAAAGTTCTCCACATCAGCAGATACTTGGGAAGAATCTGTGCTTATTTCAGGTGCTACTTTTTTTTCAGGCACTATATCAGGTTTACTAAGTGCATCATTGATTGGGTCATCCCAGTTATACATTTTTATCTCCTTCTAATTTCGTATCAGATTTTTTTGTTACTGATAATCTTTCTTTTTCTAGTTTATTTAGTTTTATAATTACAAATACCATTGCTATAACTGCCATGGTATAAATCATATAATCTGGTATGTACAAGCTCATTATTGACAAGCCTCGCATTCTGGATCATCAATCAAACACTGTTTAACTTCACTTGATCCTGATTGAACAGCATTCAGGTTAGATCCTGTATTATCAGATGTACTTTTTTCTACATGAGTTGCTCCTAGTGAGCGTAAATAATAAGTAGTTTTTAAACCTCTTATCCATGCAAGCTTGTAAGCACTATCTAGTTTCTTACCATCTGAATCAGGTATATATAAGTTCAATGATTGTGATTGATCTATCCATTTCTGTCTCCTTGCAGCAGCTTCTACCAACCATCGAGTATCTATTTCAAAACACGTCGAATAGATAGATTTCAAATCATCTGGGACTCGATTGATAGGTTGTAGTTGTCCATCAAAATACTTCAGATCTTTTATCATTACCTCGTCCCATAAATCTCTTTCTTTTAAATCTCTAATTAAGTAAGGGTTGATTACTGTAAATTCCCCGGACAAGTTAGATTTAACATAAAGATTTTGATATGTGGGTTCTATTGATTGTGAAACGCCACAAATATTTGATATTGTTGCAGTTGGTGCAATCGCAAGAGTGTTAGAATTACGGATACCGTTTTTCATTATTTTTTCTCTCAGGTCATCCCACTTAAGAGTTTCATTAAGATTGACGTCTAAATATTTTCCACGTATCTCTTTTAAGTTTTTCAGGCTGTCTATTGGGAGAATGCCCTGGCTCCATAATGAACCATCGAATGTTTCATAAGCGCCTCTTTCTTTTGCAAGTTCCATAGATGCTTCAATTGCAAAGTAACTGACATATTCCATACTTTTATCTGCAAACTCGACTGCTTCTTCAGATTCATATGGAACTCTAATTTTATAGAGAGCGTCTTGGAAGCCCATAATACCGAGGCCCACAGGTCGATGTTTTAGATTAGAGTTTTTTGCCTTGTCTACACTGTAATAATTATACTCGATTACATTATCAAGCATTCTCATAGCAGTCGTAATTGTCTTCTTAAGTTTTTTAGTATCAATTTTACCTGCGTCTGTTATGTGAGCTGCAAGATTGACAGACCCAAGATTACAGACAGCAATTTCATCTTTGGATGTGTTAAGAGTGATTTCAGTACACAAGTTTGATGAATGAACAACGCCTTTATGCTGTTGAGGTGATCTAATATTACAAGGATCTTTAAAAGTAATCCATGGATGGCCTGTTTCAAAAAGCATGCTGAGTATTTTTCGCCAGATATCTACAGCATTTACAGTTTTAAAATTCTTAATGCCTCCAGATTTAGCAAGCTCTTCATATTCTGTATATTTTTCCTCAAATTCTAATCCATAAAGATCATGTAAGTCAGGTGTATCTGAAGGAGAAAAAAGTGTCCATTCTTCATTAGCATGTACCCTTTTCATGAATAAATCAGGAATCCAGTTGGCAGTGTTCATGTCATGAGTTCTTCTTCTCTCATCACCTGTGTTTTTTCTCAGTTCAAGAAATTGTTCAATATCTAAGTGCCAAGTTTCTAGATATGCGCACATAGCGCCTTTTCTTTTTCCTCCTTGGTTAACTGCTACTGCAGTATCATTAGCGACTTTAAGAAAAGGAATAACACCTTGGCTTTTACCATTTGTCCCTTTGATGTATGAACCTAGAGCTCTTACTTGTGACCAATCGTTACCTAAGCCTCCAGCAAACTTAGATAGCATTGCGTCATCACTTATGCCCTCAAATATTCCACGTAGATCATCAGGCAAAGTTGATAGATAGCAAGATGATAGCTGTGGCTTTAAGGTAGCTGAATTAAATAATGTTGGAGTACTAGACATAAAATCAAATGAAGAAAGTAATTTATAAAACTCAATCGATTTTGACTCTCTATCTTCTTCATTAATTGCAAGACCCATTGCTACTCTCATAAAGAACGCCTGTGGCAATTCAAATCTTACTTCGTTGTGATGAATGAAATATCTATCATATAAAGTTTGTAAACCTAAATATGTGAATTGCATATCTCTTGAAAGTTCAATATTTTTTGCAAGCAATTCTAAGTCATAATTTAATAGTTCTGGATCTAAATGTTTTAGTTCTACTCCTTTTTTAATATAACTATTGAAGTAACTAGGATAGCTTTTTTCCATTGAGCTTCTACTTAAGTCTTCAGAACTTAAACCTAGAAAGGTGTATGCTTCGTCTGCCATACTGTTTGATAAGAGTCTGGCTAACACATATGAGTAATTAGGATCTTTTTCTATTAACGGTCTGACTGATATTAAAATAGAATCTGATAGATCAGACTTTTTGATTCCGTCATAAATATTTTTATCGATTGTATCGAATATTATATCTGCAGAAACATCTTCGATATTTAAACAGCTTTCTGCAATTAATGTTTTTAATTTTTTATAATCTATTGGAACAATTGAACCATCGTCAAGCTGCATATTCTTGGATATTGGCATATCTTCTGTTTGCTCAACCCCAAGTTTTCTTGCTTTAGATCTATCTTCTCGATAAATAACGTACGCTCTAGCTACATCTTGATAGCCTGCTCTCATTATTGCTAGTTCAACTTGATCTTGAATATCTTCAATATGAATTACACCACCATTTGGAAATCT
>CBFHLA010000007.1:4780-6745 GCA_965656575.1 Gammaproteobacteria bacterium
TAGCCTGCTCTCATTATTGCTAGTTCAACTTGATCTTGAATATCTTCAATATGAATTACACCACCATTTGGAAATCTTCTTTTAATTGTGTTGTCCACTTTATCTGTTAGGTTCTCTACTTCTGTATGAATTCTAGATGATGCAGCTGCACTGCTTCCTTCAACACTTAAAAATGCTTTAGTCATAGCAACAATGATTTTATGAGGATCATAGGCGGTAACTTTACCGTTTCTTCTCATTACACGGTAGCGACCGGGTACCGGTTCGACTTGTGCACTGTCGCTAACTACTGGTTCGTTAATAGGCGATTCTATATTTATTTTTTCACTTTTTTCTGACATTTTCTCTCTCTGGTTTGAGATGTTTTGATGTCAAGTATACCACTAAATATTGTGGTATGAAATTACTAAAAACACTATATATTGTGTTTAAGGTTGTTATTTAGTTGTGGATAACTTGTGAAAACGTTGAATTTGCTTGTATATAAGATTATTGAAATATACTGATAATCACATGAGAAAAGTTGCAATTCCCAGTAATGAAACAAAACCCACGACATCAGTTATCGTTGTCAAAATTACACCGCCAGCAAGAGCTGGATCAATATCTAGTTTTTCAAGAATGAGAGGTAGACTTACACCGCTTATCGCGCCAACGATCAGATTAATCATCAATGCTGCGGCAATCACACCTCCAAGGAATATACTGTCAAACCACAAATAAACGATACCGGCTACAACAGCTGACCAAATAATTCCATTCAATAATCCAATAGCAGATTCTTTATAAACTAGTAACTTGGAATTTGTTGCTCCAATTTGATCTAATGCTTGAGCTCTTATTACAAGAGCAAGACTTTGGCTTCCTGCTATGCCGCCCATGCTAGCAACGATAGGCATCAATATAGCTAATGCAACAATTTTTTCAATCGTTGCTTCAAAAATTCCAATAGCTGCTGCTGCTAAAAGTGCAGTGAGGAAGTTTGCTCCAAGCCATAACGTTCTTCTTTTTGTACTTTGTATTACTGGTGCAAATATATCATCATCTTTTTTGAGGCCGGCCATATTTAAAACACTTTCATCAACCTCCTCTCTAATGACATCGACAACATCATCTACGGTAATTCTACCTAACAAGAAACCTTGTTTATCTACAACCGCAGCAGATACCAAATCCGCATTTTCAAATCGTCTTGAGACTTCATGCTCTCCTAAATCAGGATCAATAGGGTCATCATCTTTTTTCATGATTTGGAAAACATAAGTAGAGGGTTCGGACACTAATACATCTTTTAATGAAACAAATCCGTGATACATATTTATTCTGTCAGTTACAAATATTTTATCTGTTTGATCAGGCAAGCTTTTCATTCGTCTCAAATATTTTAGTAGAACATCAACAGTAACATTACTCCTTGTAGTAATTGTATCCGTGTTCATGAGCCCACCTGCAGTTCCATCTTCAAAAGATAAAACTTTTTGGAGTCTTTCCTGGTTTTGTTTGGTAAGACTCTTTATAGCTTTTTTAGTTAAGCCTTTTGGAAGAGATTGAATAATATCTGCAAGATCATCGGTATCAAGCTTCTCTGCAATTTTAGCTAAGCCCTCGGTTCCATCTCGATCGATAAGTTCATCAATTAAATTTTCTCGAACTTCATCATTAAGTTCGGCGAGTGTCTCACCTTTATTTTCATCAGTAACTAATGTCCATAAAAGATCCCTTCTGTTACGAGGTGTACTTTCTATGACATCAGCTATCTCAGATGGATATAGAGAATTAAGAAGATTTTTTGCTTTGATAACT
This sequence comes from Gammaproteobacteria bacterium, assembly GCA_965656575.1. Taxonomy (GTDB): domain Bacteria; phylum Pseudomonadota; class Gammaproteobacteria; genus CACLCV01. The sequence continues at coordinate 6,584 of CBFHLA010000007.1, forward strand.
GCACCGCTATCAAGAACTTCGGAAAGTTGGTCAAGAGTGACAGTATTATCTTTATTAATGCTTTCTGCAGGCATTGGTCTGACCTCTCTTGATTTTGTTTATTTTTTACATATTCCTGAGGTAAAGATAACACAAAAGACCCTACTTTGGTAAGTATGGTCT
>CBFHLA010000007.1:6845-15485 GCA_965656575.1 Gammaproteobacteria bacterium
CTCTTGATTTTGTTTATTTTTTACATATTCCTGAGGTAAAGATAACACAAAAGACCCTACTTTGGTAAGTATGGTCTATATATATATGATTTAGATGAAAAATCTTAAAAAGCAATAACCAACTGATTATTGCTTATATAAATTAGCTGTGTGTTTTATTTACTAAAATTCCCATTTAGTCTTAATTTCAATCTTGTGTGAATTTTTAGCATTATGATTCTCTAGCCCTTCCCACTTTCCTTTCCAAGAAAATGTGTCTGTAATTTTTTTGCTGAACCCAAACTCATATGATTTACCAGCAACTCCATCTAAGATATCTTTTCCATGACTAACAGATTCTGCTGCACCAATTTCACCATATAGCTTTAAGCCACCTTCTGTTTTCCAAGAATGTCCAAATCTTATATGATTGATAGTACTGCTGTAATCTGTGTCTTTCATTTTAAATTCATGTTTAGACATCAAATATGGACCTGCGTGTATATTATTTGAAATTATAAAAAATAAAGACAGTATTAATATTTTTTTCATTAGTTTCTCCCTGTGTTTAAGTATTATGAGTTTTAGTAGAATACTGTTAGCGCACAATTATGCAAGTACAGTTTACTTCTTAAATTTTTGCCCAAGATAACATAGAGGGGCTACTTTGGAAATAGCCCCAGGGTATATATAAATGAAAAGTTTATAGTGAGATAAGAGACTAGTTTTAAATTAGGTTGGTGTTAACGTCAAACTAATAGGAGAACTAGCCTCTACTATCCAATCTCAAAGAGGATTAGAAGTCATGTCTTAATCCAAAAATATATGTTCGATAATCAGCATCTCCTGCAGCTGACTCACCATCATAATCTGAATAACCAGCATAGAATCTACTTGTTTTAGATAACTTATATTGCATGCCTAAGCTGTATGCATCGCCGCCAGCATTTGCAATTGTGTCATGCTCTGAATCAGATATTGTATACATTAATGTCATAGGTCCTGTTGAATATGTAACTCCATACCAATCGACTTCACCATTACCTGTTGTCTTGAACATGCTTGTATCAAGTTCAACATCTTCATGCATGTACCATACCTTTACTTTCTGCTTGTCACCAAGTTTTGTATTGTATGTAAGTGTGTATTTTTTATTAGCTTCATCAGCTCCTTGATCATGGTTATATGCGTAAACAACTTCAAAACCTTTGATTAAGAAGTTTTTGTATTCAATACCGTAACCATAATCTCCTTTGTCGCCTCCGTTGTGTTCGAAAGTATCACCATCATGATCGGTTACACCCTTAATTGCAGCAAATTTAAGATCACCCATTTTTAGTTCATAGTAAGCTGAACCTCTCCAATAGCCAGAGTGAGACATTTCACCTGCAGATATACCATTGGTATCTCTCATTTGAGCAAGTGTGTCATGCAAGATGTCATGTTTTGCCATAAATTTGTATGGCGATTCCATTGACCCAAACTTGAACTGACCCACAGGAGTAAGTAAGCCAAGCCAACCTTGTTTCAAGGTAAATGCATTAGACTTTTCGCTGCTACTTTCTTTCAAGCCAGAAGCATCACCATCACCAAGATCGATTGCCCATTCAACTTTATAGTTAACTGCATAGCCGTTACCTATTGAAGATTTTCCTTTAACACCAACTCGGGCCATACCCTCGTCATCCATAATTGCAGTTTGTGCATTTCCGCCCGATGTTTTTTCATTACTGTACTGAGTCCAAAGGCGTCCATAAACCTTTGCACTAGAACCTTTTTTACCCTGTGCAGCCACAGCTTCGTTTGGTTTAATGACAGAATTTGTAACATATCCGCCTGTAAAACCAACTAAAGGAACTGCTACTAAAGCAAGAACAAGATATTTATATAATAGTTTCATATTTCCTCTTTGTTTAATAACGTTTACATGTTCAAAATTATTTATTATGAACAAGGGTATGTTACAAAGTGAAACTACATGCTTTTGATAAAGTTATATGAAATATTTGTTTTTGGAATGTTTCAGTTTTATGAAAAAAATTACATTTCTTGTTTGAAGAGTAAATTCAATTTAGATCCTATATCATGGTATATCGAGAATAATTTCTGTTTACGAATTTCATAATCTATAATTAATGCTGGATCTTCATAAGTCCAATGAAGAGTATTTAAGGAATTATGAAATACTGGACAAGTTTCCCTAGCCTGATCACACACAGTAATCGTAAAATCAAAAAAGAAATTGTTTTTTGAGTAAAGCTCTATGCTTTCAGATGCTAACCTAGCCTTTGGATATAATATTTCTTCGGCAATTTTAAGAGCTGCGTTATTTATTTTTCCAGCAGGATTAGAGCCCGCTGAGTATCCGATAAACTTACCTTCAGTAAGTGTATTAGCAGCAAGTTCTCCCATGATGGATCTTGCTGAATTTCCGGTACATATAAAAAGCACACTAATGGGTTTTTCTTCAATCACTTAATTAATAAATTTTCATACGTTAGAATCTAATGAATAACCAGAAGACCTAATTGTCCTGATTACTTTACATTCCTCAGTTTTGCTCAATGCTTTTCTTAATCTTCTTATGTGTACGTCGATAGTTCTATCAGTGACATAGACGTTTGTTCCCCAAACAGAGTCTAATATCTGTTGACGAGAGTAAACTCTTCCAGGATGTCGCATGAGGAATTCCAGTATTCTATATTCTCTTGGTCCAAGTTTAGCCTCTTCATCACAACAATAAACGCGATGAGTTCCTGTATCCAGTTTAATATTTCCATACACCAGTACCATTTTATCTTCTTTATCATTACTTCTTCTTAAGAGCGCTTTAATTCTTGCGATTAACTCAGCGGGGCTAAAAGGTTTAGTTATGTAATCATCGCAGCCCATATCAAAACCAGAAATAAGATCCTGCTCCTCTCCTTTTGCTGTTAGCATAATAATAGGAGTAGATTTTAGCTCTTTGTGTGCTCTGATAAATTTACATACTTCTATCCCTGATGTATCTGGTAGCATCCAATCAAGTAAAATTAGATCAGGTTTAGATTTTTGAATACTTAACATTCCCTCATAACCTGTGGATGAATGTGCGAATTTAAAACCTGCGGATGTAACGTTATACTCAATTAGAGATACGAGAGCCTCTTCATCCTCTATAGAAAAAATAGTGGTCATTTGTTTGAATCTTCTAATGCTTCTTCTAAGTTTCCTTCCTTATTATCTTTTAGGTCTATGTGCTCGCCAGTAACAATGAAGTGAATTTCTTCTGCTACGTTACCTATGTGGTCTCCAGCCCTTTCAAGTGTCTTGATAGCAAATAGCAATTTAGTATATGTGAGAAGTCTAAGTTTTGATACTTTACCTTTTATTAAATCAACAATTTTTTCATAAATAACATTGTAGTTATTATCTATTTCAATATCATTTTGAATAACCTCCCTTGCCTTGCCAATATCTTTTGACACATAGGCATCTATGACTTTTTTTAGTTGGACTTGCACAAGAGTGACTAATCTTAAAATATCATTTTTTATATTAGTTTCTGGAATCTCTTCGAGAGTGGCGACTCTCATGGCTATATTTTTAGCATAATCACCAAGTCTCTCTAAATCCGTTGATATTCTCAGAGAAGTAAGAATATCGCGTAAATCAACTGCTACAGGAGACCTTAGTGTAATAAGTGTAATTACTGCATCTCTGATTTCCGCGTCATAGTTATCTAGCTTGGGTTCATTTTCTAAAATATCTTCAGTAGTAGAAGGTGATCCCGTATCTACCACATGATATAAAAGCTTGTACTGTTCCTCTACTAATGTAGCCATCTTAGTTGTAAGATGTATTATATTGGTAATCTCCTCATCAAAAGATTTTACGATATGCTCTCTATAATCAGTCATAATTTTTATTGTATATTATTTATAAATAATATTATCCAATCCTCCCTGTAATGTAGTCTTGAGTTTTTTCGTGTTGTGGATTTGAAAAAATCGTTTTAGTCATACCGGTTTCAATTAATTCACCCATATGCATATATGCTGTCCTATCAGATACTCTTGCTGCCTGTTGCATAGAATGTGTAACTATCACAATTGTATATTGCTGTTTTAGCTCTGCTATTAAATCTTCAATTTTTGCAGTCGCTATTGGATCTAATGCAGAACAAGGTTCATCCATTAGAAGAATTTGTGGGTTTACAGCTAATGCGCGCGCAATGCACAATCTTTGTTGTTGACCGCCAGACAATCCTGTCCCTGGTTCATATAATCTATCCTTAACTTCTTCATATAATCCAGATTTAGATAAACTTTGAATAACAATATTATCTAAATCTTCTTTTGATTTTGTCATGCCATGCAGTCTAGGTCCAAAAGCCACATTATCATATATTGATTTTGGAAATGGGTTAGGTTTTTGAAAAACCATACCTACTTTCATTCTTAATAGTACAGGGTCTTGAGATACTTCGTTTATATCAACAGAATCTAGTAAAATTTGACCGTTTATATTGCATATCTCTACCAGATCATTCATTCTATTAATGCATTTTAGTAACGTTGACTTTCCACAGCCTGATGGCCCAATTAATGATGTGACCTCTTTTTCCATTATATTTAGAGATACATCAAACAATGCTTGTTTTTTTCCATAGAAAACATTTAGATTTCTTATAGATACTTTTAGATTTTCAGTCATATTTTATTACCATTTTTTTTCTAGTTTTTTTCTTAAGTAAATTGCTGTTAAGTTAAGCAATATCAAAAAGCCAAGCAGTACCATAATTGCAGCTGAAGTGCGTTCTGTAAATGCTCGTTCTGGACTGTCTGCCCATAGATATATTTGTACTGGTAGAGCAGTTGACGCATCTAAAGGGCTACCGGGGACATCGACCACAAACGCAACCATTCCTATCATAAGTAATGGTGCAGTCTCGCCTATAGCTTGTGCTATACCTATGATCGTACCAGTCAAGATACCAGGCATAGCTAGAGGAAGTGTAAAACCAAATATTGTCTGAACTTTACTAGCTCCCAATCCTATTGCGGCCTCTTCAATTGATGGAGGTACGGATTTGATAGCTGCTCTTGAAGCAATAACTATTGTGGGTAATGTCATTAAAGCAAGAGTAAGACCTCCAACTAAGGGAGCCGACCTAGGTAATTCAAAGAAGTTTAAAAATATTGCAAGTCCTAACAGGCCAAATACTATTGATGGAACTGCAGCCAAGTTATTTATATTTGTCTCAATTAAGTCAGAGAATTTATTTTTTGATGCTATCTTTTCAAGATAGACTGCAGCCATAACTGCTATAGGAAATGAAACTAGAAAAGCTATTAGAATTGAATACAATGAACCAATAATGGCACCTCTAATGCCAGCCATTTCCGGCTCTCTACTATCTGCGGAGGATAGTAAATACTTATTTGCTTGAAGCTCAATTAAATTTTTTGATAGTAGCTTGTCAATAAAAAACATTTGGTTCTCATCTATCCTACCTGCTGTATCGCCTTGTCTTTTAACGGTGCCCTTAATATACATGTCTAAATCTGCTGATGCTAAAAACCAATGATATCCTTGAATGCTTCTTTCTTTATTTTGATTAATAAGTTCACTAAATTCATATCTTGCTCCTTTACTAAGAAGTGATAGCAACGCCCTCCTTTCTGTTCTTGTTGTAGCTTCAGGAAACATTTTTAAAAAATGTTTATTTAACTCAGTTCTAGGATTAATATTTTTTTTGTCAAAATCAGCAGGTATTTCCAAATTCACAGCAATGTAAGTTTGTTTGAAGGCGCTTATGCCTGTAGAAAATATATTAAATAATAGTATTACTAGAAAACCTATTGCAATCAAGACAGCTGTCTTGCCATACATTTGGAATCTTTTTTCTGATTTGTTTCTTGCGCTAATATTATTCATACTCTTCTCTATATTTTTTTACAATTGTTAGTGATATAACATTCAAAACTAATGTGATGAAAAATAATACAAAAGCTAATGCAAAAGCAGATAATGTTTTTGGACTATCGAACTCCTGATCGCCAGTGAGTAGGCCAACTATCTGAACTGTAACTGTGCTTACACTGTCAAATGGGTTAAAAGTAAGATTAGCAGCAAAGCCTGCAGCCATTACGACAATCATAGTTTCTCCTATCGCACGCGAGACCGCTAATAAGAAGCTTCCTACAATTCCATGAAATGATGCTGGTATGATTACCTTTTTAGTTGTTTCTGATAGTGTTGCTCCCATAGCAAGTGAGCCTTCTTTTAAAGAGCGCGGAACAGCAGTTAATGCATCATCTGTTAGTGAGGCAACAAATGGTATTATCATTATACCCAAAACAGAACCAGCAATTAGCGCGCTCTCAGAGCTCATATTTGTAAAAGAGAAAAATGCACCCATATCTCTAAAAAACGGAGCAACTGTTATTACTGCAAAAAAACCGTATACAACTGTAGGTATGCCGGCAAGTATCTCAATAATAGGTTTTGCATAACTTCTTATATTTTCTGAGGCATATTGTGATAAATATATCGCTGAAAACATACCGATAGGTGTGGCAACTGTCATCGCTATAAATGCTATAAGCAGTGTCCCAGTAAAAACTGGTACAGCACCAAAACTACCTGAGGATCCAACTTGGTCTGCTCTTATAGCCATCTGAGGGCTCCAGTGTAATCCAAACAAAAAATCGAATACATTTACAGAATCAAAAAACCTAAGAGTCTCAAATAATAAAGACAAAACAATGCCAATAGTCACGAATATAGCAAAGACTGCTGATGCTCGCATAACAATCACTATTACTCTCTCTATATAATCTCTAGCTTTAAATTCAACTTCAACAAATTTTAAGGAATATCTAAAGAGCATCAAACTTAAAGTTGAGATTACAATGAATTGTAAAATTTTATTATTGTGTTGTAATGCTTGATAGTGTTCTACAGCCGGCATAAAACCGGCATGATTTATTATTTTATCTGTCGCGCCTTCTGCGTATCCTATGACACCATCTGTGTAGAATTTTATTAAACCTGTATCGGTAATATCAGAAAAAAAATCTTTCAAGGTTATGTTTGTAATCATATTCACAATGAATGACCAAAAAAATAGGAGTAAAATTGCCGGAACTAAGGTAATAAATGCAGAATATAAACCATGATAATGAGGTTGGGAGTGCATTATGTTTGTGTCTGACATAACACTAGCTTTGCTTTTATTTAAAATGAATCCATAAACCGCTAGGCTTGAAATTAAAATTAGTAGGAATACTGTCATATTATTTAGTTGATTAATGATAAGTCTCGAATGTTACAGTTATGTTAAATAGTACTAACTTTTGAGGTATTTATAAGTTATTGTTGCTAAATATGAACCAATGAGCTGAGCAGATATAAAGCCTGCTATATTTGATATGTGTATACCTGTATATGAATCAGTGAATATTCGCGCTACTGTTATTGCCGGGTTTGCAAAAGAGGTGGACGAGGAAAAAAAATAGCCAGCACCTATGTATAAGCCGACGAGTAAAGCGACTGTCATATCATTTTTTTGTTGAGACATGCAAATAATAAAAACTAAAAAAAATGAAGTAACTATCTCTGAAAATATGATATTCAATCCATCTCTATATTTTGAGCTAAACTCAAAAATATTCATGTCGAACATTATATGTATGAATATTATTCCTACTATCCCGCCTGTAATATGAGCAGCCACATATCTAAAAAAATCTAATAGTTCTAATTTATTTTGGATGTAAAAGCTTAGGGATACTGCTGGATTAAAGTGTGCACCTGAAATTTGTCTGAATGTTAAAATAATGACTATTAAGATAGCTGAAGTCGAAAGTGAGTTGATTAATAGTGTAATTCCTTCAGATCCCTGGCTTATATTTTCTGCCATAATGCCACTTCCAACTACACACATAGTAAGCGTCATCATTCCCAGAAATTCTGATATTATCTTCTTCATCAATCTGAATAAGTATCGCCAGATTATAACCGGGCGATACTTACTAATTTATAAATCAATTAATTAAGGACTAGTTTACTTAGTGATTTTGCATCAGCTTGATACTTAGCTCTAGAGCTTTCAGGCAGAGGAATTAAACCCTTATCTAGGAGATAACCATCGGAACCGATAGCATCATCACTCATGAAAAACTCCATATACTCTTGAACTCCAGGTATAACGCCAACATGATCATTTTTCACGTAAAAATACAGAGAACGTGATACTTTATAATCACCTGAAGCAATAGCATCAAATGTTGGGGCTATGCCATCAATCACAGATCCTTTTACTTTATCTTTATTTTGATCTAAGAAACTAAATCCAAATATTCCAAATGAGTCTTTATTGGCAGTTAATTTTTGAATAATTAGATTATCATTTTCACCAGCCTCAATATATGGACCGTCTTCACGAACTGTACGGCAAAGTTTTTTCCAAGCCTTTTTATCTTTTTTCTTTAGCTTTTTTATCCATGGTATTTCATTGCATCCGCCACTTAGAGCAATTTCAGCAAAAGCATCTCTTGTCCCTGATGTAGGTGGAGGGCCATAGACAACTATAGGCATATTTGGTAGATCTGATCTAACTTGATTCCATGTTTTGTATTCATTAGTACACGTTACACCATCTTGTATACCGCAGGG
>CBFHLA010000007.1:15583-24700 GCA_965656575.1 Gammaproteobacteria bacterium
TAGCTACTACAATACCATCGAAACCAATTTTCATCTCAGTTATGTCTGTAATGCCATTTTTAGCACATAGCTTTACTTCTTTTGACTTTATTCTTCTTGATGCATTAGTAACATCAGGTGTTCCTGGACCTTTTCCTGCACAAAAGAGCTTGAGACCGCCACCTGATCCTGTTGATTCAATTATAGGCGCTTTAAAACCATTATCAGCTCTTCCAAACTCCTCAGCTACTACGGTAGCAAAAGGGTATACTGTAGAAGAACCAACAATTTTTATTGAATCCCTAGCGTCTGCATTCGGCAGGCTAAATGCAACTAAGAGAGTTAATACTGTTGAAAGATATTTCATACTGTCTCCATTTATTATTTTAGTAATGCAATTACACTAGCTATGCATGAAGCTGAAATTAAACATTTGTTACAGATTTATGAATTAATTCCAAACTTAGGCAGATCTATCGAAAAAGTAGACCCGACTCCTTCCTCACTATCTATATATAAATTACCAGCATGCCTTTTCACTATATGCTTTACTATAGAAAGACCTAGACCAGAGCTATTTTTTTTATATTTGTTTGCTGTTTTAGACCTAAAGAATCTCTCTGAAACCCTGACAATATCATCTTTTTGTATTCCACAGCCTTGGTCTAAAACTTTAAACTTAATAGTTTTTTCTTTATTAAAAAACATTATTTTGATTCTAGTGTCTTCGCTACTGTAAGTGATAGCATTATCCAATAAATTTTCAAAAATTTCAGTGATTTGATCCTGATTTCCCCTCACATATGAAACACCAGCTTTATACTCCTCATTAAAAGAAATTTTTATCCTTTTTTTATCTGCTAAAGACCTTACAGAATCTATAGCTGAACTGGCACATAACCATAGGTCTACTTTTTCATTAGGGGTTTGGTATTGTGACTCTTCCACACGAGTTAACGAAAGCGTATCATTTACTAGTCTTTGCATCCTCTCTGCTTCAGATTGAATAATTTTTAGGAATTTTTCTTTTTTTATACTGTCGTCTTTTGCTGGTCCGTTTATTGTTTCAATAAATCCGATTATTGCTGTAAGTGGAGTTTTAAGCTCATGGCTTACGTTTGAAACAAAATCTGATTTTACTTTTTGAGAAACTTTTTCCGATGTTTCGTCAATTAATATTATGAGTGCATAAGTTTCATTTTTAATTTTTATAGGAAATACTTGTGATTGAATATATTTATGGACCTGATCATAAATAATAAAATTTATATCTCCTATCCTTTGATTAACGAAAGTGTTACTCAATGCATCATTTAATTCATTTGATCTTAAACATAATGATAGATTCATTCCTTTCGCATCTTTTCCAATAAATGAATTAAAAGCCATGTTTGAAGATTCGATAGTAAACGATTTGTTTACTATGAGCATTGGAAATTTATTTTGGCTAAAAATACTATTATTTTTTTCAGAGAAAAAAATGTCGTCTTTTTGTTTACTATTGTTTGATTTTATAACAAGTTTTTTATTTTCCTCTACTTTTTTTGATGTCAAATAATAAATTAAATAGTAAAAAAATAATGATACTAATAAAATATATATTGGAGCGCCACTAGACAGTGTAACGAAAAGAGTTACTACAAATGCAAAAGCTATAATACTACTCATAAAGTGCAACTTATTATTACTGTTGAAAGTATAGAGTTCATGATAAAATCTACAACCATAATATCAGATATATGACAGATATAATATTCCATAAATCAAGCAAATATATTGAGGATGACATAGACTATTATGCATCGGACACAAGAGACAAACATGGCGCTGTGAAGCCCAGCAAAGACATTAAAAGTTATACTCTAGATTCAATAAATTTTGATAATGACACAGAGCTTCCCTCTTTATATTTCCCTTTTCAGAAAGAATCTATAGACAGAATATATTTAGGCATCAGTTTCCCGCTCTATGCTAATAACTGGGGGGCAGAGTTTCTCAGATATTTGATGTATGTAATCAAAAGAGATGGTGCGGTGATTTTTCCAGTTTATGCAGAAAGGCAAGGTGTAGAAAAAAACTATTGGTCTAGAAGTATTTTAGAAGTTGCCTTCCAAAGTAGGCAAAAATGGTGGGGGATGAGTAATATATGGGCTGAAAATGATGGTGTGATGTCAATGAGAATTGGAAAGAAAGAGCCTAAAGTCCGTAACAGTACTTTTACATATTTTATTGATAAGACATTACCTAAACTTTATCAAGAAAATAAATTGGATGAATTACAAAATGAAATAGATAATCAAAATGAAAATTTAAGACTCAGTGCAGTTGTAGAGAAAATTATTCTTGATAATCATGGAAGAAATAAAAAAATTAATCTAGCGGTTGTAAGTGACAATACATTACTGGGTATGGAATTAGCTTGTAGTGATTATATGAATATAAAAAGTACAAAAGTATACTCTAATGTAAATAATAATATTGATGCAAAGCAGGAATACTTACCTAAACAAATAAACGATTACTATAATCATGTTGCAACGACTTTGAATGAGGATTTTTTTGTTTCAAAGCATAATGTAGTTTTAATTGACCAGAAATATTTTAACCAAGAACTGAGTGATCATATCATAGCTAATGCATTGAACAACCTGGATAAAGACGGACTTATTATTCTAGTTAATGGTCATTTGGAAAATAACTATAAATCATCTGACTATTCTCATACGGTTGGAACAAAACTTAAAGATGGCTATGATATACCGCATTATTCTGATTTAATATTTGAGGAGCTCAAGATAGAAAACACAAATAGAGACTCAGCGGTTAAAGTTATTCACAAAAAAGATAATGCATGATTTACTAAATACAGTAAGTAGTTTTATTTGGGGGCCGTTTACACTAATATTAATCTTGGGCACAGGAGTTTTTCTAAGCCTTGGTCTTAAAGGTTTTACATTTTCATATATTCTTTTTGCTTTTAAGCAAATTTTTAAAAATGATGAAGATAAAACAGATGGACAAATTACATCATTTCAATCTTTAACAACTGCTTTATCTGCAACAGTTGGTACTGGAAATATTGCTGGTGTAGCAACAGCTATTTATATTGGAGGACCAGGCGCTATTTTTTGGATGTGGATTTCAGCATTATTTGGGATGGCGACAAAATATGCAGAAGCATTCCTGGCAATTAAATATAGAGAAAAAAATATCAATGGTGAAACTGTCGGTGGGCCAATGTACTACATTAAAAATGGACTATCGCAGAATTATATAATTTTTGCCTATCTTTTTGCCTTAGCAGGGATGATTGCTGCTCTGGGCATAGGTAATGGAGTGCAGGTAAATTCTGTATCACAAGTTATCGAAAATGAATTTGGTATTTCATCACTTACAGTTGGATTTTTTATAGCAGTCTTTGTTGCTTTGGTAATAATCGGCGGGATAAAATCTATAGGAAAAATTACATCAACTTTAGTTCCATTAATGTCGGCTATTTATATTCTTGGTGGGCTGTTAATTATAACTATTAATCACGATAATATTTTATATATATTTAATTTGATAATTACCTCAGCTTTCACATCTACAGCCGCATCAGGAGGCTTTGCTGGAGCAACTATATGGATGGCATTAAGATATGGTGTTGCTCGTGGTGTATTTTCAAATGAAGCAGGATTGGGCAGCTCTCCAATTGCTCATGCAGCAGCAAATACAAATAATCCAACTAAGCAAGGAATGATTTCTATGTTGGAACCGCTCATAGATACACTAGTAGTATGCACAATTACAGCTTTTGTTATATTAATGAGTAATCAATGGATAGGAGAGGTAAATGGAGCAGTTCTCACCGTAACATCTTTTGAGAATTTACTTCATAACGGAAAGTACATTGTAATTTTTGGATTAATTCTATTTTCTTTCAGCACCATTATAGGCTGGAGTTATTATGGAGAAAAATGTGCCGAGTTTTTATTTGGCTCAAGCATAATAATCTATTACAGAATTTTATGGATAGTAATTATTCCTATTGCAGCCGTCACTGAATTAAATTTAATGTGGTTGATAGCTGATATAATGAACGGGCTGATGGCAATTCCCAATCTAATCGCACTTATATTGTTAGGTCCTATGATTTTTTCGAAAACTAAACAGTATAAGGATACTTTGAAAGCTTAATACGGTATGAAAATGAATGAACACATCAATATGGCTTTGAAGGAGGATGGTTATAAACAAGATATCACTACAAATTTAGTTCCTTTGATAAATAAATGTAAAGCGATAATAAAAATAAAAGAAAACTCACATGTATATGGATTGAAATGGCTCAAACAAGTATTTAAACAGGTTGATAAAAAAATAAAATTCAAAACTTATGTGAATGATGGGGACTATGTAAATAAAAATAAAATTATAATTGATATATATGGGTCAAACCATTCGATTCTCAAGGGAGAACGTGTCGCTTTGAATTATCTTCAAGCAATGTCTGGAACTTATGACCTATGCAAAAAATTCCAAAAGAAAGTAAAAGATAAAAATATTAAATTACTACATACAAGAAAAACATTGCCATTGTTTAGAGCTCCATTAATAGAATCTTGTAAAGCAGCTGGCTGTAACGCACATCGAGAAAATTTATCATCTGCTGTACTTATTAAAGAGAATCATCTTAAGTTCATGGAAAGTCCAAGTGATATTATAAACCAAGCTATAAAAAATAATAAAACTGTTGTTGTTGAGGCAAAAACAATTAAATTTGCTAAAACTTTAGATCAATTAAAAATTAACAGGATACTGCTTGATAATTTTACCCCTGCTATGTTGAAAAAAATTGTTAAATATAAACTTAAATCAAAACTAGAAGTCTCTGGGTCAGTCAATCTTCAGAATATAAATAACTTTGCTGTTAAAGGTGTAGATTATATATCTATTGGTGCGCTTACAAAAAATATTGAATCAAGAGATTTCTCTTTGTTGATAGTTTAAAAGTATGTGCTACTCTTACAAGCTGATATAATAAGTGCGAATGAATAACACCTTTGATCTATCACAAGCTATAAAAAACTTTTTCTCAAGAGAGGAAAAATCAGGCATTTTGTTATTACTGTTTGCCATGTTGGCGTTAATTATTGTTAACAGCCCACTGCAATCTTTATATTTTGAAATTAAATATACATACATTCCTATTAACATAGGTGATTTCTCATTTACCAAAAATGTTTCTCATTGGGTGAATGATGGTTTGATGGCGATATTTTTCTTTGTCATAGGTTTAGAATTAAAAAGAGAAATTCTAGAAGGTGAATTGTCAAGTTTCGATAGGATGGTTTTGCCTGCTATCGCTGCAATTGGAGGTATGCTTGCGCCAGCTGTTGTTTATGTGCTAATAAATTATTCCAATCCAGAAAATATGTCAGGTTGGGCAATTCCAACAGCAACAGATATAGCTTTTTCACTTGCTGTTCTTCTCCTCTTAGGAAAGAGTGTGCCATTAAGCTTAAAAGTATTTCTTTTATCACTCGCAATTATTGATGATTTGGGCGCTGTGCTGATTATCGCCTTCTTTTACACATCAGAAATAAGTATGATTTATTTATCATACTCAGCTGCGGTATTAGCCCTTTTGATATTGTTAAATCTATCTGGTTCACAAAAAATGTATATTTATATATTACTAGGAATATTTCTTTGGTATTTTGTCCTTAAGTCAGGGGTACATGCAACTATTGCAGGTGTATTGTTAGCTACAACTATACCTAATAATCAAAAAAATAGCATTGATGATTCTATGCTTAAACAATTAGAGCATAATCTACATAATTTTGTAGGTATCCTAGTGCTTCCTATATTTGCATTCTTCAATAGTGATATAAATTTTTCTGATGTGACTTTAGATAGTCTTTATAGTCCGCTCTCACTAGGTATTGTTCTAGGCCTATTGTTAGGAAAACCGATAGGAATCACTTTCTTTACATACATTGGTATGAAGACGAAACTATTTAAACTACCAGATGATGTCACTTTAAAAGATATTTTTGGTTTATCTTTTTTGTGTGGCATTGGATTTACTATGAGTTTATTTATAAACGGATTAGCTTTCAGTGATCCTGTATTAGTAGATAGTAGTAAGTTAGGAATATTTATTGGTTCTATAGTTTCTGCAGTAGCTGGTTACTTAATACTTAAATCAAGATATCAAACTAACAGCTAGTTTATTGTACAATCCATAGTTAGAGGTTCTGATGCTCTAGTAGGTATCACATTCAGGACAAAATTATGCGAATCAAACTTAACAAGTAAATCAGGAGCAACAAGTTCAATAGAATTCTCAGTTCTTTTTACAACAGCTAAGTTCATGCTATTCAATTTTTCATTATCTTTAGTAAGATCTAGCATGAATACAATACGTTCTTCATAATTGTAGCAAGTTAATTTATCAGTCATTGTTCGTCCATCGGAGGCATACGAGTTAAAAGTGGATATTATGAATATTGAAGGAATGAGAAGGGCCTTGATAAGATGCATGATTTAATATTACATGTATTATCTAATTAGACAATACTTAATTAGTTACCGCCTACAGTCATATCATTAATCATGAGTGAGCCGCACTTTATTTTTGAGTTCAAATAGTAGTCATTTCCAATCTCTTCAATATTTTTAAACATCTCAATCATATTTGATGCAATAGTAAAGTTGGTAACTGGATATGATATTTTTCCATTCTCAATTAGATAGCCGAAAGCTCCTCTTGAATAATCGCCTGTTAACATGTTTGCTCCGGAACCCATTAATTCTGTAACCAATATGCCGTTATCTATTGATTCAACAAGGTTACTCATCATAGGTTTCGTTGAATCAATTAATATATTACTGTACCCGCTGTTGCCTGTAGATTTTAAATTCAATTGGCTTGCTGAGTATGTGTCTAATAAATAAGTGTTAAGCACTCCACCCTCAACTATTAATTTATCTGATGTAATAACTCCCTCGCTATCAAATGGCCTAGAGCCAAGTCCTTCTTTTAGATTTGGCTGCTCAGAGATACTGATATGATCAGAAAAAACTTTTTTATTTATAAAGTCACGCAAGAAACTGTTTTTTTTGTAGATATTATTACCATTAATGGCAGATAAGAATGATGAAAATAACCCCACTGATAATTCTGGTGTAAGAATTATCGGACACTTTCTAGTGGATATCGATTTTGCCCCAAGTCTTGAAATAACTTTTTTGGCACTCTCGTGGCCAATTGTTTTTGGATCCCCTATTTGATTAAAACTCCTTCGAGTTGAGTATGCATAATCTCTTTCTTTAAGGCCTTCTTCTTCTGCAATTACAACGCAAGAGAGCGTAAAACTCGTCGAAGAATAAGAACCGGCAGCACCATGAGAATTTAATATTAAATTATTAGACTGCGAATATGCGTACTCAGATCCTTCACTATTATTTATTCTTTTGTCATACTCTAATGCTGATTTTTCACATTCTATTGTCATATTGATAAGCTCTTCAGTTGAGAGTTCTTTCGGAAAATTAATACCACAATCTATATCAAATTCATTAATAAGGTTTTCTTTGGCTAAGCCTTGATGTTGATCTGTTTCTAGAAAAGAAGCAATAGTCTTGCTTTTTTTAATCGTAAGTTCAATGCTTTCATCTGATAGGTTATTGGTGCTTGCAACACCTTTCCTTTTTCCGTCTATGCATGTGACAGTTAATGCCTCATCATTATGATATTGAATATTTTCTACGTCACCAAACCTTGAAGTTACATCAGCTCCATCTGCTGAATGAAAGTGGAATTCGTATTCTCTTTTCTTATCTAGATTGTCTATTATTTCTTTAAGATTTTTTGTAGTCTCTTTAAAATTATTGGGCATTATTAAACTTCCGTACCACCGACAGTGATGTCATCGATTTTTAATGTAGGTTGGCCTACTCCTACAGGGACACTCTGCCCCTCCTTACCGCATGTACCGACTCCATCGTCAAGCTTCATGTCATTGGCAACCATAGAGACTTTTTTTAGAACATCCGGACCGTTCCCGATTAATGTCATTCCTTTGATTGCATTTTTAATTTTGCCAGATTCAATTCTATATGCCTCTGAAGCTGTAAAAACAAATTGACCGCTTGTAATATCTACCTGACCTCCAGAAAAATTGACAGCATAGATGCCATCATCAACGCTATTAATTATCTCTTCAACATTTGATGTGCCACCAAGCATGTATGTATTTGTCATCCGCGGCATAGGTAAATGCGCATAGCTCTCTCTTCTGCCATTACCCGTTGGTTTTACATCCATCAATTTTGCATTCATCAAATCTTGCATGTAACCTTTTAAGATACCATTTTCAATAAGTATATTTTTTGCTGTGGGCGTTCCTTCATCATCAATGGACAAAGAGCCTCTTCTATCTTCTATAGTTCCATCGTCAATAACTGTACATAATTCTGATGCAACTTTTTGTCCTATCAAATCAGAAAAATTGGATGTTTTTTTTCTATTAAAATCACCCTCAAGGCCATGACCAACAGCTTCATGAAGTAAAACGCCCGGCCAACCTGAGCCAAGGACAACCGTAGTATTGCCTGCTTTACAGGGTTTAGAGTTTAAATTTACATCGGCAATTCTTATTGCTTCATCAGCAAGTTCATAAGGTTTTTTAGTATTGATAAGAGTTGGATAGGAATATCTCCCTCCGCCGCCAGCGCTACCTCTTTCAACACGATCGTCAGATTTTAGAATTACCATTACATTGAATCTAACGAGAGGTCTATCGTCAAAACTATATGTTCCATATGAATTTGCAACAAAAATAGAGTCGAAACTAGAACTAAGATTAATAATTACTTGTTGCACTCTTTTGTCTTTTTCTTTTATGTAACTGTCAATATCTCTTAAAAAATTTACTTTATCGTCATCTGTAACAGAAGTTAGAGGAGATTCTGAAATATATAATTTTTTATAATTAGAGTTTTCTTTTAGATTAATTGATTTTGATTTGTTTGATGCAACTATTGATCTAGATAACTGAGCAGATTTTATGATTTCACTAAAGCTGAAGTTATTACCATAAGCAAAACCAGTTTTCTCATTACTGATTGATCTAATGCCGTACCCAC
>CBFHLA010000008.1:0-20095 GCA_965656575.1 Gammaproteobacteria bacterium
AAGAAGTACTCCATGTACGTCATTTTAGGTTCTTTTTTTGGTATTTATATCCTTGAACATGTTTCATCAGAATCATTGGAGCTTCTTTATAGTGTAATACTGATTATTCTAGCTCTACTTCTTATAAGTGATGCAAAGATAATTAGAAATAATATTAATTATCTTAACAAAGCTGGTAATCTTTATTTTTTTGCTAATGGATCAATAAGTTCGCTAATGGGTATTGGGGGTGGTACTTTATCAGTTCCATATTTATCATTTTTGATTGCTGATATTAAAAGGTCAATTGCATCTGCTTCCGCTATTGGTTTAATTATTGCCGTATCATCCTTGTTTTACATGTTTGTTTTAAATCCATCTATATATAGTGAAAAAATTAATCATGTTGCTTTGTTAATACTTATACCTTCCGGGATTTTAGGTTCTTATGCTGGTGTTTATCTTTTGAGAATCTTAAATCCCGAGAAAGTAAAAAATATTTTTTCTACTTTATTATTAGTCGTCGCAGTCTATTTACTATTTGATTAAATTATCAAATCCAGTTGCACTTCTAATAGCAGCTGCTTTAAGAATTATAGATTTATCAAAAATATTTAAGAAAATTCTTCTAAAAAAATCTGGAATTAAATTAAATGAATGAAATTTGATAATTGTATTAAGTATATGATTTAAGCTAGAGTTTCTAAAAATTCGCTTAATCACATATTCACGACTAATGGAATTAAATTCTAAATTTTTAGATATCAGTGTAGAAAGCACATGAATATCTTCTAAACCCATATTTAAACCAAGGCCTGCAAGAGGATGAAATTTATGTGCAGACTCTCCTACAAGGATATTGTTTTGATAGCAATAACAATCGGAGTGCCTTGATGACAATGGAAAGGATTGACCTATAGAAAGATCTTCTATTTCACCCAAAATCAACTGTGCTCTTTTTTGTATAAGCTTCAAATATTCATTTGGATTAGTCGATGATAATTGATCAAAAATTTTGTTTGGCATAGTCCAAATTAAGTTATACGTTTTGTTACTTGTAGGCAGGAAACCCAAGATCTCATCTTTATAAAAAATTTGGCGCGGGACATTTTCATTATCATTGCTATGAGTAATGTTGATATTAATCGCCGTTTGATTGTAGTTCTCGGACACAAAGTGCTTTGATTTAACTTCTGAATCAACATCAGAATAGTCTGAAATAATGTTAATATCGCTTGAGGTATTATGCATAAGTTGATCTTTAATATAATTTATGCCTTTACTCTCTAGCAAAGTCTCGGTAACTGCTTTTGATAAATCATCCTCACTTACGATATACCCGAGACTATCAATATCGATGTCATTAGCATTAAAAGATATTGTTTGCTGTTCATTTCGATAAATTTCAATCTTCTTATACGGTGTTATTTTAAGGGGGGACAATTTTTCCCAAACAGTGATATTTTCCAGAAAAATCTTACTGAAATAATTAAGTGAATAGTATCTACTATAAGTTTTAAGCTTATTGTTTTGAATATTAATATTACAATCTGGATATTTATTTAGACTGAGAGCGGCAATATTAGATAGAAGGCTACTGCTTATTATATTTATGATCATTTTATATTTCTAAATATTTAGTATTCTTTTTATAAATCTTTTTTTAATTCTTGAGGAGTTATTAATAAAGCCTCCTAAAAATGTTGAGGAGACATTTCCAAGAAGTGAATCTTTCATTAATAACGATAACGTAATATCAATACCTAAGAATAAGTTATGTCTTTTCTTTATAATTTCAGTCTTCACATGATTATTGAATTCACCCTCTAAAAGTAGTTCAGTTTTGACAGAGTCAATTTTTTTTATACAATCAACTGAAAAGTTGAAACCCTGCGCTCCAAAAGGATGAATAAGTTGAGAAGAGTTACCTAAAAAAATAATATTTTTAATATGCCACTTATCTAGCCTTGACGTATCAAGCGGGTGAGTATAAAGGAGTTTAGGGTTATGTAAATCTTTAACATATGGCAATAAGTCTTTTTGAAGAAGTGACTTATTGAAATTAGTAGATTCGAAATTATAACTGTTAATATATTTATTATGTATTGTAGCTACAATGGATTTAACTTTTTTGTGCCCTGGTAAAACAGCGAATACTCCTTTTTTAGAAAATATCTGTACTGCTGAATTTTCACTCGCATCATAATTACAGTTAAGAATAAATGATGTTTGATTATATGATATCCTCTTAGAAAGGATATTAAATTGTTTAACAAATTTAGAATTTGCACCATCAGTAATAAATAGTTGTTTATATTTAATTGACAATTTGTCTTTTAATATAATCTTAGAATTATTACTATCTAGTTCAACATCTATATTATCAATAATTTCTATATTTTTATTATTTATACATAAAGCTCTTAGATGAGATAATAGTGAAGCTTTATCAACAACTTGACCCAATTCAGGAATTTCTAATTCGTCTGAAGATATTTTAATTGTATTAAAACTATTGAAGAGTTTAATATCTAGATTATGTATTGGTGTGTTTTTTAGATTTTCAGGATTCCAAATTTTTTTTGTTTTAAGATAGTCGACTGTATTAGCTGTCAAAGATAAAGGTGAGAAATTTTCTGAAAGAATTTTATTGAATTTTTTCTTTTCAATTAAAACAACTTTATTATCTTTATCAGCAATTGATAGACCAATCAGACAGCCAACAAGACCACCTCCAATGATTGCGGTATCTTTATCTGCCGCCATGTGCCATCAAAGATTCTATATCTTTTATTGATTTTGGAACATTTCTTGACAAGACAACAGGTTCACCGTTCGTTATTAGAACGTCATCTTCTATTCTAACTGCTATGTTATGGTAATTTTTATCGATACTTTGATCATTAGATATATAAATCCCAGGCTCTACAGTAAAAATCATGCCCGCTTTGAACCTTACAGGTTGATTATTCAGTACGTAAGGACATGGGTCATGGACATCAAGACCAAGCCAGTGGCCTGTATTATGCATGTAAAATTTTTTATAATTTTGATTTTTTATATTATTTGCTATTGTACCTGTTAGTAACTTCGCTTCTAAAAGACCTTTAACGATAACCCTTACAGCTATATCATGAATTTTTAGAAGTGTCTTACCAACTCTGCATGATTTGATAGCGGTCTCCTGAGCCTTCAATACGATATTGTAAATTGTCTTCTGATAGTCATTAAATTTTCCTGATATAGGTATTGTTCTTGTGATATCAGATGCATAATTATTGTATTCAGCTGCAGCATCGACAAGGAGTAAATTATTATTTTTAAGTAATGAATTATTTTTTGTGTAATGTAATACAGTGCCATTTTTTCCTGCTGCAACTATAGCAGGATATGCTTGCTCACACCTATTGCTCATACAAAACCTAATGAAATCAGATTCAATCTCATACTCTTTCAAACCGGCTTTACATGTTTTCATAAGATTAATATGTGCTTGGGCTGATATTAAAGCAGCTTTGCTAATCTCTTGAATCTCATGTTTAGATTTAATGAGTCTAAGTTTGAATATTAAGTTTGATAAATTAAACCTTGAGGATAGATAATTGGTATTTACAAAATATCTATTGCTTGATGTCTGATGAATACTTGAAAGCAGTTCTTCTGTACGCTCCTTGTCCTTAAATTCAAAATATAAATTATTTATGCAGTTAATGTTAAGCTTATTCAGCTGATCGAAATATATTACTTTATCTAGTTTAAATTTAGATTTATAAGTGGTTTTTGAGGGTATTTGCCCGGTCCATATCCGATCCTTATCATTAGGGCGATTACAAATTAGCACTGAGCAGCACTTATTATTTTCTTTGATTAGTATTAGGACAATCGATTGGTCGTTTATTCCGGTTAGATAAAAAAAGTTGCTAGACTGTCTAAATTTAAAAGTAACGTCATTATTCCTGTATTTATCATTCTCTGAAAAAATGACTGATATTGAGTTATCACATATTTGAGTAAACAGTTTTTTTCTTCTTCTAACAAATTCATTAATCATTTGTTCGCCTTTCATATAAGTATAATGTTGATTTTACAATGAAACTATTAATTTCGTCTAAACTCTCTTGAGAAGAGCTTTTAGTTCCATCAAATTTATATTTCTGGTTCACTTGACTTATCTCGTCAAAAATATCAAGTATCTCTTGTATATCGGGATTATCAGATAAAGAAGATTCGCCTTGATAACCAATTAAGAAATAGTATGTCCATTCAGATAGAGAATTAGCGGCGCTCTCCAACTCGCTGCCTTTTTCTGAATCATCATTTATAAAAGAGTAAACTGAGAGTGTTTGATTTATTAGCTCCTGTCTTATTGTATTTGATAATTCATCAATTAATTTATTTGTATTGATATTTGAAGATAAGTCTAAAAATTTGATTATTTTTTCTTTTCTTGACTCTTTGCTATGAGATGATACTAATAGGCCTATAAAAAATCCATGTACTTCAAATTGTGTAAATGGACAATCATCGGTATCAATAATTTGATTTATAGCTTGTAACGTAGATTTATTCATAGAAAAATAATGTAAATTAATAATTTTATTGATTAATGTAACCACTAAAACTATATTATACAGTATGTCAGACATATTAGATAAACTGAACTCCTTAAAGGAAAATGTAATTAAACTTAATGAAAAAATAGATTCCACAAATCTCGAAAACAAACTTTTGAAAAACCAGCAAAGCCAGTTAGTTTCAGAAAAATCAGAACTGATAAAGAAAAATGAAGCTGCAAAATCTCATCTTAGGGCTCTACTTGAAAGAATAGACAACATAAAAGATTATGGAAAAGACTAAAGTAGATATAAATATTCTCGGCCAGGATATCTCAGTCATGTGTACTGAGGAAGAAAAGAGTATATTACTCAGTTCTAGAGATAGAATTATAGAGGAAGCTGAAAAGGTTAAATCTCAAACGAAGAATGTTGGACATGATTATTTTTTAATATTAGTTCTGCTTAATATAGCTGGTTCAGAAATAAAAAATAAAATTAAACTTAATGAGTTTGAAACTATAGAAAGCGAAATAGAAAATATAAATCAAAAAATAATTGAATCTATAAAATGAATTACTGGTTGATGAAAAACGAACCAGAAGACTATAGTATAGACGATCTAGCTAAAGATAAAACTGAACCTTGGGATGGTATAAGGAACTATCAGGTAAGAAATATGATTAGAGACGAAATGCGTCTTGGCGACAATGCTTTTTTTTACCATTCAAACTGCGATATTCCTGGTATTTATGGACAGATGACAATATGTAAAGAGGCGTATGTAGACCACACGGCATTTGATAAAAAAGCAAAATATTACGACCCAAAAAGTAAAAAAGATGCTCCAAGATGGTTGATGGTAGATGTTAAGTTCAAAAAAAAGTTTAGTAAAATTGTAAGTTTGAAAGAATTAAAATCCTTCAAAGAGTTATCTCAAATGAGAGTTGTTCAACGCGGTAATAGGTTATCTATTACAAAACTAGAAAAAAAGGAATGGGATTTTATAATTAAGTTAACTAAATAAAATATTTTTATTTTAATAAATTAATAATAAAGACTTGTTTTTGTCATTTTTTTTACTAAACTAAAAATTAACCACCAATACCGCGGAGGAATGTATGGTTAAAAAGAAAGCGAAAGCAAAAAGAAAAACTAAAGTAGCTAAGAAAAAAGTTGCTAAGAAAAAAGTGACAACAACACGTAAAAAAGTTGCTAAGCGTAAAGTAGCTAAGAAAAAAGTTGCTAAGAAAAAAGTAGCTAAGAAAAAAGTTGCTAAGAAAAAAGTAGCTAAAAAGAAAACTGCTAAGCGTAAAGTAGCTAAGAAAAAAGTAGCTAAAAAGAAAACTGCTAAGCGTAAAGTAGCTAAGAAAAAAGTTGCTAAGAAAAAAGTAGCTAAAAAGAAAACTGCTAAGCGTAAAGTAGCTAAGAAAAAAACTGCAAAACGTAAGACTAGACGTTAATTTGCAGATAGATATGGAAAAGGCCCTGAAAAGGGCCTTTTTTATTTCAAAAACTGTCGATAAGCGATATTGGACGTCTCGTTATGGAATTCATATTTAAGAGTGTTAAAATGCCTTTCTAGGCTGCCTATCTCACTCTCCTTAGCTTGTAATCCTATTAATACTCGTCCAAAGTCAGCACCATGGTTTCTATAGTGAAATAAGCTGATATTCCATGTTGAGCCGATAGCATTTAAAAAGTTCAAAAGCTCTCCTGGTTTTTCTGGAAACATAAATCTATAAATGCGTTCATCTTTAGTATCATTGCTCGTTCCGCCCACCATATATCTTATATGTGTTTTTGCCATTTCGTTGTCTGTTAAGTCATGACATTTATACTTAGATTGTTTCAATCTTAATATAATATCTTTTCTTTCTTGTTCCCCTTTTGTGGTTTTTATTCCAACAAATACCTGTGCATTATTATCACTTGCATATCGGTAATTAAATTCAGTAATAGAACGCTTACCAATGATTGAACAAAACTTCTTGAAGCTACCCGGCTTTTCATCAATAGTAACGCCTAATATAATTTCACTACTCTCACCGATATCAGCTCTCTCGGCAACATGTCTTAACCGATCAAAATTCATGTTAGCTCCACATAATATCGTTGCTATCTTTTTTCCTTGAATATTATGATTCATTAAAAACTTTTTCACACCTGCAAGAGACAGTGCTCCTGCTGGCTCAGCTATCACTCGTGTTTCGTCATAGAGGTCTTTGATGGCAGAACAGATTTCATCAGTACTGACAGTAAGACTATAGTCAACTATATCTTTTGTAAGTTTAAATGTTTTGGATCCAATTTTTTTAACAGCCACACCATCAGCAAATATACCAACATGATTCAAGGACATTGGCTTACCTTTTTTATAAGCTAAATTGAAGCATGCAGAGTCTGAAGCCTCAACAGCAATTATTTTAATTTTAGGATTTACTTCTTTTAGATAAACACTGATACCTGCTAAAAGACCGCCGCCGCCAACAGGAATAAAAACATAATCTGGATGTTCCTTTAATTGATCTAGTAGTTCTATACCAATCGTCCCTTGCCCGGCTATAACATCTATATCATCATAGGGATGAACAAAGTTGTAATTGTTTTTCTGAGAATATTTTATAGCATATTGATATGCAACATCATAGGTGTCCCCGAAAAGTATGACTTTAGCCCCAAGTTTTTTTACAGCATTGACTTTAATAGACGGTGTAGTAGATGGCATTACTATAGATGAGTTTATTTTAAGTTTTTTGCATGTCATAGCTACGCCTTGAGCATGATTACCGGCTGATGCAGCAACAATATGCTTAGGCTTAGATATTTTGGATATCTTATTATATGCACCTCTTAACTTAAATGAGAAAACAGGCTGTAAATCCTCTCTTTTAATAAATATTTTATTTTTTAACTTAGTTGATAATTTTGGTGCAAATTGCGTTGGGCTTTTGATAGCAAGATCATAAACAGCGGTTGCTTTAAGTATTTTTTTATAACAATTCTTCCTGTAGTTATCTTTCATATGCATGTGTCTTATAGTGTATACTATAAAAATAATATTTTTTCAAAATGGACCAAAATACCAAGAAACATAAAGTTGCAGAATCTGTTCTAGACTTAATTGATAACGATGAAATTCTTGGAATAGGGTCTGGTTCTACAATAAATATACTCATTGAATACTTGCCTAAGGTAAAGAATAAAATTAGTAGAGTTGTGTCCAGTTCATTAAAATCAACCGAACTTCTAAAAGCTAATGGTTTTGAAGTTGTTGACCTTAAAAGTGTAGGAAAATTATCAAAATATATTGATGGAGCTGATGAGATTAATAGATATTTACAAATGATTAAAGGTGGAGGTGGCGCACTAACTAGAGAAAAAATTCTAGCTCATAATTCAAAAAGATTTGTATGTATAGTAGATGACTCAAAAAAAGTTAGTGTTTTAGGAACTTTCCCTTTACCTATTGAAGTAATTCCAATAGCACAAAGCGCCGTAGCATTAGAGCTAATAAAAATGGGAGGTAGACCAGTTTTGAGAGAAAATTTTACCACTGATAATGGAAATATTATATTAGATGTTCATAATTTTATAATTCCAGAACCCTTAAAGTTAGAAAAAAAAATCAATAACATTCCTGGAGTCGTTACTAATGGAATATTTGCGTTAAATCACGCAGATTTGCTACTAAGTGCAAGTGATAGCGGGGTGAATTTATCTGAACCTATCGTTTAGAGAATTGGGTAGCTTTTCTAGCTTTTCTCAACCCAACTTTTTTTCGTTCTACTTTACGATCATCTCTAGTGACAAACCCTTCTCTTTTAAGCGTAGGTAGTAAATCATTTTGATATTTTACGAGTGCTCTTGTAAGGCCATGAACAATAGCCCCCACTTGACCGCTTTTACCGCCACCATTCACAGATATGGTGAGATTAACTTTATCATGCATTTGAGTCTTAGTTAATGGCGCTAGAAGGTTTGCTGTCAAAGTTGCAGATTTAGTGAACTCATCGACATCTTGAGAATTAATTTTGATTTCACCCGTACCGCTGTAAAGATATACTCTAGCACTTGATGTTTTTCTTCTTCCTGTTCCATATGTTTTATGCATATCTTTTATACCTCTAGAGTCAATGGTTTTTGAGCATTATGACCATGGTTTTCATTATCATAGATTTTAAGTTTCTTAATCATTGATCTACCCAAGGGGTTTTTTGGAAGCATACCTTTTACCGCATTTTTAATTACAAAATCTGGTTTCTTGTCTAACATTTTACCAAGTGGCGTTTCCTTCATATTGCCAATATAACCAGTATGCTTATGATAGATTTTATCAGAGAGCTTATTACCAGTAACTCTGATCTTTTTTGCATTGATTACGATTATATAATCGCCTTCATCAGTGTGCGGTTGATATTGAGGCTTATGTTTACCTTTGAGCATGTGAGCTACTTTTGATGCTAATCTACCAAGGACAACATCTGTCGCATCAATTACGTACCAATCTTTATTGCTATCATTTATACTCACGGATAGAGATTTTACTCATTTAACGAAATCTATACAAGTAATTATTTAAGAATATAGTAAATGGAGTGCTTATATGCCTAATTTAGACAATATACTAAAAGAAATTGATTATGCGATTAATGTAATTTTTGAATCAAATAATTCAAATAGCGAAGATAATCAGTTAAATGATAGAGATAAGACTAAGTCACAAAGGGTGATGAGGGTAAATCATATGGGCGAAGTTTGTGCTCAGGCTCTGTATAGAGGGCAAGCATTGACAACCAAGGATAGTTCAATAACTAAAATAATCAAAAATATGTGTATCGAAGAAAAAAATCATTTGAACATGTTGAGTGAAAGATTGTCTGAACTATCAGGCAGAAAAAGCAGATTAAACTCTCTATGGTATCTATCATCTTTTATGCTTGGGGCTTACGTAGGTACATTAGAAAAAAATAAATCTTATGGTTTTATTTATGAAACAGAAACACAAGTTGAAGATCATTTGGATTTGTATTCACAAAAACTTCCTGCTGCTGATTTGAGGAGTAAAAAAATTCTTGAGGAGATTAAAATAGACGAGACAAAACATAAAAATACTGCTAAAGATCAAGGGTCGATTGAGTTGAGTAAATCTACTAAAAATCTTATGTCTGTAACTTCAAAGATAATGAAAAAAATAAGTTACTATGTCTAAACTAAGTAATCACAAAGATAGTTGTTTAATTCTGGAATTTTTATTTTTTCTTCTCTCTTTACCAATTTATAATGCTTAAATGATTCAAAAGAATCATTAGCTATTATATTAAATTTTATGTGGTGCTTTTGAAAAAATAAACTTAGAATCTGTTTGTTAGCTACAATCTGCTCAAGATTTATTCCTCTGTGAAAAAAATCTAATGTCAATGCGTCATAATTATTAAAGAGAGAATTTTCTATTAAATCATTTAAAACAGAATAAACACATTTTCTACTGCATGAAGATACATGAAGTTCTAGCCTCAGAATAATAAGATTATTAATTGAATTTTCATAATATGAATGAAAGCTGATGTGACTTTCGTTTAAGTGAGCAATGCCTGATGATCCGAAAATAACATCATCAGATTCAATTATGGAACTCAAGCTTGTTCCGGAGGGTTCAAAAGAGTGTTGTGATGTATGCAGAATTTTTGTATTTAATATTTCTGAAATACTCTTTGTAATAGACATAAGTTTATTAGAAGAATATTTTTGTTCTATTTCTCTATTTTTTTTTAACCTATTCTTGTCATTACACGAAAAGCCATAATAAGAGTTTATGATGAGCGATTGACTTGTATTTGTAATATTAAGATTCATTACTTAGCGTAGGATGCCATAATATTTGCAAAATATTACCATCTGGGTCTTCTACATAAAAGCTAATAGAATCATCTCTATGTGTTTTTTTCTCTTTATGAATTTTTACATTATTATCCTTCATATGTTTCAAATAAACATCAATATCATTTTTATTTTTAACAAATATCCCAAAATGGTCTAATCGAGAATCATTTGTGTCACAAGATACATTGCTATCATAATGCAGCGCTAGATTATCAGTTCCATTTGTTAGGTAAACATTATTATCGTCTGGTCTCCAATCAATTTTCATACCAAGTACTTGTGTATAAAAATTAAAACATTTTTCGAAGTTTTTAACTTTTAGAGCTAGATGTCGCATACCTAAGTTATTTTCCATTTATTAGCACCTCTAATTCATTTATTATATTTTTAGATTTTACCAAATGTTCACCAATTAAAAATGTGAATATCCCCTCATTATTAAGATTTATAATGTCTTCTCTGCTGTGAATGCCGCTCTCACTTATGAGAACAACGTTGTCTTCATTTACGATTTTAGACAGATTTTTGCTTGTATTTATATCCACATCAAAAGTTTTTAGATTTCTATTATTAATACCAATTAGTTTAGCTTTGTGCATTAGAGCAAATTCAAGCTCATCTTTATCATGAACTTCTGTAAGTACATCTAAGTCAAGTTGATGAGCTAAGTCCGACAGCTGTAGATACATATCAGCTGATAGGGCTGAAACAATTAATAAAATACAATCTGCTCCCAACATCCTGCTTTCATAGATCTGTATAGGGTCCAATATAAAATCTTTTCTAAGTATTGGTAAATTGATTGAGCTCTTAGCTTCTAATAAATCATCATTTGAACCATTAAAGTAGTTTTTTTCTGTTAATACTGATATACATGACGCGCCACCCTCTTGATACTTTCTAACAATTTCAACTACATCTAAATTATCATCTAATACTCCTTTGCTTGGTGACTTTCTCTTTACTTCAGCAATTATAGAGTTTTTTTTATTATTTTGATTATTAAGTAAGTATTTATAAAAATTACTTTTTCTCTTATCAAATATTAAATTTGAAATATCAAGCTCAGTTTTTAGTTTTTCAACTTCATTGAGTTTATTTTTAATTATTTCACTTAGCATTTTTTGATACCTGATTGGTGAAATCAATATATTGATTAAATTTATCCCTAACTAGATAACTATCTAAAGAGTCTTTACATTGTGCTATAGCATCTTTTAAATCTATTTCTTTGTATAGCATGACAAGAAGTGCTGCATTAAGAACTGATATTTTTCTCGCATCTGAATCTAAATTATTTATAACAGAATAAATAATATCTAAACTGCTTCTCTCAGTGTTAGTTTTGATATTTTCTAAATCATCTCCTACTAAGTCATATTTTATTGGATCAATTGTAAAGCTGGTTATATTATTATTTTTAATCTCTAGGACATCTGTTACATCATAAATACTAGCTTCATCCATCCCATCTCTAGAATTTAAGATTAATGCACTTTTTGTTCCTAACTCTAATAAAGCGTTCGCAATCAGATTCATTGCTTCTTTATTATAGGTGCCAATCAATTGAATTTTTGCATTTGCTGGATTAGTAATAGGTCCCAACATATTAAATATTGTCTTTTCTGGGGCAAGACTTTTTCTAGAATTGGCAACATTCTTCATAGCCATATGATGAAGTGGTGCAAACATAAAACCGAAATTAACATGTCTAATGCATTTGCTTACATGTTCTGGTTCTAAATTGATTTTAGCTCCTGCATCATGAAGGAGGTCGGCACTTCCTGATGAACTTGTAATTGCTTTGTTCCCATGTTTTGCAACTTTAACATCGCATGCAGCAGCAATAAAAGATGCGCAAGTTGATATATTGAACGTGCCTATTCCATCGCCTCCGGTTCCACAACTGTCAATAACTTTCTCATTAACTTCAACTTTAGTTGAAATTTTCCTCATAGCTGTAGCAAAGCCAATTAATTCCTCTGTACAAATGTTTTTCTTATTTAAAAGAACAAGTATTTCTTTTATTTGATTATCATCTAAAGAGCCTTCAAACATTTTTTCAGAAACAAAACATGCTTCCTCAATAGATAGATCTATCCTATTGTTTAAGTTTTCCTGAATATACTCAAAGTTATACATTTAAAAAATTCTCCAGAAGCTTATGTCCAAATTCTGTTAAAATTGATTCAGGATGAAATTGTACTCCGAATAAATTATGTTTCTTGTGTCTCAGCCCCATAATTTCAGTATCCGAATCACTATCATTTGTTCTTGCTGTTATTATAAGTGAATCAGGAAATGACTCTTCTTGAATCACCAAAGAATGGTATCTTGTCGCTGTAAACTGTTGGGGTATTCCATTGAATAAATAATCTGCTTCATGAGTTATTTTTGATGTTTTTCCATGCATAATACTTTTCGCTGAAACAATTTTCCCGCCAAAAGCTTGGCCTATTGTTTGGTGACCTAAGCATACACCTAAGATAGGTTTTATTTTGTAATATTTTTTAACCACTTCGATAGATATACCGGCTTCATTTGGAGTACAAGGTCCAGGTGATATCACAATTTTTTCTGGGTTAATCTTATCTATTTCATCTAAAGTTATTTTGTCATTTCTTTTTACTGATACATTTGCACCTAGTTCTCCTAAATATTGAACTATGTTAAATGTAAATGAATCATAATTATCTATCATTAAAATCATGCTTTTTCTCTAAGTGTTTCTAATGCTTTAATTATAGCTTTGCCTTTACTAATAGTTTCTTCCCACTCTAATTCAGGAATAGAATCGTAAACTATACCTGCCCCACACTGAATATGAAGTTTATCAGATTTAATTACGCATGTTCGTATTGCTATAGCAGTGTCCATATTGCCATTCCAGCCTAAGTATCCAATTGCCCCAGCATATATTCCTCTTTTTATATTCTCAAGCTCAAAAATAATCTGAAGTGCTCGAATTTTTGGAGCACCAGATACAGTTCCTGCAGGGAAAGTTGCTCTCAGGACATCAAACATTGTTAGATTCGGATTAATTTTCCCCTCCACATTAGAAACCATATGCATGACATGGGAATATTTCTCAATAACCATCTTATCGGTAATTTTTATTGTCCCAGCTTTACATATTCTTCCTATATCATTTCTGCCTAAATCAATTAACATCAAATGTTCTGCGAGCTCTTTTTTATCATTCAATAAATCAATTTCATAATCATCATCTTGTTGAATATCGTTCCCTCTCGGGCGTGTTCCTGCAATAGGTCTAACAGTGACATTATCATTTTCTAGTCTTGCGAGTATTTCCGGAGAAGATCCAACAACAGTATAATCTCCCATATTTAGATAATACATGTAAGGTGATGGATTCATCATTCTAAGTTCCTTGTAAAAATCAATCGGCTTTTCTTTAAAGTCTATACTTATCCTTTGTGAAAGGACGACCTGCATTACATCGCCTTTATTAATATATTCTTTGATTTTCTTTACAGCAGAAATAAATTCTTTTTTCTCAAAGTCATAGTGTAAATTGATTTTATAATTCTTTGTCTCTGAAGCCTTGTTAGATAATTTTTTATTTAACTTAGATGAGTACTCGTCTATTTTTTTGACGCTGGATTGATAAGCCTCTTTTGTATCATTTGAAAAAACTACAATAAAGACTTTATTATTAACTTTATCAAATACGATAAAATCTTTACATATTATCAAAGATATATCTGGAGCATTAATATCACTTTCTTGTTTACTCTGCAGGACACTATCTTCAAAATAGCATATTGATTCAAAAGAAAAATGTCCTACAAGTCCACCACAAAAAGATGGAAGATTATGAGGAATGAAAACTTTATATGATGAGAAATGCTTCTCTATCCATCCAAAAGGATCTGAACTCTTAGTCTCTCGATCTAACAAAAAATTGCTGTATTGCTTTATATTGTTTCCAAAAACATTGATATAGTCTCCGGATGAGCATCCTATTATTGTATATCGACTCCAATTTTTATCACCTTCAAGCGATTCAAAGAAAAATGATTTTCTCTCATCAAAATATTGACTATAAATATCAATTGCATTGTAGTCATTAGAGTCTATTTCTTTAATGATAGGTATTAGAGTGAAGCCGTCTTTAACCTTTTTTAAAAAATCTGTAAATTCCATCTATCTTTATTAAGATTGTGAAATAAGTTCTCTCATTTGAGAAATAGTTTTTTTATAATCTTGTGAGTTGAATATTGCAGAACCAGCTACGAATGTGTCCGCGCCACACTCAGAAACTTTTGCTATATTTTTTAGATTTATACCCCCATCAACTTCTAATCGAATGTTAGGATTTACTGCATCTATCAATTCTCTGACTTCAGTAATTTTTTCATAAGTTGAATCTATAAATGTCTGGCCTGCAAAACCTGGGTTCACAGACATCAATAAAACCATATCAACTTGCTCAAGACAATATTCAAGTACCGATACACTCGTTGCTGGATTTAGAACAACTCCAGGCATACATCCCTGATCTTTAATGAGCTTAATTGTTCTGTCCACATGTTTTGTTGCCTCAGGATGGAAAGTAATATAGTTTGCTCCTGCTTTTGCAAACTGAGGGATAATCTCATCTACAGGGGTTATCATCAAGTGAACATCTATAGTTGACTTTATTCCATATGCACGCAGAGCTTCACAAACTAATGGGCCAATGGTTAAATTAGGAACATAATGATTGTCCATTACATCAAAGTGAATAAAATCAGCTCCTGCTTTAATAACATCAGATACATCTTTTCCTAGATTTGCAAAATCTGCAGATAAGATTGATGGAGCTATAATATAATCTTTCATTTGTTAATGATGGTTGAAGTCAGTATAAGTCATTCATTCCCTTAATTAAAATTATTTTTTTATGATAAAATGTCAAAAAAATTAATTAAGAACTTTTATTATAGGAGAAATCATGGAAATAAAGAAAAAGTTACTTATGCTTATAGTATTTATTATGAGTATTCCAGTTAATGCTGCAGATCATACAATAGAAATGCTTAGCTCATCAAATGGTCAAATGATGGTTTTTAAGCCTGCTGTTCTTAAAATTAATCCAGGAGATACCGTTACATGGAAAGCAACAAATCCTGGACACAACACAGCATCTATTGAGCAAATGAGTGCTGATTCATCACTTAAATGGAATGGCAAGATTAATGAAGAACTCAAAATTACTTTTACTAAAGAAGGTGTATATGGGTATAAATGCACACCACACTATATTCTGGGCATGGTAGGTGTAATAGCAGTCGGCAAAAACTTAGATAATTTATCATCGGCGACTAAGTTTGCAACTTCTGAAGAAAAAAAGTTTGCAACAAATAAAGATAGATTTTCAAAATATATGAAAGAGCTTAAAGATTAATGGGTCAAATTGATAAATTCTTCCTGGAAAACAAGCCTTTATTTTCCGGGAAAATTAGAGAGATATTTGACTATACTGAAAATAAGCTAATCATCAAAACGTCAGATAAAATATCTGCATTTGATTTTGTTTTCGAAGATGAGATTCCATCAAAGGGAAAGTTACTTACAAAAATAGCAAA
This sequence comes from Gammaproteobacteria bacterium, assembly GCA_965656575.1. Classification (GTDB taxonomy): domain Bacteria; phylum Pseudomonadota; class Gammaproteobacteria; genus CACLCV01. Next base: position 16,007 of record CBFHLA010000008.1, read on the forward strand.
GTTTTGGTTCAAAAAAACTAAACATATAATTAAAAATCATATCTTGGATGACTCAGCTCTTAGTAAGCTTTTTCCACAAACATCACAGTCTTGTCTTCTAGTAAAAAAATGTAAACCCATAAGGATAGAGGCAATAGTAAGAGGATACATATCTGGATCGGCCTACAATCAATATATTAAAAGTGGCGTGGTCTCTGGTATTAAAATGGAAAGCGGTCTGAAACTTAATGATAGGTTAAAAACTCCAATATTTACACCATCAACAAAAGCAGAGGTTGGAGACAAGGATGAAAATATTAATTTTGATCAAATGGTTCAGTTGGTAGGAGAAGATAAAGCTACATACATAAGAAAGAAGAGTCTCGAGTTATATGAATACGCACATGAATATGCACTTAGTAAAGGATTATGTCTTATAGATACCAAATTCGAATTTGGATATGATGATCATGATGACATCATACTGATTGATGAAATATTTACACCTGATTGTTCAAGGTATTGTTTGTTAGAGGATATTAATAATCAAAATATAGATTTTTTTGATAAACAATTTTTTAGAAATTATTTGAAAGAAATTAAATGGAATGATACTCAGATAAATATTCCAAAAGAAATAAAAAATATTATTACTTCAAGGTATGAAAAGGTTTACCAAATGCTTAGTGATGAATAAGTCTATTTTTATTACAGGTACAAACACTGATGTAGGTAAAACCTATATTGGCACAAAATTAATAAAAGTATTAAATAAGAAATATGGTTTCCTGGCGTTTAAGCCAATTGAAACTGGGTGTAAAGAAATTAAAAAAAGACTCATACCTGCTGATTCAGCTATGTATTATAAAATCTTAAAGAATTATCAAACTCTAGAGGAGCTGAATCCATATAGGTTTTTACCTCCTGTATCTCCATATTTAGCTATTCGAGAAGCTAATAAAAAGATTTATATAAAAAATTACTATCAAAAACTTAAGATATTATCTGCTAGATCGCCAGTATTGATAGAGGGTGCAGGTGGTGCTTTTTCGCCATTAGCTTTAGATGGTTTAAATATTGATTTTATGAAATTAGTGAAATCAATAAATATTTTAGTAATCAAAGATGAATTAGGCTGTATCGGTTCTGCGATATCAAATATTTTAGCATTTGATAAATATAAAGTACGTTTAGATTTACTAGTTTTAAATACAAAAAACAGAAATAAAATGGATAATATAAATGAGATTAAAAAATACACTAAAATCCCAATAATTAATTTCACAAATGCTAAATCAATAAATGTAATTGAAAATAAAATTAATAAGCTATTATAAATCACCTACAGATGCTGCTGAACATCGACTTGCTCTTTCAATCAAAATACTTTGTGATTTAATTAAATTTTCATCCTTGCCTGACCATGCTGCTAACGCAGCAGCCTGAATAGCTCTAGCATAAGAAAATGTTACTCTCCATGGAAGGCTATGATTTTTATTCATAATGTTCAGATGCTCTTCAGCTTCGCTGTCAGTTTGTCCACCAGATAAAAAAGCTATTCCGGAGGTATCATTTGGTACACAGTCTTTCAAACAATCAATTGTCATATTTGCAACCTTCTCTTTATCTGCTCGGGAAGAATTATCTTCACCAGATATAACCATACTAGGCTTAAGAACAGTACCTGGTAGATAGACATTGAGCATTTCTAAATTTCTAAACAATGAATGAAGTGTTGATCTTGTTACTTTGTCGCAATCTTCAATAGAATGTTGCCCGTTGATAAGTACTTCTGGCTCAACAATTGGGACAAGATTATTCTCCTGACATAAAGATGCATATCTTGCCAATGAATTCATATTAGATTCAATACAACCTTCGGAAGGTATATCTTTTCCAATAGTTATTACAGCCCTCCATTTACAAAACTTTGCCCCATCCTCATAGTACTTAGCAAGCCTGTCTCTCAGACCATCTAAGCCTTCTGTAATTTTTTCATTAAGATGACACGAAAAATCTTTAGCACCTTTATCAACTTTGATTCCCGGAAGAATACCTATTGAGTTTAAATAATCTCTAAAAAGAGTCCCGTCTTCCATCTTCTGATCGAATGTTTCTTCAAATAATATTGCTCCACTGATATATTTAGCAAGATCAGGCGATGTAACAATTAGTTCTCTATATCTTCTTCTGTTAATTTCATTATTTTCTACATTGATGGACGCAAGACGTTTAGCAATTGTTGGGCTGCTCTCATCCATTGCAAGTATACCTTTTGGGAGTGTCATCATTTTTTTTGCTGTTTCTTGTAAAATATTCTTATCCATACTTCGTCTCCTATTCATTAATCTCTAACATATTGCCAACTTCAACAACTTTCATTGCATTCGTTCCACCGCTGGTACCAAGCAAGTCTCCTTTAGTGATGATTACATAATCACCTTTTCTCACCGTTCCAATCTCTTTCATAAGGCCAATAACCTGCAAATTAGCTTGTGCATGATTTTCCTCTAATTTATCAAGCTTTATTGATTGGACGCCCTTGTACAAACATATTCTTCTGCTGGTTTTTATATTTTGTGTCATTGCATATATAGGAATATTAGACTGAACCCTAGACATCCATAAAGCAGTTGAGCCTGTTTCAGTCAACGCAGCAATAGCGACAACTTTAGTTAATTTTGCACTGTAAACTGCTGACAGAGCAATTACTTGATCAACAGGTAACGTCTTTGGCACTACTCTATCTACAGATAAAGGTCTAATATATGCGCCTTCAGATTCTATACAAATCCTGCTGGCCTCACCAATAACGTCTGAGGGATGTTTGCCAATAGCTGTTTCAGCAGAAAACATTATAGCATCTACACCTGAACTAACAGCATTAGCAACATCAAACACCTCTGCACGTGTAGGAACTCTATTTGTAATCATTGATTCCATCATTTGTGTTGCGACAATGACTAGTTTATCAAATGATATTGCTTTTCTTATTAGAAATTTTTGAGCAGCAGGTAATTGTTCAATCCCTATTTCAACACCTAGATCACCTCTTGCAACCAAGAGACCGTCAGACTCTTTTGTTATTTTGTCAATATTTTTTAAAGCTTCATTTCTTTCAATCTTTGAGATTATTCTAATATCTTTATTTCTGATAATTTTTTTAATTTCTTGAATATCTTTTTCGTCTTTAACAAAAGATACTGCTAAATAGTCATATTCAAAAGATAGTGACTTTTTCAGATCAGATTTATCTTTTGCTGTTATACCCGATAATGAAAGCCCTCCACCTTTTTTATTTAATCCCTGATATGGTTTAAGCTTTCCTCCACGATCAACTATGGTATAAATTTTTTTAGAAACTACTTTTTCAACTTTAAGTTTGATCAATGCATCACTTAATAGTAACTCATCGCCTTGTTTAACATTTTTATAAAGATTTTTAAAAGTAACTCCGACTTGTTTTTGATTTCCATCATCTTTTAATGATGGATCTATAGTAAATTTATCTCCAGATTTTAAAGTTATATGGGTTTTTCTTGCAAAGCCTTTAATTCTTACTTTTTGCCCCTGAAGATCTAACATAACCGCTACTGGCCTTCCTAATTTTTTTTCTACATTTCTCACCAATTTGATTATATGGTCAACATCTTCAATCTTGGTATGTGAAAGATTTATCCTAAATACATCTGCACCTGCAAGCATCATTTTTTCTAATTTCACTGCAGTTGATGATGCTGGACCGAGAGATGCAATTATTTTGGTTCTTTTTTTCATTTTATAAATTCAATTTATCAAGTATCGGTAGAGATTCACCTTCTAAGTAAGTTAAAAGAGAGCCTCCGCCTGTTGAAAGACAACTATAATCATTTTGTAAATTTAAGTTTTCGATGATAGGTAGTGTATCACCCCCTCCAACAATAGAAAAACAATTATGCTTTGCTATAGTCTTTGCTAATTCTTTTGTACCATTATCAAATGGTTTCTTTTCAACATAACCCAGTGGTCCATTCCAAAATACAGATGATGATTTATTAATAAGTTTTTTAATTTCTTGAAGACTATTTTCTCCAATATCATATATACAATCATCTTTAATTATATCAATTA
>CBFHLA010000008.1:20105-24210 GCA_965656575.1 Gammaproteobacteria bacterium
TCGCTTGATTGACTGATTCACAAAGCAAATCTGATGGAAATACGATTTTTGATGCTAACTCAGAATTTAATATATTCTTAGCCTCATTCACCAAGTTTGCCTCATATAATGATAGACCAATTTCATACCCTTTAGCTTTTAAAAAAGTATTCAAAATTCCTCCACCTAAAATCATATGATCACATCTACTTAAGAGTTTTTTTATAACAATAAGTTTTGTGGACACCTTAGCTCCAGAAATTATTATCGTCATGGGTCTTGAGTTTTCTTTAATAAGTTTATTGATTGTTGAAATTTCATGTTTAATATTTAAACCGGGATAAGTCTCTAGGTATTCACTTACTCCATATGTAGAGCTCTCTTTTCTATGTGCCACTCCGAAAGCATCAAAAATAAAAATATCAGCTAATGACGCATATCTCTGAGATAAAGATTCATCACATGATTTTTCCCCAATATTAAATCTTGCATTCTCTAGAAAACATATTTCATTGTTATCAAATGAAACTTGCTCATCTAATGTACTAATGAATTTAATATCTTTAGATAACAGTTGTGAAAGATATTTTGCTATAGGTTCTAGTGAATTATTTTTATCATATTCACCCTCATTAGGTCTTCCTAAATGAGACATTATAATAAGCTTATTTTTATTTTTTAGAAGTAGTTCTATAGTTGCAAGTGACTGCTTTATTCTAAAATCATTTATAATCTTTCCTTCATATATTGGTACATTAAAGTCAAATCTAATAAGTACTCTTTTTGAAGATATATTATTGAGAGTCACTTATTTAACCCAATGAATCGTAACATCTAACATTCTGTTAGAGAATCCCCATTCATTATCATACCAAGCACATATTTTATAAAGTTTACCTTCAGATACTCTGGTTAAACTTTCATCAAATACAGAAGAGTAAGATGAGTGATTGAAATCTACAGATACTAATGGCTTGTTATTATAGCCGACAATACCTTTCATATCAGTATTGGAAGATTCCATAACAAAATTATTTAATTCATCTACTGAAGTTGATTTATTTGTATTAAAACATAAGTCTACAACAGAAACATTAGTAGTCGGAACACGTATAGCAAAGCCATCAAGTTTACCATTTAGGTCAGGCATTACTAAACCAACAGCAGCTGCAGCTCCAGTTTTTGTAGGAATCATTGACTGAGTTGCTGAACGAGCACGTCTTAAATCAGTATGATACACGTCTGTTAATACTTGATCATTTGTGTATGCATGAATGGTTGTCATTAATCCATTTGTAATATCTAGATTTTTGTGAATATTCTTTATAACGGTTGCAAGACAATTTGTTGTGCATGATGCATTTGATATTACCTGATGTTGGTCTGTTAAAGTGTCATGGTTTACACCATAAACAACTGTATTATCGACTTCTTTACCTGGTGCAGAAATAATAACTTTCTTGGCACCTGCTTTGATATGTCCTCCAGCTTTTTCTTTTGAAACAAAGATTCCTGTACATTCATAAACAACATCTACTTTAAGTTTTGCCCAAGGAAGATTGTTGGGATCTCTCTCAGACGTAACTAAGATTTCATCTGAATTATCTATAATAATCTTATCTTCACTCACTTCCACAGGCGTGTTGAATTTACCGTGAACAGTATCGTGTATTAATAAGTGCGCATTTATATTACTGTCACCAAGATCATTAATGGCAACGATTTGTATATCATGATATTTGTCACTTTCATATTTAGCTCTCAGTATATTTCTTCCAATCCTACCAAAACCATTTATTGCTACTCTTATAGTCATTTGATCACCTATTTTTATTTATTAATTTTTTAATTTCTTTTTTTACATTATTAACTGTAAAACCAAAATGCTTCATAACATCTTTTCCAGTACCTGATAAACCAAAAGTCTCCACAGTTATCATAGAGCCTTTTTTGCCGATATATTTATACCAACTATCTCCTTTAGCAGCTTCGACAGCAAGAATGCTATCAAAGTCTTTAGGTATACATTTATTTTTATAAGATGCAGTTTGTCTATCAAATAATTCCTGACAAGGCATAGATACGACTCGTATATCTAAATTTTTATCACCAAGTTCTTGTGCTGCTTTAACTGCTAGCGATACTTCAGAACCAGATGCTAAAATAATACCATCTGGCGAATTACTCTTACCATAAATTATATATCCACCCTTATTCATGTTGGTACATTGCGTCTTTGTTTTAGGTAATTCATTAAGAGTTTGCCTTGTTAAAGCAAATGCTGATGGTCTTTCTTGATTTAGCAATGCATGCTTCCATGCTGCTGCAGTTTCTTGAGTATCTGCCGGCCTCCAAACATCAAGATCTGGAACAAGCCTAAGAGATGATATCTGTTCAACAGCCTGATGAGTAGGTCCGTCTTCGCCGAGACCGATTGAATCATGTGTAAAAATATATATAATTGGCAACTTCATCAAGGATGACATCCTAATCGCATTTTTTGTGTATTCAGAAAAAATAAGAAAAGTACTAGCGAATGGTCTCATTGCTCCGTGAAGATGAATTCCATTTGATATGGCAGACATGCCAAACTCTCTAACGCCATAATAGATATATTTACCTGATGGGTTATTTGGTGAGAATATACTCATATCATCATAGTATGAGAGATTTGATCCTTTTAAGTCTGCTGAACCACCTATTAGTTCTGGCATATTTTCTCCAAAGCTTGTCATAACAACTTGAGATGATTTTCTTGTCGCCATTGGCTTATGATTTTTAAGCATGCATTTATCTAAGCTAGAGATTACTCTGTTAGGTAACTGATTCTTAATTCGTCTGCTAAGCTCTTGATAATCTTTTTTATAAAGTTTTTTATATTTTTCTAATTTTTTTTCCCAATTGCCTTCCGATTTCACTCCCTTGACAGTAGCATCCCAACTTTTATAAATTTCTTGAGGAATAATAAACGGTTTGTATTTCCATCCTAATCTTTTTCTAACTATATCAGCTTCGTCAGTACCAATAGGAGCGCCATGTGCGGCGCTAGTTCCTTGATATTTAGGTGAACCGTAACCTATAACTGTTTTACAGCAGATTATAGTTGGTTTACTTTTTTCATTTTTTGCGCTTTTAATAGCACTTCTAATGTTAACAAAATCATGTCCATTGACATTTTTTATCACATTCCATCCATAACTTTTAAATCTACCTGGCACATCCTCTGTAAACCATCCATTTACATTCCCATCAATTGATATGCTGTTCATATCATAAAACACAATTAGCTTATTGAGCTTTAAAGTTCCTGCTAGTGAGCATGCTTCATGAGAAACACCCTCCATTAAGCATCCATCTCCTGCGAATACATATGTGTGATGGTCGATAAGTTCGTGCCCAACCTTGTTGTATTCTCCTGCTAAATTCTTCTCTGCTATTGCCATACCTACCGCATTAGCAAGACCTTGCCCTAATGGACCTGTCGTTGTCTCAACTCCATCGGTTATATCACACTCCGGGTGGCCTGGTGTTAAAGAATTTATCTGTCTAAAGTTTTTGATGTCTTCAATGGATAATTTATAACCGCTCAAATGTAATAAAGAATATAGAAGCATTGATCCATGCCCGTTAGAAAGAACAAATCTGTCTCTATTAAACCAGTTCGGATTCTTGGGATTATGTTTGAGAAACTCTCTCCATAAGATTGTAGCAATATCGGCCATACCCATCGGAGCGCCTGGATGTCCTGAATTAGCTTTATTCACAGCATCTATACTGAGAAATCTTATTGCGTTTGCTAATATGCGATTATTCATTTTATCTCCACTTAATTGAACATCCTACGCTTGGTATTTGTTTTGCTGGACCAATACCTGTTCTAGCTATTTCAATCATGCCTTTAAACATTTCACTGGAGTTGGCTGACATTTGTTTGGTCATCTTTCTATCATCGAATCTACCGCGGTATTGTAACCTAAGATTTTCATCAAAGCCAAAAAAGTCTGGAGTGCATACTGATTTAAAGCTATGTGCTACAGACTGAGTGTCGTCAAGTAAATATGGGAAGCTAAAACCTAATTTCTTTGAGATTTTTTGCATATTATTGAAAGAGTCTTCCGGATATGTA
>CBFHLA010000009.1:0-24174 GCA_965656575.1 Gammaproteobacteria bacterium
GTTTTAGGAAGACCTAATTCAAGACCTACCTTTCTGACTTCGTCTTTAAATAAATCTCTTATTGGCTCAACGAGCTTCAGCTTCATTTTCTTAGGAAGGCCGCCTACGTTATGGTGCGACTTAATAATATCTGATTTGGAATTTTTCGAAGATGATTCAATTACGTCTGGGTAGATAGTACCTTGTCCGAGATATTTTACATTTTTAATTTTCTTTGCTTCAGAGTTAAAGGTATCTATGAAGCACTTTCCAATAATTTTTCTCTTTTTCTCTGGATCAGTAACACCTCTAAGTGCTACTAAAAATTTTCTGGAAGCATCTACAATTGTTAGATTAATTTTTAAGGATGAGGTAATTTTTTTCACTTCTGACACTTCATTTTTTCTTAAAAGCCCAGTATTGATAAATATGCATGATAGTTGTTTCCCGATAGCTTGATTAAGGATTGCTGCCACAACTGAAGAATCAACACCTCCAGAAAGCGCTAGAATTACTCTCTCGTTTCCGATATCTGATTTGATTTTATTAATCATCTCGTTACTAATTTTCTTCGCTGTCCAGGATTTTTTACACTCACAAATTTCAATAAAATTTTTGAGAATTCTCTCTCCTGATAATGTGTGTGTAACCTCAGGATGGAATTGGATACCAAATATTTTTTTATTTTGATTTTCAAACGCTGCTATTTTAGAATTTGTACTCTCGCCAATTCTGATGAAGTTTTTAGGTAAGTTAGTTACTTTATCAGCATGACTCATCCAAACTTTATGTTCTATTTTTATTTCAACTCCTTTAAATAATTCAGATTTTTTTTTAATTATAAATTTCGAATCACCAAATTCTTTTTTATTTGATTTAATTACTTTTCCTCCAAACTCTTTTGCTAATAATTGCATACCATAGCATATGCCTAATATCGGTATCTGTAATGAAAAGATTTTTTTGTTTGGTTTAAGTGTTTGTTTAAAGTTCACAGAATTCGGTCCACCACTTATGATAATGCCTTTCGGGTTTAAGTTCTGTATATCCTTAATATCAGTATCATATGCTTTCACAAGGCTATAAATTCCTAGTTCGCGTATTCTCCTAGCAATTAACTGAGTGTACTGAGAACCAAAATCTAAAATTAGAATTAAATCTTTTTCTAATGTCATTACTTTGGTTGGTAATTGGGAGGTTCTTTCACAATTGTTACATCATGAGTATGACTCTCTATCTTTGATGAATTAGATATTTTTATAAAATTAGTTTTGCTCTTCATAAGTTTAATGTTTTTACATCCCACATAACCCATACTAGACCTTAGACCTCCAGTTAACTGATGAAGAATTGCTTTGATAGAACCTTTGTATGGCACTCTTCCTTCGATGCCCTCAGGAATAAGCTTTTTGCTATCACTGTGGTGATCTTGGAAGTATCTATCTTTAGAGCCACTTTCCATGGCACCTATCGAGCCCATTCCTCTGTATGACTTATAAGTTCTGCCTTCAAATATTTCAATATCACCGGGTGATTCATCTGTTCCAGCTAGAAGACCACCCAACATGACTGAATCTGCGCCAGCTGCAATCGCCTTAGCAATATCTCCTGAATATCTAATACCTCCATCAGCAATGAGAGGTATTTTATATTTTTTAGCTATTTTAGCTGTATGATATATTGCGGATAGCTGTGGCACTCCTATTCCTGCAACTATTCTAGTTGTACATATAGAACCAGGACCAATACCTACTTTGATAGCATCAGCTCCAGCCTTTATAAGAGCCTCAGCTGCTTCTGCTGTAGCAATGTTACCAGCTATTACTTGTTGGTAAGGGTAGCGTTTTTTAATGTATTTTAATGTCTCTATTACAGACTTTGAGTGTCCATGTGCAGTATCAATTGTAATAATATCAGCTTTCTCACAAACAAGTGCATCTATTCTATTAATCGAGTCTTTACTAGTACTCACAGCAGCGCCAACTAGAAGACTTCCATTGTCATCTTTAGAAGCATTTGGGTAAGTTGATGCTTTTTGTATATCTTTAAACGTAATCATGCCTTTCAATTGATATTTTTTGTTTGTGATGAGCACTTTTTCAATTCTATTTTTTTTCAAAAGATCTATAACTTTCTTTTTAGAATAATTCTCACCAACTGTAATTAATCTCTCTTTAGGAGTCATTATTTCTTTTACTTTAGTTTTAGGATTTTCTACAAACCTTAAGTCTCTGTTTGTAACTATCCCGATTAAATCTTTATTATCTGTAATAGGTACCCCTGATATACCAAATTTTTCAGTAATTTGATTTATTTCGTGAACTGTTGAATCTGGAGAAGCTGTAATGGGATCGTTTATAACGCCATTCTCATATTTTTTTACAAATCTTACTTGTTTACTCTGCTCATCTATAGATAAGTTTTTATGTATGATTCCTATCCCACCCTCGCTTGCAAGGGTAATAGCCATTTTTGATTCAGTAACGGTATCCATTGCAGCAGATAATATCGGGGTTTGCAGGACTATAGATTGAGTCAAATGTGACGAAAGGTCTACATTTACAGGTAATATATTAGAGTAAGCAGGAACTAATAATACATCATCGAATGCAAGAGATTCATTAGAAAATACTTTAAATCGAGATTGATGTGTTGCTGCTACCATTCTATATTATACATAGAATTACTATTTACGAAAAGTCTAAAAATGAAAATATATTCTGTATCAGAAATAAATACCGAAGCCAGGCAGGCTATGTTGCTTGCATTTGAGTACCCAATAAATATTAAAGGTGAAATATCTGATTATAGACAATCACGAGGGCATCAATATTTTAAGTTAAGAGATATGGACGGAAACTATACAGTGAGTTGCGTAATGTGGAAAGGGTCTTATGGAAATATTGACATATCACAGTATTTAGATATGGAGGTTATAGCAACAGCTAAGGTTGATTTTTATGCTGGGTTTGGACAATTTCAGTTAAATATAATTGAGTTATCTGAGTTTGGCGATGGATTTTTAAAAAACGAAATAGAAAAAATTAAAAAAAAGCTATCTGATGAGGGTGTGTTCAGTAAAAAAAGAAACTTGCCTAAATTCCCAAAAAAAATAGCAGTCTTAACAGCAAAAGACAGTCATGCATTAAAAGATGTCTGTTCAAAACTAAACGAAAAATATTGCATAGCAGAAATTCTTATCTACCCATCCACAGTACAAGGACCACAAGCGCCTAAAAGCTTAATAAAACAGCTAAATAAAATTAACCAGGATTCATTAGCAGATGTAATTCTTATTGTAAGAGGTGGAGGTTCTCTCCAAGATTTAATGGCATTTAACGATGAATTGTTAGTTAGAGAAATAGCCCAATCAAATATCCCAACAATAACTGGTATTGGACACAAGCCAGATATTACTCTTGCAGATTATGCATCTGATTCTGCACAAGAAACTCCTACTGCTGCTGCTGTACATGCCGTACCTGACAGTCAAATGCTTAGACAAGACATAGTAAATTATGAAAATTCTATTATAAAATTGATGAATAATATGATTTTGAAGATAGAAAACAAAATCAAAGGAAACTATCTTATTATTAAGATGACAAATCCATTCAAATCTGTTGAATCATTATCAAACGACTTCATTCAAAGAAAAAAAATATTTAAAAAAACAATTCAAGATAAAGTCATAAATAATCAAGAGCATCTAAAAGATGAAATGATAAGGCAATCACATATTCTAAAAAGGATCACATCTGCGCTGAAAGAATATATTAAAACTGTTGATAAAACCTATAAGGATATTAAAAAGCTAGTGCAAGTAAAAATCCATTTTAATAGCAATATACTTATCTCTAAAAGACAACAAGTTATACAGATGAATCCTGAACTACTATTAAAAAAAGGTTATGCTATAGTTCGTAATAATAATAAAGATATTATTAAAAGTATCAAAGGCATTCCAAATAAATCTGAACTAAGCATACAAGTGAGTGATGGCATTATGAAAGTTAAAAGAAAAGAGTAAAAAAACACTTGATAAGAGCCTTAGTAAATAGCAAAATAATCTATCAGCTATGGCTACGACAAACCTACAGAAATACTTAGATTTTAAACCATATAAACCTAAAAAAGGTGAAGAGTATATGTCTATCGATCAGATAAGTCATTTTAAAAATATTCTATACTCTTGGAAGAAGCTGCTTATGACAGAAGCAGAAAAAACCATGGATCACATGAAACAAGATTCATCAAAATTATCTGACCCAAATGATGCTGCGACTCAGGAAGAAGAATTCAGACTTGAACTAAGAACTCGGGATAGAGAGAGAAAGTTAATCTCTAAGATAGATCAAGCATTAAATCGAATCGAAGATGGGTCTTATGGTTATTGCGAAGATACTGGAGAGCCAATTGGTATCAAAAGATTAGAGGCAAGACCTATCGCAACGTTATCCATAGAAGCACAAGAACGACATGAAAAAATGGAAAAGACTCAAATAGACTAGATAGTCCTATTGATTTTGGTCTATTCCTTTCATTGTAAGTTTAACTCTACCTTGTTTATCAACTTCGAGTACTTTAACTTTTACTATATCGCCTTCTGATAGAACATCTTTTACATCTTTTACTCTATCTTCACTTATTTGTGATATGTGTACTAAACCATCTTTATTAGGCGTAATAGCTACAAAAGCACCAAAATCCATTATTTTAGCCACTTTACCTTCATAAATTTTATCGACTTGTGGTCCTGCTGTAATTTCTTCAATAATAGATTTTGCATGATCACTCTTAGATTGATCAGATGCAGCTATTTTTATTACGCCATCATCATTGATATCAATGACAGCACCTGTCTGCTCTACTATTGATTTGATAACTGCTCCCCCTTTACCAATTACCTCTGCAATCTTGGACTGATCAACTTTCATGTGAGTATATCTAGGTGCAAACTGAGAAACATCTTCTCTTGGTTTACTTAGTTCTTTATTCATCTCGCCTAATATATGAAGTCTTGCATCTTTTGCCTGAGATAATGCTGTTTCCATAATGTCTGATGTAATTCCATCTATTTTGATATCCATTTGCAATGCATTTATACCTGATTCTGTACCTGCAACTTTAAAATCCATATCTCCTAAATGATCTTCATCTCCAAGTATGTCTGTAAGAACAACATGTCTATCACCTTCTTTGACTAATCCCATAGCAATACCAGCTACAGGGGCTTTTAAAGGAACTCCTGCGTCCATCATAGATAAGCTAGAACCACATACAGATGCCATTGAACTAGAGCCGTTTGATTCTGTAATTTCAGATACTACTCTGATTGTATAAGGGAAATCCTCTAGTAAAGGCATTACTGCTTGAACACCTCTTCTTGCAAGCTTTCCATGGCCGATTTCTCTTCTTTTTGGAGAACCTATCATTCCAATTTCACCTACTGAGTAGGGCGGAAAGTTGTAATGGAAAATAAAAGAATCATCGACTCTTCCATTGAGTGAATCAATTATTTGCGCGTCTTTATTAGTACCAAGAGTAGTGACGACTAATGCTTGTGTCTCACCTCTTGTAAATAATGCTGAACCGTGTGTTCTGGGCAAAACTCCCGTTTGAACACTAATAGGTCTTACGGTAGCATTATCCCTTCCATCAATTCTTTTTTCGCCGTTGAGAATTCTCTCTCGTACTATATCTTTTTTTAAATCATTAAATACTGAAGCTATTTTGTCAGAATTATCGTCTTCATCAGATGTTTCATTTGATAATATTGTCTCTTTTAATAAAGAGAGCTTTTCATAACGATCTTGTTTAATAGTTATTTGATAAGCATCTGATATTTCTTTACCATATTTTTCTTTAATAGAAGAATATAATTCTGAGTTATCCTCTGCTGGAGTTGGTTCAATAGGCGTGACACCTATTTCGCTAACTAAATCATCAATTGCTTTAATGATATCTTGCATTTTTTCGTGGCCAAAATTTACTGCATCTAACATTTGTTTTTCAGTAAGTTCTTTGGCTTCTGATTCAACCATAAGGACAGCATTCTTGGTTCCAGCAACTGTTAAATCCAAAAGTGATGACTCAAGTTGAGTTGACGTAGGATTAAGTATAAATTCATCGTTGTGATAGCCAACTTTCACTGCACCCAATGTTCCGTTGAATGGTAGGCCTGCAAGTTTCACCACAGTTGAAGCAGCAATCAATGAAGGTACCTCAGGGTCTATCTCTGGGTTATAAGATACTAACGTTAGAACTATCTGAACTTCCTGATTATAAGTAGAAGCAAATAATGGTCTAAGTGGTCTATCTATTAAACGACTTATTAACGTTTCTTTTTCACTTGGCCTACCTTCGCGTTTAAAAAAACTGCCTGGAATTTTTCCAGCGGCATATGATTTTTCATTATAATTTACTGTTAATGGAAAAAAGTCTCTTGTATTTAGCTCTGTTGATGCAACTAATGTGCCTAAAATTACTGTGCCATCTATCTCAACTGTTACAGATGCATTTGCCTGTTTGGCAATTAATCCTGTTTCTATTTTTACTGTTTGTTTACCTAATTCAAATTGTTTTGTATGCATTATTTTCTCAGTCCTAGTTCCTTAATTACCTTCTCATATGTATTAATATCTTTTCTTTTTAAATATTTCATGAGCGATCTTCTTTTCATAATCATCTTTAAAAGCCCTTGTCTTGAATGATTATCTTTCTTGTTTTTATTAAAGTGATCAGAAAGCTTATTGATATTTTCTGTAAGAAGAGCAATTTGGACTGAACTAGAACCACAGTCATTACTAGACTGTTTAAATTTCTTTATAATTTCAGCTTTTGAATCATTGTTTAATGCCATTGTATCTTTTCTATTTCTTTAACGTGTGGATTTTATCATGTCCATAAGCTTTTACAAACTAAATATCATCTTTTCATCAATCTTTTAGGATAAAGACAGTTATTTTTATATATCCCAACCCCATGACATACATTTTGAATATCTGTAATCAAGCATAAAGATTGATCTACATGAGAAACATGTTCTTTGATAGAAAGGCCGCAATACAACTTATCAATTTCTTCAACTCTACATATTTTTTTTGGCAACTTATGCAGCATACTAGGAATAGAAATAACATATTTTTGATAGCAATCAGATTCTAGTTTATCTATAGGTATTGTTGTACAATTATCAAAAGGCTCTACTTTAGATCGATGTAACTCATATAAACATGAATGAAGTTGCCATTTTTCAGAAATATCTTGAATGAGAGTTCTGATATATGTACCTGAAGAACATATGACAGACATCTCTAAAATATCATCTTTAAGAGATATTAACTGTAAATCATAAATAACTCTTCTTTTTGGTTTACGTTCTATATTAATATTTTTACGTGCATAGCTATATAAAGGTTTGCCATTATACTTCGTGCTACTATACATAGGTGGAGTTTGCATGTATTCTCCGATAAATGTCTTGAGAGTAGTTACAATGTTCTCATTACTAAGCTTAGATATGATATTTTTTTCATCACTGTGCTCTATTGGGTCAGATTCAAAATCACCGCATTCACTGAATACACCTAGTTTAGACTTTATTTCATATTTTTTTTTATCATTCTCAATATATTGTATAAACTTTGTTGCTTCACCAAAAACAATTGGCAGAACGCCAGTTGCTAGTGGGTCAAGTATTCCCATCAGTCCCGCTTTTGTGATGCCTGTTTTTCTTTTAAAAATAGAGAGTATTTCATTAGATGTAACGAACTTATGCTTTTCAATTAAAATTACACCATTTAATGCGTTCAATTATTTTAATGAATCTAAAAGTTTATTAATACGCTGCCCTTTTAAGACAGTGTCGTCATGTATAAATTTCAAATCAGGTATTCTTTTCAAGTGAACGTTTTTTGAAAGATAGAATTTTATAGTAGATTTTAGTGAATTAATGGATAATTCAATTTTTTTATAATTATTTTGAAGTGTAGTAAAATATACAATCGCACTTCTGATATCTTTGCTGACTTTTATATCTGTAATAGTAACATTATTTTTAATGTCCTGGTTATCAATACGAGTAACAAAAATATTTGCTATCTCTTTATGAAGAAGGTCTTCAATTTTATTCATTCTGCTCATTCTAAATAGAGCGTTTTATTTCTGTTCTCTTGTAGACTTCAATTTGATCACCTGATTTAATATCGTTGTAATCTTTAACCCCAATCCCGCATTCAGTTCCGCTTTTTACTTCTTTAACATCCTCTTTAAACCTTCTCAATGATTCTAGCTCTCCCTCATAAATAACTGTATTATCACGCAATACTCTTATTGGTTGATCCTTTTGAATAGTTCCCTCAATTACAATTGAACCAGCAATAGCGCCCAATTTAGATGAACGAAATACGTCTTTAACAGTTGCTATGCCTATAATTTCCTCTTTTACTTCAGGCTCAAGTTCACCTGATAAATCGTATTTTACTGCATCTATCAAATCATAAATAATGCTAAAGTAATTCAAAGATATTTCATTCATTTCGATTAGTTTCTTTGCTTTACTATCTGCCCTAACGTTGAAGCCTATCACATGAGCTTGGGCACTTATTGCAAGATTTATATCTGATTCAGTTATTCCGCCTACACCACTATATATAATTTCCAATCCCACATCTGGGTTTTCAATTGATTTTAAACTGCTAATAATTGCCTCACAGCTGC
Organism: Gammaproteobacteria bacterium; assembly: GCA_965656575.1. Classification (GTDB taxonomy): domain Bacteria; phylum Pseudomonadota; class Gammaproteobacteria; genus CACLCV01. The sequence continues at coordinate 8,701 of CBFHLA010000009.1, forward strand.
CTTGGACATCAGTCTTGATTAGGTAGTTTGTGATTTTTTTATTATTTGCTGAATTTCCAAATGATTCAATTGAAAAATTCTTCTGTTTAGACTGCATATCAATTTCCTTTTGTTTCTTCTCTCTTGATGAAGCAATATCTTTTACTTTTTTTTCGTCATCGGTAGATATTAATTGATCGCCCACATTTGGTGTGGCTGAAAGACCTGTAAGTACAACAGGAGTACTCGGTCCGGCATTGTTAACAGGTTTACCAAATTCATCAAATAATGCTCTGACCCTTCCAAATGTTTGCCCAACTAGTACAAAATCTTTTTTATTGAGAATTCCGTTTTGAATAAGCACTGTAGCTACCGGGCCTTTACCTTTATCCAATGACGACTCAATAACAACTCCAGTTGCAGGTCCTTTATCAAGAGCCTTAAGCTCAAGTATTTCTGCTTGCAATACTACTGAATCTAAAAGTGTATCCACGCCTTCACCTGTCAATGCTGAAATTGGAATAAATATAGTGTCGCCGCCCCACTCTTCAGGAATTACATTTTTAGCAGCAAGATCATTTTTAACTTTTTCTTGATCCGCGTTTTCTTTGTCAATTTTATTGATTGCTACTATCAGCGGAACATCAGCAGCCCTGGCATGTTCTATAGCTTCTTCAGTTTGTGGCATTACTCCATCGTCTGCAGAGACGACAAGTATTACGATGTCAGTTACTTGAGCACCTCTAGCCCTCATACTTGTAAATGCTGCGTGGCCAGGTGTATCAAGAAATGAAATTTCACCATTATTAGTTTTTACTCTATACGCACCGATATGTTGAGTTATTCCACCAGATTCAGAATCAGTAATTTTAGATTTCCTAATGTAATCCAAAAGTGAAGTCTTACCATGATCAACATGACCCATTATCGTAACAATTGGTGCACGTGGTTTACCATCAGTTATTTTAATTTTTGTTGGAGCAGCAATTTCATCATCATTATCTTTAACTATCACAGGATTATGTCCAATTTCTTCTGTAATTAATACTGCCGTATCTTCATCAAGCGACTGATTAACTGTAGCCATAACACCTAGACTCATCATTTTAGCTATTAAATCTGTATTTTTTAAAGCCATTTGATTAGCGAGTTCTGCTACAGTCATAGACTGGCTAATCTTCACATCCCTTTTAATTGGTTCTGTAGGTTTTTCAAATTTATGTGCTGGAGCCATATCTTTGATATCATTTTTATTTTTTTTATTTTTATCTTTCTTTTGTTTAGGTGATTTGAGATGAAGTTCTTTATTCTCTAATTTCTCAATTTTCTCATCTTTGTCTATTTTTTGTTTCTTAGGCGTTTTATTATCAATGACTAATGCTTCAGATATTTTAGGCGATTCTTTAGTTATTGATTTTGTGGTGGTAATTTTATCGTCAGAAGGTCTTGAGGTTTCCTTTTTTTCTACAAAGCTAGTATCATTTATTTTTTTATCTTTAGTAGATGGTTTAGCTATGATTTTTCTTTTTCTTTTAACATGCACGCCTGAAGTAGATGATCCACTTTTTCTAGTTGATAAAGTATCGGTTTTAAGTTTTATGTTGTCTTTTTCTGACATTATTCCTCTTCTGACCAGCTCTCGCGCGCCTGCATAATAACTTTTCCTGCAGATTCATTAGATATATCTATAAAATCAAGTAATTCATCTATAGATAAATCTGCTACATCACTTATAGTTAATATATCATTGTTTTTAAGTAATGTTATATGATCATCATTTAATTCATCAAGATTCGATAGAGACTTTTTGTCGTCGATTTCTTTTTGTTTCTTGTCGTACGCGTCAATCGCTCTTTTTCTAAGCTCATTAACTAAGTCATCATCGAAGCCGTTTATTTCTTGAAGCTCTTCTATTTCGCATAATGCTATTTCATCTATTGTACTAAAACCCTCTTCAGCGAGTATCTTAGCTACATCATTATCTACATTAAGTTCAACTTGGAATTTTGTTGCTGTTTCCTCCTCTTCCTTATTGTTTTTGTCATCTGCATCGTCTTTGCTCATCACATTAAGATTCCAGCCGGTTAGTTCACTTGCTAATCTAACGTTTTGGCCACCTCTCCCAATAGCTTGAGATAGTTGTTCTTCAGCAACTGCGATATCCATCGTTTTACTTGTTTCATCTACAACTATTGATAAAACTTCTGCTGGAGACATTGCATTAATAACAAATTTCGCAGGATCTTCATCCCAAGCTATTATGTCAATTCTCTCTCCTGCAAGCTCATTAGAAACTGATTGAACTCTCGATCCACGCATACCTACACATGCTCCAATTGCATCTAATTTTGGATCGTTTGATTTAACTGCAATCTTAGCTCTTAGGCCTGGGTCCCTTGAAGCTCCAAGTATTTCAATGATTCCTTGACCAACTTCAGGTACTTCAAGTCTAAATAGTTCAATTAAAAATTCAGGACATTTTCTAGAAATATATAACTGGGGACCTCTTTGTTCAGACTGTACATCCATTAAGAATCCTCTAATTCTATCGCCAGGTTTGATATTTTCTCTTGGTATTAGATTTTCTTTAAGGATCATAGCCTCATCGTTTAGGCTTCCACCTTCATTGGAATTAAGGTCAAGAAAAACGTTATTTTTATCTACTCTTCTGACAATACCAAATAACAATTCACCAACACGAGGAGCATATAAATCAACAATTCTATTCCTTTCTGCTGCTTTTAGGCTCGCAACAATATTCTGTTTCGCAGTCTGAGCGACAATTCTTCCAAACTCAACAGATTCTATTTCCTCAGTAATATACTCACCTACATTTATATCGGTATTTTTTTCTTTAGCAAATTCGATTAACATTTTCTTTTCATATTCATCATCAATTAGTATCTCATCAACAACTTCCCACTTTCTTATTGTCGTGTATGACCCGTCATCTTGATTTATAGTTACCTCAACATCTATTTCATCTTGTGTTTTATTGTCTAACTTGTATTTCTTTTTTACAGCAGATGCAAGTGCAGTTTCCATAGCATGAATGATAATTTCTCTATCGACATTTTTTTCATTAGAGACTGTATCGATAATTAAAAGTATCTCTTTATTCATATTTTTATCTCCCTAACTAAGTTAGCTTTTTTGATATCCTTAAATGATATTTCAATTGTTTCTTTTTTATCTTTAATGCAGATTAAATCATCAATAACTTCATAATATCCTTTAAAGCGTCTCTGGTTATTTATGTTTCTTTTTAATTCTATAAATACTCTTTCGCCTTGAAATTTAATAAAATCTTTTATACCAAATAAAGGTCTATTTATACCTGGTGATGACACTTCTATATTATAGTTATCGTCAACAAATTTATGCATAGTGATTATGTCTTCGGTTAGTCTTGATGTGTGGGCGCAATCATCTACTGTAATACCTTTTTCAGACTCGATCATTATTTGGATGTTTTTTACTCCACTGTTTGAAAATATACCTACATGGATTGCTGATATATCATTTGTTAACAGCTCATTGATTTTAATCATCATATTTTCTTCAATTTCATTCATAATTCACGCATTAAAATGGCCCCATTAGGAGCCGTGTTTGTATTGTATATTAAAATATCTAAAATGCGAGAGGGAATTTTATAAATCTATGGTCGCGGGGGCAGGATTCGAACCTACGACCTTTGGGTTATGAGCCCAACGAGCTACCAGACTGCTCCACCCCGCACTGCTATGAAGTCTATAATTTATAGATTTTATTTTCAAGTTAAATAGAGATGGCAAAAAGTAAGTCCATTAAGTAGCTGCTAAGATCAAATAGATAATATGGAAAAATCCCTAAAATCAACAAAGATATACTATTCAAAGATAAAATAATAGAATCATTGGAATAGACTGATATGAGCTCTTCTCTGCTATCAAAGTAAATAGTTTTAATGATTTTGAGATAGTAGTAAGCTGATATTACTGTCATTATAACGACTATAACCGACAGAATGATATAAGAACTATCAATCAATGCAGTTATCACAATTAGTTTTGCATGAAATCCAATCAACGGAGGAATGCCTGCAGATGATAGCATTGTGATAAGAATAAGAATTGCATAGTATGGATGAGTTTGAGATAAACCAGACAAATCACTTATTTTCTCAACTCCATGACTATTACATGTAATATGAGTAATTATCCCAAAAGATGCTAAAGCAGTTAAACTATATACGATTGTATAATAAAGCGATGCTTGTATGCCTTCATTTGTTACAAGTCCAAGTGCTAATATTATAAAGCCAATATTTGAGATTGCTGAATACGCTAGCAACCGCTTAATATTTGTCTGAGTTAATGCAAAGATACTTCCTATAACGATTGAGAGCATACCTACAAAGAGAAGTATATCTGACCACATGCTCTGCATACTTATAAATGGTATATAGTAGAGTTTTAAAAAAACTATAAATACTGCAATTTTCGGCAATGTACTTAATAGTGTAGTCGTACTGACTAGTGAACCTTGGTATATATCTGGAACCCACATATGGAAAGGAGCTGCGCCAAATTTAAAACAGAGGCTTGCAGTGATAAATACAATACCAAATATTATTCCCAAGTATTCGACTGAATTCATCTCAGTAGCATTTACTACATCGGCAATTTCAGAGTATATAATAGAACCTGTAAAGCCATATATAAGAGAAATTCCAAACAACAAGATACCTGATGACATTGCTCCTAAAACATAATATTTTATTGCGGCTTCTGAAGACAGTGATGAGTTTTTATTAAAACCAATTAACGCATATAATGATAATGATAATAATTCAATTCCAAGATAAAGCATTAACATACTATTTGCTGAAATCATTATCATGGTCCCAATTAAACCAAGAATAGAAATAGTAAAATATTCTATTTTAAGATTATTTAAATACTTCAAATGTTTGTATGTGTAATGAAAAATTATAAATGATCCAAATAATAAAATGAATTTTATAACATTTAGAAATTCGCTAAGCTCATATGATTGATATATTGATGATACTTGTCCATTAATAGAATAATAACCACTCAGCAATAAAAGCGATTGTATAAATTTAAATGTAATTCCTTTATGACTTTGTAAAAATAAATCAACCACAATAATTATCATTACGCCAATGGCTAATATAATTTCAGGTATAAATAGTAAATTGAAAATCATGTTCTTCCTAATTTAATAGAATCTATAAAATTTATTGTGGTATGGTCAATAATCTTAAATAAATAATCAGGGGTTAATCCAAGATAAAGGATAAATATAACCAATACTCCAAGGACAAGTTTTTCATTAATAGCGCACTCACTGTATCCTTGGATATTTTGAGTGTTTTCACCAAATAATACATTTTTTCCTAACTTTAGTGAATATGACGCAGATAGAAGTAATGATGTGGCAGCAAGAAATCCAATTATAATATTTGATCCAAGTGCAGATGTTATAACAAGAAATTCTCCTACGAAGCCAGATGTACCTGGTAATCCTGAGTTAGCCATTAAAAAAATTAGCATTAAAAAAGAAAATACAGGCATAAATGTTACAACACCATAATTGTCTTTGAGTAATCTTGATTTAGAGTGATTATAGATAATCCCTATACAAAAAAATAATGCTGCTGATATTAATCCATGAGAAATCATTTGAATTATTGCTCCCTCAAGCCCAATCACTGCTGCATTTAGATTATTTCCCAACAAATGAAATACTAAAAATATGCCTAATGTAACAAATCCCATATGCGCGATAGATGAATAAGCAATGAGTTTTTTCATATCAGTTTGCGCGTATGCAACAAAACTTATATATATAATTGCTATTAGAGATAAATAAATCATATATTCACTCAAAAAGATACCTGCTTCAGTAGTAATTGGCAGCATAAATCTAATCATTCCATATCCGCCAACTTTTAGTAGAACAGACGCAAGGATTACTGATCCGCTTGTTGGAGCCTCAACATGTGCATCTGGTAGCCATGTATGAACTGGCCACATAGGAATCTTTATGCCAAAACCAATTAAAAATGCTAGAAGAATAAACAGTTCCTCCTCGAAAGATAAATTAAGCAAGTAAAAATCTTTTATTGCAAATGATCCAGCTAAGGTAGATAAATATATAATAGAAATTAACATGAGCACAGATCCAAATAGTGTATACAGAAAAAACTTTATTGTGGCGTATTTTCTATTTTCACCTCCCCATATACCTATTATTAAAAATAATGGTATTAATAGGCTTTCAAAGAAAATATAAAAAAGGATGCTATCAAATGCTGTAAAGGTTCCCATTAAAAGGCCTTCTAAAATTAAGAAATAACCTAAATATGCTGATTTATTCTTGTACGTTTCCGATGATGCATAAATAGCTATAAGAAAGTTAATAAATGCTGTGAGCAAAATCAAAGATACAGATATACCGTCTGCGGCAAGATAGTAAAATATATTCAAACCGCTTATCCATTCAATGCGTTCGGTAAATTGCAGTTGACTTAATGACTGATCATAGTTGTTAGTTAAGCTTAAGGAAAGAAGTAATACTAGAAAAGTTATAATGAGCGTTAAATATTCAGAAAGTTTATTACTCAGACTGTTTGAGATAACTAATAATAATCCTACTGATATAGGGAGCCATATTAATGAACTTAGTATTGGAAAATCAAACATCTAGTATCTTGTCCGTATTATTAGCAAAATTAAGATTAGTGCAGAGATAATTGTAAGCGAATAGTGGTAAATATAACCGGTATGAAATTTTCTCACTTTGTTTGAAATTTTATCAAACATCAGGGAAGTGTTATTAATAAGTCCGTTATCAATAGTTAAAATATCTATATTCTTCCATAGATATTTTGTGAGTAAGTTTTGGAATTTTGGGATAAACTTTGTTGATAGATTATTAAAACCGTATTCATTTTTGAGAATAGTGCTCAAAAAATTAGGAATTGATATAGTAAAAGATTTTTTATAATAGTAATAATAACTAAAAATAAGCGCTATTAACAAAATAATAAAATTTATAGTCACAAAGGAGTGCAAAAAGAAATAGAGAGAATTTATGACATAATTATTATAAAAATCTAAAACAACAGTATTCGACATTAATGAAGTGCCAAATAGAGTACCTGAAAGTAGTGAGTCAAATATAAATAACCCTAGAAACACTGAAGGCGCTATTAGTATAAAAAGAGGAACTAACATTTCTTTATCATTCTCTTTTTCATTCCTATCATGTAAGGTGTATTCTCCAAAAAAAACTTTGAAAAATATTTTTGACGTATAAAGTGTAGTGATAAATATTCCAGCTAGAAGCATTATGTACGGGATTGTATGATTATAGTATCCAATTGCATCAATAATTACTTCTTTAGAATAAAACCCGGATGTAAGTGGAAAACCTATAAGCGATAATGATGCATACAAGAAAGCCAAATAAGTTATTGGCATAAATTTCCTTAGTCCTCCTATTTTTCTTATATCTTGCTCGTGGTGACATTTCATAATTATTGACCCAGCACATAGAAATAACAAAGCTTTAAAAAATGCATGTGTTATTAAATGAAACATGGCAAGAGAATATAATGATGCCCCCAGTGCAGCGGTCATATAGCCTAATTGAGAGATAGTGGAATATGCGATAATTCTTTTAATATCATTTTGAACAAGCGCTACAAGTCCAAGGAAAAATGCTGTTACTGATCCAACATAAAGTATGAATAACGAAACATTCTCTGTTAAGACATAGAGTGGCGATAGTCTAGCAACCATGTAAATCCCAGCAGTAACCATAGTTGCGGCATGAATAAGTGCTGATATAGGTGTTGGGCCCTCCATTGAGTCTGGCAACCAAAAATGAAGAGGTACCTGAGCAGATTTTGCCATAGCTCCAACAAAAAGAAGTAAACAAATTGTACTCAGTAAATTAAATGAAGTTCCAAAAATGTCTAATTCAGAATTATTTATAGTATCTTTTAAGTCAAAAACTTCTGTATAGTTTGTTGTTCCATAAGTAATAAAGACCAAGCATAAACCAAGCAGTAAACCTATATCACCTACTCTATTGACTAAAAATGCCTTATAGTTAGCTTTAATTGCAGATTCCTTACTCGTCCAAAACCCAATTAATAGATAACTAGATAATCCAACTAGTTCCCATCCGATAAATAACTGAAAAAAATTGTTAGATAGAACTATCAGTAACATAGAAAAAGTAAAAAAGTTTGTATATATGAAGAATCTGTTAAAAGAAGATTCATATTTCATATATGATATTGAATAATAATGAACTAAAAACGAGACTGATGTCACAACAGTTGACATTACTAACGATAGTGAATCTATGTAGAGCCCAAATGATAATGAGTATAGTTTCGTGTCTGCAAATACGAGTACATCTTGCGATACTGGCAAATAATTGCGACTAAAGTATAAAAATAATAAATATATTGAAACAAAAAAGGATATCAATATAGAAGAATTAGAAATAAAAATGGACAGTCTTTTAGAGTTATCTTGAGTATAAAGCAGCAGTAAAGTACCTACTAATGGTGCTAGTAATAATATTAGGGTTAAATATATCAACCTTTTAACTCCGATAAATCATCAACATCTATAGTTTTTTTATTTCTAAATAGAACTATCAGTAACGCCAGACCAATTGCAGACTCTGCTGCAACAACTGTTAGGACAAAAAATACAAAAACTTGGCCAGTAAGATCACCTAGATAATTCCCAAGAGTAATTAAATTAAAATTGACTGATAAAAACATTAACTCAAGTGACATCAATAAGACGAGAATATTCTTTCTATTTAGAAAAATGCCGGCAATTGATATTGCAAATATAATTGTACTTAGTATTAGATAAAAGCTAATCGGAATCATGTTATTCTTTTAACCCAGTTATTATTTTAAGCCTATCTTTTTTAGATACAGATATTTGACTCGATGGGTTTTGATATTTATTTTTTGGATTCTTTTTATATGTAAGAATGATTGCAGAGATAATACCTAATAAGAGAATCAAGCCTGCTATTTCAAATTCAACTAGATATTTTGTAAATAACAAATACCCTAAGTTTTCAGTATTACTTGTACTTATAATTTCAATATTCTTAACAGCATTGTAATCAATATTCTCAAATGTGTTTACAAAAAAGAAAATTACGAGTGCATTAAATGCTAGAAATATACCAATACCTAATGGTAGATAATTAATATATGCTGCACTTTTTTTGGCTATATTTATATCAAGCATCATTACAACAAAAAGAAATAGGACCATTACTGCACCAACATAAACTAAAATTAAAATTATTGATAAAAATTCTGCTCCAAGAAGAAGCCATAATACTGCAGATAAAAAAAATGAAAAAACAAGATAAACTGCAGAAAGAACAGGATTTGCCGATGTTATAACTTTTAAGCATGTGATGATAAGTAGCGAGCTAAATATGAAGAATGTAATTAATTCAATATTCATAGCTTATTCACACTTCTATCCTTTAATTCTTCTTTTTCATATAGATCACCTATCTTTAGAAGATCTATTTTATTCATAATGCTATCTTGTCTATTTTCAAAATGATATTCAAATATACTCGTTTCAACTATTGCGTCAACAGGGCATGCTTCTTCACAGAAACCGCAATAAATACATTTAAACAAATCAATGTCGTATTTTGTTGTTCTTCTTGTTTTATCACTTTCTCTCTCTTCAGTCTCTATAGTTATAGCAAGTGCTGGGCAAACCGCTTCACACAATTTACAACCTATACAACGCTCTTCTCCGTTTGGATATTTTCTTAAGGCATGTAATCCTCTAAATCTTGTTGATAGTGGAGTTTTTTCATCTGGATACTGAATTGTAATAGGTTTTTTATATAATTTTTTTCCTGTGATTCTAAGACCTTTTATAATCTCTATAAAAAATAAACTTTTAAAAAATTTAATTATGTTCTTTATCATGATAGCGGTAAATACTTAAGATATATCAATATTCCAATAATGGTAAGCCAAAAAAATGTAATAGGTAAAAAAACTTTCCATCCTAATCTCATAATCTGATCATATCTATATCTCGGTAGTGTAGCTCTAAGCCAAAGAAAGACAAATATGAACACTAGTGTTTTTAGAGATAACCAGACAAATCCTGGTATGAATGATAAGTATGAATCAATGATTGTACCTTGAAATGGAGATAACCATCCTCCGAAAAACATTATGCTGCATAAAATGCTAATTAAAATTAGGTTCATGTATTCTGCAAGGAAGAACATTGCAAAAGCCATCCCAGAGTATTCAACATGAAATCCTGCTACAATCTCGGATTCACCTTCAGATACATCGAATGGAGCTCTATTTGTTTCAGCTACTCCTGCAATAAAATATATCAAAAATAATGGGAATAGAGGCAGCCAAAACCAACTGAAAATATTTCCTGATTGAGCATAAATAATATTCTGTAAATTTAAGCTTCCGGATAGCATAAGAACGCCAACAAGTGCAAAGCCCATTGCTATTTCATAAGCTATTATTTGTGCAGCTGATCTCATTGACCCAAGAAATGCGTATTTTGAATTAGAAGCCCAACCAGCAAGAATAACACCATAGACACTCAATGAAGTGAGAGCTAGTATAAATAATAAACCTGCATTAATATTTGAAATAATAAAATATTCAGATAGTGGAATAACAGACCAAACCATTAGTGATGGTACAAGCATTAACATTGGTGCTGTGAGAAAAATACCTTTGTTAGCGTTTGTCGGTATTATTATTTCTTTAGATACCAGTTTAAGAACATCTGCAATAGGTTGAAGTAAGCCCGAAGGGCCGACTCTCATAGGCCCCATTCTTGACTGCATAAAACCAATAATCTTTCGTTCTGAATAAGTGACATAAGCTACAATGAGAAACAAAGGAACTACAACTATCAAAATTGATAATAACGTCTTAATTATATAAAAAATAGATTCCATTATTCGATATCAATAACTGAGTTACAGCTGCCAAGTTTTTGTTTATATCTCCCGCTAAATTTTACTAATATAATATTTTCAGGCTTAGTATGTGTCTTGATATTTGTATTAATTTTAATTTGTTTACTATGTTCTGTAAAAGTAACTTTCTTATCTTCTGTAATGTTCATATCTATAGGTAAACTCATAAAACTATCTGCATCATGAGTATTTAATAACGATTCACATCTTCTTAATGTTGGGTTATTAGTGTTTGGACTTCTAATAATATATTTTTGTAACATATCTTTTTCTTTAGATACTCTAATATTTTCAATATTTACATAATTACCTGTAATATTGATAGAAGATAATATCTTACTTATATCTTCGGATATCTGGTTATTAGAAATATCAAACCCTAAAGCTTTAGAAATATTCTGTAAAAAGTCTAAACCTGGTTTAGCTTTTTCTTTTGGAAGAATTACCGCTTGAGACTTTTGTAATTGTTTATTTGTATTTAAGTGAGTACCTGTCGATTCTTGCTGGACAGCAAGAGGGAAAATAATATCTGCATATTTTTCTATAGCATCTGTAATATATGATGAAAAGAAAATATTATATTTAGATTTTTTTAGTTTATCTAGAATTTCAATATCATTGGAAAAATCATATTCGGGTTCTAAATTATAAACTATAAATATATCATTAGATGGATAAGCTGATTCATAATTTTTTTCTTTGTATTTATCACATTGAATACCTCCCGGTAAACGATGCGGAATTATACCCATAGCCCATGCTCCAGATGAATTACTTAGATCACCGAGGAGAGCTAACTTTGAATTTGTTAATTGAGCAAACCTACTTGCACTATCAAGTATCTCCGTATAATTTTTTAAATGAGTTGAAGAAGGTCCTAAAATTACGAGATTCTTATGGTTGCCCTCAATGCTAGCTAACTGGTTATTTGCACTATCTCTTAGATATCTGACAAGATCAGTAGGGCTAAAAATTTCGCTTACAGTTGTGTCAAAGTTTTCAGAATAATTATAGGTTGCAAGTGAAAAAACATTTGTTGAATTATTTTTAATAGCATTTCTCAGATAGATAGATAGGATAGGAAATTCTTTGCTTATATTCGTATTTAGAAGAATAATATTATCCATGTTGGCTAAATCATTAATTTTGATATCAAACGATGGGATAACAGGATAATTAGATTGGTATCGAAAATCGCATTCTTTAGTACGATGATCTATATTAGTTACACCATTTTCCCTAAGAATCTTTTGAAATAAATACATTTCCTCACAAGAGGATTGAGCTGACATAATAGCTGTTATGTTTGGAGAAAATTCTTTTATTTTTTCTGCTGTAATAGAGTATAAAGAATTGAGGTCAGTCTCTATCAGTTTATTATCATCTTTGATCTTTGGAACAAGTATTCTTTCGTTAGATTCTATACCTTCATGACCAAATCTATCTCTATCTGATAACCATGATAAATTAATTTGCTCATTTTCTTTTGGTACAGCTCTTTTGATAGAATTTTTATATGTATGATAATAAATATTTGAACCTAAACAATCATTAAAGGATATCGAATTTTTTTGCTCTAAATCCCATGTCCTTGCGCTGTACTTATATAAATTATTATTCAATGCGCCGACAGGGCATAGATCAATGACATTTCCCGACAGTTCAGAAGTAAGACTTTGATTTACAAATGTTTCAATTTTAGTTTTTTCACCTCTTCCTGTCATTCCAAGTTCTTTAATACCTGCAACTTCTTCACCGAAACGGACACATCGACTACAATGTATGCATCTTGTCATTTCTGTACTAACTAAACTGCCTATATCTTTATCAATAACAGTTCGCTTAATTTCATTATAATTCGAATTATAATCTCCATGATCAAGAGATACATCTTGGAGTTCGCATTCACCAGCTTGATCGCATACTGGACAATCTAGAGGGTGATTTATTAAAAGAAATTCCATTGTGCTTTTCTGAGCATCCTCAGTAACACTACCTGTGGTTTTAATTTTCATGCCTTCTCTAACTAAAGTGGAGCATGCCGGTTGTGGGAACTTAGCACCTTCAACTTCCACAAGACACATTCTGCAACTTGCAACAATACTCAGTCGTTTGTGGTAACAGAATCTCGGGATGTGTATATTTTGGCGATCTGTAACTTGAATTATAGTTTCATTATCAAATGCTTCATATTTATTATCATTTATAAATATTTCCACTTAGCTCACCATTGATTGTTTTTTATCAACATAATATTCAAATTCGTTCCAAAAATTCTTAAGGAAACTAATCACAGGCATTGATGCAGCATCACCTAATGCGCATATGCAATGTCCTTCAATTTGATTTGCAATCCTGTTTAGAAGATCTAAATCAGATTGCGTTCCTCTGCCTAACTTAATTTTTACAAGTGTCTTGTATAACCATCCAGTTCCCTCTCTACAAGGCGTACATTGGCCACAAGATTCTGCATAATAAAATCTTGATATTCTCTCAAGCACTGAAACCATACAAGTTGATTCATCCATGACTATTATTCCGCCGGAGCCTAACATAGTTCCGATTGACATAAGAGATTCATAATCCATTGGTATGTTAATTATATCTTTGCCCTTTACAACAGGAACAGATGAACCTCCCGGAATAACGGCTTTTAGTTTTTTATTGTTTAAAACTCCTCCGCATTGATTTAATAACTCAGAAAATGGAATTCCAAGTGGCGCTTCGATAACGTCCGGACGATTTAAATGTCCGCTCATACAAAACATTTTTACGCCAATAGAATCATTTAGTCCAAGATTTTTATACCATTCACTACCATTTTTTAGTATGTAGGGAACAGTTGCTAGAGTTTCTGTATTATTAATAATAGTTGGTTTTCCATATAAACCTTGAACAGCTGGGAAAGGCGGTTTAATTCTAGGCATACCTCGCTTTCCCTCTATTGATTCTAACATTGCTGTTTCTTCTCCAACAATATATGCACCAGCACCAATCAGAGGGATTATATCTATAGAAATATCAGAATTTAAAATTTTGTTTCCAATAAGATTATTTTTATATGCCTCCTTAACAGCAGTATTAAAAATAATCCATTGATCACCGATAAATTCTCCCCTTAGATAGTTATAACCAACGGATGCACCTATTGCATAACATGCTATAAGCATTCCTTCTATAACTGCGTGGGGATTATATCTGAGTATGTCTCTATCTTTACATGTGCCAGGCTCACTCTCATCAGAATTACAAACTAAATATCTTTGTTTTTCAGCTGAATTTATAAAAGACCATTTCAGTCCCGTTAAAAATCCAGCTCCTCCTTTTCCTTTCAATCCAGATTTTTTAACTAATTGAATAATTTCTGACTTTGGAGTCCTGTCTCTAATGATTTTCTTCCATGAATCATAACCATCTTGTGCAAGATATGTTTCTATACTTGAAGGATTATCCAGAGAAAAGGTCGCAGTACATAGTTTAGTCATTGGGTATCTCATCTAATATCTTATCTATTTTTTCATATGTAAGGTTTTCATAATTTATATGATTAATTTGCATCATAGGTGCTCCATTACAAGCAGCTAAACACTCCATCTCATCTTTAAGATAAAATTTATTATCTTTAGTAGATTCCCCTACTTTAATGTTAAGTTTTTTCTCAATGTAATTTACTATGTCATCAGATTTTCTTAACATACATGATACGTTTGTACATACTGAAATTATATTTTTACCTATCGGCTGTAGATTAAACATAGAATAAAAGGTGGCAACTTCATAGACGTCAATTTTAGTTAAACCAAGGTAATTAGCCAAAGAAGAAATTAGTTCTTCATTTAAATATCCATTATTATGATGCTGAATAATCAACAATGATTCAATAATCGCAGATTTACTTTTATCAGACGGAAACTTGCTTCGTATCACATCAATATCTTCTATTAGATGCTTTGGAAAATTATCTTTATCATTCATTATCTATCAATCTCTCCAAAAACAATATCTTGAGTGCCTATAATTGTTACTACATCAGAAAGCATATGTCCCTTTGACATTTCGTTTAGAGCAGCAAGATGTGGAAATCCTGGAGCTCTGATTTTTAATCTATATGGCTTATTCGCTCCATCTGATATCATGTACACTCCAAATTCTCCTTTAGGAGCTTCTACTGCAGTATATGTCTCTCCTTCAGGAACACAGTAACCTTCACTAAATAACTTAAAGTGATGTATCAGCGATTCCATATTATCTTTCATGTCATCTCTGTTAGGTGGCGCTATCTTAGTATTAGATGAGATATAATTTCCGCTATCGTTCTTTAACCAATCACAACATTGTTTAATAATATTCGCTGATTCTCTCATTTCATGCATTCTCACAAGATATCTATCGTATGAATCGCCTTCAGTACCAATTGGAATATCAAAATTTAGTTTTTTATAAACTTCG